>CAZHPN010000048.1:0-35435 GCA_964534375.1 uncultured bacterium | reverse complement strand
ATCCTCGCGCAACTCGCCGGCCAGGTGCTTACCGTCGAACGCGTGCGCGAACTCGGCCGCGCGGCCGAAAAACTCTTCGCCGAACTCAAGCTGCACAACGTGCTGGTGCGCATTGCCGACGGCACGCACGGCTGGAAGGAAGAGGCGCCCTACGACGCCATCATCGTCACCGCCGCCGCGCCCGACGAGCCCAAGCCCTACATCGAACAACTGAAAACCGGCGGCCGCCTGGTCATCCCGATCGGCGACCGCGCTTCGCAAACCCTCTTTCGCTTCATCCGCGAGCGCAAGCGCATCGTCAAGGAAGACCTGGGGCCGGTGCGCTTCGTGCCGCTGATCGGGCACTACGGTTGGGAGGAAAAATGAACGCCGCCATCATCGCACGCTGGGAAGCGCTGGCCGCCCGGGCCGGCCGGGCGCTGGACGAACTCGAGGCCCGCGCCCCGTTCGTCCGCCAGGCGCGCGCGTTTCTCGACGAGCACCAGACGCTGCTGCTGATCCTGATTATCATGAAATGGGCGATCGGGCTGCTCGTCGTGAAATACCTGGTGGGTTGAGATGAACCGCCGGCCGCAGATCGCCGTCATCGGCCTGGCCGCCTGCGACGCGGAAACCGCGGCGCTCGCGCAACGGGTCGGCGCGGCGATCGCCCGGGCCGGCGCGACGCTGTTGACCGGCGGGCTCGGCGGCGTGATGGAGGCGGCGAGCCGCGGCGCCAAAGAGGCCGGCGGGCTCGTGGTCGGCGTGCTGCCGACCGGCGCGCGCGGCGACGGCAACGCGCAGCTCGACGTCGAGATCGTCACCAACATGGGCCACGCGCGCAACGTTATCCTGGCCCACAGCGCCGACGCGCTGATCGCCGTCGCCGGCGGCTACGGCACGCTGTCGGAGATCGCGGTGGCGCTGAAGCTGGGCAAGCCGGTGGTGGGGCTCGGCTCGTGGGCGATCCCCGGCGCGACGGCGGCGGCCGACCCGGAAGATGCGGTGCGGGTCGCGTGCCAAAAAGGAGGAATCGGCCGTGAGTAGACTAACGGCGATGGCCATCGTGGCGCTGCTGTCGGCGCTGGCGGTCGGCTGCGCGTACTACCACGTCGTCCGACCGGGCGACACGCTGTACAGCCTGAGCAAGGAGTACGGCGTTTCGGTGCAGGAACTGCAAAAGGAAAATCCGGGCCTCGATCCGTACAACCTCCAGATCGGCGAGCAGTTGAAAATCCCGCGGCTGCCGGGCCAGCAGAAAACCGACTACGCAGCCAAGCCGAGCAAACAAAAACCGGCGGCGGACCAGGCCAAAAACGCGACCCCGCCGCCCGACGAGCCGGAGCCGACGCCCCCGCCGGCCAAGCCGAAAAAAGATCCGCCGAAACAGCTCGCCGACAAGCAGAAAACCGACAAGAACGCGGCGGTCGCGCCGGCCGCCGTCGGCGTCGGGCCGGCCGCTAAGGCGAGCAGCAAGGCGCGGTTCATCTGGCCGGCGCCGGGCGGCAAGGTGACCAGCCGCTTCGGTGAGCAGGCCGACGGCGTCGTCGCGCACGGCATCGAAATCTCGGCGCCGGAAGGCTCGCCCGTGGTCGCCGCCGCCGACGGCAAGGTCGTGCTGGCGTCCGACCAGTTCAAGGGCTACGGCAACATGATCGTCATTCGTCACGACGACAATTTCTTCACGATTTATTCGTTCAACAAAACGATGAGCGTGCAGAAAGGCGACGTCGTGAAAAGCGGCCAGCAGATCGCCACCGTCGGCAAGACCGGCCGCGCGGTCACGCCGATGCTGGATTTTCAGGTGCGCATCGGCTCGAAGGCGGTCGATCCGCTGCAGTACCTGCCGCAGTAGGCGCGGCTCGTCTGGGGTTGCGCGGCGGCCGGCCGGGCAAAGGAACCTCTCCTTCTGGGAGAGGTCGCCTCGCGTAGCGAGGCGGGTGAGGGACAGGATCACCGGGATGATGTTTTTTTTGACAGGATCAACAGGATCAACAGGATCAGCGAACAGTGAACAATGGCGCTCGTTCGCCACACGATGGCGCGACAACGGACTCCGGGAAATTGATCCCCTCGACTGCGCTCGTGGCAGGCCCGTTGATCCTGTTGATCCTGTCAAAAAGAATTCTAATTAGTCGTATATGAGCGGAGGACTCATGGACCTCAAGCAACTGGCCGCTCTGATCCGCGACGTGCCCGACTTTCCCAAGCCAGGCATCGTCTTCAAAGACATCACGACCTTGATCGCCGACCCGGCGGGCTTCGCCGCGACCGTGGATGCGCTCGTCGCGCGCTATCGCGGGCAGAAAATCGACAAGGTGCTGGCGATCGAGTCGCGCGGCTTCATTTTCGGCGGCGCGCTGGCCCGTGCGCTCGGCTGCGGCATGCAGATCGTCCGCAAGCCGGGCAAGCTGCCGGCGAAAACGCGGAAGGTTAGCTACGCGCTCGAATACGGAACCGATACCCTGGAAATTCACGAAGACGCGCTGCGGCCCGGCGATCGCGTCGTGATCGTCGACGACCTGCTGGCCACTGGCGGCACGATGGGCGCCGTCGCCGGCCTGGCGCGCGACCTGGGCGCGGTCGTCGTCGAGTGCGCGTTCGTCATCGAACTGACCTTCTTGAAAGGGCGGGAAAAGCTTGCCGGCTGGCCAATCTACAGTCTCGTCCAGTTCTAGCACGCTGCTGATCTGCGAGACGTTCGTCAGCGTTTGCGGCGAAACCACGCGCCAGGGACTGCCGGCGTGGTTTGTCCGCCTGAGCCGCTGCAACCTGCGCTGCGATTGGTGCGACACGCCCTACGCGTGGGACGGCGGCGACGAACGGACCGTCGGCGATCTGCTCGCCGAATCGCGCGAGGCGGGGCAGGGTCTGGCGATCGTCACCGGCGGCGAACCGCTGCACCAGGCCGCCGCGCCGGCGCTGATCGCCGGCCTCGCCGATCAGGGCGCGACGGTGCTCGTCGAAACCAACGGCGTCCTCCCCGTGGGCGGCCTCGACGAGCGCGCCGTGCGCATCATCGACGTCAAGCCGCCGTCGGCCAAGGTCGCCGAACCGTTTCTCTTGGACAACCTGCGCGCCCTGCGGCCGATCGACGAATTGAAATTCGTCGTAGCCGACCGCGCCGATTTCGATTTCGCCGTCGCGTTCGTCCGCGCGCATCGCCTCGAAGGCCGCTGCCCCCTGCTGGTCTCGCCGGTGCACGGCCGGCTCGAACCCACGACGCTGGCGGAATGGGTGATCGCCGCGCCGGTCGGTTTCCGTCTGCAACTGCAACTGCACAAAGCTTTGTGGGGGCCCGACGCCCGCGGGCGGTAGACATAATTCCCGTAGGGGCGAACTTTGCGCTCGCCCTGCCGCACACGGGGGCGATGGCAAGCATCTACACCCCGGCCGGACACATTTCCCCTGAAAAGACGCGGCGTCAGCAGCCGCAGCCGCTCTTCGTGTGGCTGCCGCCGCCGCCGGACGGCGACGCGTCGTTGTCGTCATTGTCGTCATTGTCGTCATTGTCGTCGTCGGCGTTGTCATCGTTGTCGTCGTCATCGGTGCTGTCGTCGTTATCATCGTCATCGTCGTCGTCGGCCGGAAACGTCGGCGCGTAGACGCCGGTGTGGCCGTTGTCGGCCTGGTACGTCCGCCAATGGACGCCGCCGGGGCCGAAGACGTAATCGGGATCTTTATACAAATTGACCGAGATCGTCCCGTCCTCGGCCACGGAAAGGCCGCCGAATTCGGGCAGGCCGTCGCCGTCGACGTCGCCGAGCGTCGCGCCGTTCATGTAGGTGAAGCCGGCCGGCCGCAACGGCCACTCCGGCAGCGGGTTGGCGTTGGCGTCGACGGCCAGCAGATAGCCGTTCCCGGAGGCGTCGGTCACGTTGCTGGTGTAGATAATGTCCAGGGTCTTGTTGCCGATGAGGTCGGCGAGCACGAGGTTGCCCTCGGTGCTGGCCGAGTTCGCGAGCGGGAAATTGCCGAAATTCTTGCCGGCGGCGGTGATCGCATAAAGGTCGCCGCCCGAGCTGCCGACGACGACTTCCAGGTTGCCGTCGCCCGCCAAATCGCCGACCGACGGCGGCGCATACGACCAGTCGGGCCCGATATCGTAGGGCCAGCCGGGCAGTTCGGTTCCGTCGTCGCGGATCGCGTGCACATGCGGGTGATCGCCCGAGGTGACCGTGATAATTTCGAGTTTCCCGTTGCCGGCCAAATCGGCGAGCGCGGGCGAACCGTAGCTGTAATCTTCGCCGGAAAAAGCGACGGGGAAGCCGCTCAGCAGCGTGCCGTCGACATGGAACGCATAGACGCTCAGGTAAGAACAAACGACGATTTCCGGCTCGCCGTCGTGGTTGATGTCGCCAACCGCCGCGCTGGTCGCCGGCACGCTGTCGAGTTGGACCGGCCAGCCGGGCAGCGGGTTCAGATTGCCGTCGAGCGCCCACAGCCAGCCGGTTTGATTCCCCTCTTCGCCGATGATGATTTCGTCCTTGCCGTCGTTGTTGAGGTCGGCGAGGGTCGGCGCTTCCGACATGCTGCCGCCGTGCGACATCGAGGCGCTCTTCAGCAGGTCGCCCGCGCCGGAAAAAATGTAAACCATCGGCGCCCCCGCGGCGTCCGTGTCCGAACGGGTCGTGACGACGATCTCGGGCTTGCCGTCGCCGTTGACATCGCCGACCGCGGGCGGGCTCTGCGCCGGGCCGCCGAGCGGCTGCGTGAACACTTCCGTGCCGTCGTAGCGCCAGACGTACAACGCGCCGCCGGTCGTCGCGACGACGACGTTGAGGCCCGGTCCGCCGTCGACGTTCGCCAGCGTCAGCCCGCCCATGTTCGAGAACGTAGCGTTGCCGGCGACCGTCTTCGGCCAACCCGGCATCTGGGCGATGCCGCCGTCGCCGAACGCGACGGCCGCGACGAGCGCCACGGCGAACAGCACGGCGACGGATACGAACCGCTGACGCAACATCTTGCCTCCGCCTGCGAAAAAGGTGAGCGGATGATGCGGCAGGAGATCGGAAAAGGCAAATTGCGGGAAGGCCCGGAGACTGAGAGGCTGGGAGACTGGGATCTGAAGAGGCGGGGGACCCCGAGGCGGCGGTCATGTCGGAGGGCCAACGCCCCAGGAACGCGATCATGTGAAATCAAACGGGCCAACGCCCCAGGAACGCCTCGCGCCGTTGGCGCTCCCCCAGCCAGCCTATTTTTTCCCGACCACAAACATCGACGCCCGAATCCGATGGCGCAATTTGTTGGCGGTCGAGCCGAAGAACAGATCGGCGAAGCCGCGATGGCCGTGGGCGGCGAGCACCACGAGGTCGGCGCCCCAGTCGTTGATCAGGCGCGCCAGTTCGGGCACGGGTTTGCCGTAGCCGACGAAGACCGCGACGGCGAAGCCGGCTTGGCGCAGGGTTTTGGCGTAGTCTTCCAGTCGCTGCGGATCGCGCGCGCTTTCCAGATCGCCCGCGTCGCCGCCCATGACGCGCGCTGCGGCGCTTTCGACGACGTGCATCAGCGCCAGCGCGGGGCGCTGCTCGCCCAGGAGGCGCAAGGTCTCGGTCAGCACTTGCGCGTCGTGGCCGGAGAAATCGAGCGCCACGGCGACCTTGCGGTACGGCGCAGGCGCCGCGTCTTTCGCCAGCGCGCCGGCGAGATCGTCCGCCGGGCGGTGGATGCCGACGCCGGCCTCGCGCCGGCCCAGCAGGATCTTTTCGAGCAGCGGCCTCAGCGCGATGTACACCATGAACAGGCCGAGAACGCCGACGACCGGCAGCGCCACGGCGAGCACCACGCCGCCGTGCGCGCTCGCGGACCAATCGCCTACGGTGTCCGCGACGAGCTTCGCATTCAAGCCGAGGATGACCACGGCGGTCAGCCAGGACAGCGCTTTCAGCCACGGCCGCACGGCGAACTCGCCCATTGTCTTGCGGTCGGAGACAAAATGCACGAGCGGAATCACGGCGAACGGCAACTGCAACGAGAGCACCACCTGCGACAAAATCAGCAGATCGCCGGTGCCGTGTTCGCCGACGAAAACGATCGTCAACACCGCGGGGATGATCGCCGCCAGCCGCGTGATCATGCGCCGCACCCACGGCGGCAGGCGAAAATTGAGGAAGCCTTCCATCACGATCTGCCCCGCGAGCGTGCCGGTGATCGTCGAACTCTGCCCCGAGGCGAGCAGCGCAATGGCGAAAGCGATCGGCGCGACCGCCGCGCCCAGCAGCGGCGTCAGCAGTTTGTACGCGTCCTGAATTTCGGCCACGTCGGTGTGGCCGGAGCGGTAGAAAATCGCGGCGGCCATCACCAGCAGCCCGGCGTTGACGAAAAACGCGGCGTTCAAAGCGATCGTCGAGTCGGTTGTGTTGAAGCGAATCGCCTGGCGCTTGTCGGCCGCGGTCGGGCCGATGCGCCGCGTCTGCACCAGCGACGAGTGCAGATACAGGTTGTGCGGCATGACCGTCGCCCCGATGATGCCGATCGAAACGTACAGCGCCTTCGCGTTGGGCAACGCCGGCAGGAAGCCGCGCGCCACGCCGCCCCAATCCGGATGTCCGAGAAACACCTGGATCACGACGCCGACGGCGACCACGAAGATCAGCGCCAGCGTCACGGCCTCGATTTTGCGGATGCCGAGGCTGGTCAGGAAGAGCAGTGCAAACGTGTCGAGCGCCGTGAGCAGCACGCCCACCAGCAACGGCAAGCCGAAGAGCAATTGCAGCGCGATCGCCGAGCCGATGACCTCCGCCAGGTCGCAGGCGGCAATGGCGATTTCGCAAAGCCCATAGAGCGGCGCGAGCGCCCAGCGCGGATATTCGAGCCGGCAGGCCTGCGCGAGATCGACGCCGCGGACGATCCCCAGCCGGAAGGCGAGACTTTGCAGCAGGATCGCCATCAGGTTCGACAGCAGCAGCACCCACAGCAGCGTGTAGTTGAAGCTCGAACCCGCCGCGAGGTCGGTCGCCCAGTTGCCCGGGTCCATGTACCCGACGGCGACCAGAAACGCCGGCCCGGAAATGGCGAATAAGCGCCGCAGGATGCCGGTTTGCTGCGGCGGAATCGTCACCGAATTGTGCGCTTCGGAAAACGAGGGCCGACCGGCCGCCTTATCGGATTCGAACATAATCGCCTGTCTCACCGTAAATACTTGTTATCTAAACTTAACATTCTTCACGGGCAGAGCAACGGCGGGAGGGAAGGAAAAAGGAAAAAGGAAAAAGGAAAAAATCCGAACTCCGCAGGGGACCATTGGACTTCTCACCGCGACGGTTTCCCGCTTCGATCCAAAACGCTCCGCTTTTTGGGTGCCGTCTCGGAGACCCCGCGAGCGTCCCCGGCACAATTTTTCCTTTTTCCTTTTTCCTTTTTCCTTCCCTCCGAGTTGCACCCAGGCCCGCGCTCACGTTAGATTCCCTCACACAGGAGTTGCTCCGTTGATCGAGGGTTCGAAACAAAGTCCATGGTGGTTTTTTCGCACGACGGCGCTGGCGATCGTGCTGGCGGTCGGCGTCGTCGATTATCTGACCGGTTTCGAGATTTCCTTTTCGGTCTTCTACTTGCTGGCGATCGCGCTGGCGGTCTGGTTCGTCAGCACGCGTTTCGGCGTGATCATTTCGCTGCTGAGCGTGGCGACGTCGCTCGCCGGCGACCTCGCGGCCGGCGCGCATTACGTGAAGCCGTTCGTGCCGGCCTGGAACGCGGCGATCACCCTCGCGTTTTACCTCACGTCGGTCTGGCTGCTGGCGAGCTTGCGTTCGCTCCATGAAGAACTCGAGCAGCGCGTGCGCCAGCGCACGATCGCCCTGTCCGAGGAAATGGCCGAACGAGAACGTCTGGAACGGGAAATTCTGGACGTCGGCGAACGCGAGCGCCAACGAATCCGCAACGACTTCCACGACGTTTTGGGCCAGCACCTCACGGCTACGGCGATGGCCGGCCAGGTGTTGAAAGAGAAGCTCGCGGCGAAATCGCTGCCGGAAGCCGCCGACGCAGGCAGCATCGTGCAGCTCGTCGAGCAGGGCATGGAACTCAACCGCACGCTGGTTTTCGGCCTGTCGCCCATCGACATGACCGGCGACGGTTTGATGGATTCGCTGCGCGAGTTGGCGGCGGGCGTCGAAGAACGATCGGGGATTCGTTGCGATTTCGTCCACGAAGCCCCCGTCTCCATCCAGGATTCCGCGACCGCGATGCACCTGTACCGGATTGCGCAGGAGGCGGCGAACAACGCGGTCAAGCACGCGAAGGCCTCGCGCATCGTCATTCGGCTGCTGCGCGGCGGCCGCGCCATTACGTTGTCGGTGGACGACAACGGGGTGGGGTTGCCCGAACCGTTGCCGAAAAGCAATGGCATGGGGCTGCGGATCATGCGCCATCGGGCCGCGATCATCGGCGCCGCGTGCGCCGTGCAGCGAAGCGCCGACGGCGGCGTCCGCGTCGCCTGCACCTTGCCGGGTCAGTCATGACGGAGCAGAAAACGCGAGTCTTCTTGGTCGACGACCATCCGTTGGTGCGCGAGTGGCTCACCAACATGATCAACCAGCAGCCGGATCTGGTCGTCTGCGGCGAGGCCGACGGCGCGCCGCAAGCGCTGCAGGCGATTTCCGCCGTCAAACCGCAGGTGGCCATCGTCGACATCACGTTGAAAACCGGCTCCGGCTTGGAGTTGGTCAAGGATCTCAAGCAGTCGTGCCCGGAAGTCGCCGTCGTCGTGCTGTCGATGCACGACGAATTGCTCTATGCCGAACGGGTCTTTCGCGCCGGCGCGCGGGGCTACGTGATGAAGCGCGAGTCCACCACGAAAGTTGTCGAGGCGATACGCTGCGTCGTCAACGGCCGGCGGTTCATGAGCGAGCGCGTCGCGGCCGCGATGGCCGAGAAACTGGTCGAGGGCCCGCCGCCGGGCGCAACGCCCGTCGCCTCGCTCAGCGACCGCGAATTGGAAGTCTTTGAACTCTTGGGCCAGGGCAAAGAGACGCGCGAAATTGCCGCATCGCTCCACGTGAGCGTGAAAACCGTGCAAGCGTTCTACGCGCGCATCAAAGAAAAATTGAACGTCAACACCGAGCGCGAACTGCTGCGCGAGGCTATTCGCTGGCACGACAACCGCGCCTGACGCGCCGCGTCGGGCGACGTCGCGTAAGGCCGCGCCTTACAGAAAAACTCGGCGACGCCTGACATACGCTTAAGGCGCCATCTCCTAGACTTATGCGGTGCGACGTCGTGGGGCCTGCCCGTCTCGCCACCAACGCGAGGCGCGCCCGCAAGCGCTGGGGGCGCGCGAATCTTCAAAGACTGAGGGTTATTGGCCGTCGGCGTCGCGGCAGACCGGATGGCGAAAAGGAGTTGCCGATGCGGGAGATGGGTCGCGGGCACGCGCTGGCGTTGGTCCTGCCCGTTGTTTGCGCGGCGCTGTTCGGCGCGCTGGTTCCGGCCGCCTTGGGCGCGGAAAACGCGGTCGCGACGCCGGCGACGCTGTCGCTGGCCGAGGCGCAACGCCTGGCCTTGCAGAACAATTGGGATCTGCTGACCGCCGGCGGCGACGTGGACGCGGCGAAAGGCGTCGACGAAACGGCCCATGAATTTCCGAATCCGACGCTGAATCTGGCGGAAAATCTGATCAACGTCGATCGCACGAGCCGGACCGCGCTGGGCGGCGCGTATTTCGACCGCAGCTACGATTCGATCGCCGGGCTGAGCCAGCTGTTCGAATTGGGCAAGCGCGGCCACCGGCAGGATTCCGCCGCCGCCGGGCTGCAAAGCGCCCGCGCGCGATTTCTCGACGCCAAACGCCAGCTCAATCTGAACGTCGCCAAAGCTTTTGTCGCGGCGGTGCAGGCCGAGGAGAACGTCAAGATCTTGAACGAGTCGGCCGCGACCTTGCGGCAGGAGGCCGAGATCGCCGCCGTGCGGCTGCGCGCCGGGGATATTTCCGTCACCGACAAAGCGCAGATCGAAATCGCGGCGGAACGCTTCGAACTCGACGCCGACGACGCCGAGGCGGCCGCCGTTGCGGCGCGGATCGCGTTGGAGACGCTGCTGGGCGCCGCCCAACCGACCGGTCAGTGGCGCGCCGCCGAGACGCTCGACGCCCTCGCGGAGGCCGACGCGGGCGAGGCGCAGGAACCGACCGCGCCGCGGCCCGACCTTGTCGCGGCCCAGACCGCGCAACGGAAGGCCGAAGCGGATGTCCGGCTGCAAAAAGCGACCGCGATTCCCGATCTGACGGTGGGCGCCCAGTACGAACGCCAGCCGCCCGATCAACCGAATACGGTCGGCTTTCAATTGAGCCTGCCGCTGCCGTTCTGGAATTTCAACCTCGGCGGCGTGCGCACGGCGGCCGCGGCCCGCGATCAGGCGCGGCTCGCGGTCGAGAAGACGCAAGCGCAAATCGCCGCCGACGTGCTGACCGCGCGCGTGGCGTATCGCGCCGCCAAATTGCGCTGGCGGGCGTATCGCGATTCGATCCGCCAACGCTCGGCGCAGGTCCGGCAGGCGGTCGCCTATGCCTACGAGAAGGGCAATGCCTCGCTGTTGGATCTGCTGTCCGCGGAACGCGCCGACAACGATGTCCGCCTCGGCGCGGCCCAAGCGGCGGGCGACACCGCCGCCGCCGCGGCCGCCCTGAAAGCGGCGCTGGGCGGGCAATGAGCAGGGAACAGCGAACAGTGAACAGTGAACCATGCAACTTACGGCGCCCAACGGTGCGGCGTGCGCAAATGGCCCACGGATTTGTTCGTGAGAAGAGGGAACCGATGAGAAACATCGTCGTCATCGTGATGTTCATTTTCTCGGGCGCGATTGCCGGCTGCGCGCGGGGTGGCGCGGCGGACAAAGACACCCGCTTTGAAGTCGCGGGCGAGCGCGTGATTCTGAAGGACGCCCCGCAACTCGCCTCGTTGACGATCGAGCCGGTCGAGACGCGCCAGGGTTCGTTCATTCACCTGACCGGCCGGCTCGTCTGGAACGACGACGCGACCGCGCGCGTCTTTGCGCCGCTGGCCGGCCGCGTGCGCGAAATTTTCGTCGATATCGGCAAACCCGTGACCAAGGGCCAGGCGCTGGCCCTGATCGATTCGCCGGATTTCGGCCAGGCGAAGGCCGACGCCCGCAAGGCCGACAGCGATTTTGCGCAGGCCGACCGCGCCCGGACGCGCATGCGCGATTTGTTCGATCACGGGGCCGCCGCGAAAAAAGATGTGGAAAGCGCGGAGGCCGATTTCAACCGGGCCCGCGCCGAAAAAGAGCGGGCGGCGGCGCGGCTGGCGAACGTCGGTTCGGTCGGCGCGGAAACGGCGGGCGCGTTCACGTTGCGCAGCCCGATCGCCGGGGTGATCGTGGAGCGCAATCTGAGCGTCGGCCGCGAAGTCCGCCCCGACGAACTGATCTCGGCGATGCCGCCGTTGTTTGTCGTGACCGACCCGACCCGCTTGTGGGTGCAACTCGATGTCGCCGAGAAGGATTTGTCCTCGCTGCACCCCGGCCAGACCTTCGCCGTGCGCACGCAGGCTTATCCCGACGAGACGTTTGCCGGGACGTTGAACCTGATCACCGATGCGCTCGATCCGGGCACGCGGACGGTCAAAGCGCGCGGCGCGATCGACAATCCGACGCGGCGGCTGAAGGCCGAGATGTACGTCGCCGTGGACCTGCAGAAGAGCGCCGCGCCCGAAACCGCGATCTCGAAGCGCGCCATCTTTCTGAAAGACGGCAAATACTACGTGTTCGTCGACGAGGGCGGCGGACGCTTCGCGCGGCAGGAGGTGCAGATCGACGGCGAACACGACGGCAAGATCAACGTGACCGGCGGCCTGGCGGCCGGCCGCCGCGTCGTGACCGACGGCAGCCTGCTTCTGGAACAACTGATCGAGTCCGGCGGGAAATGACGATGGGCAAGTTCACCGCCTACGCCTTGCAGCACCGGGCCATCCTGCTGTTCCTGACGGCGGTTTTCGTGGTCGCCGGCGTGCGCGCTTATGTGACATTGCCCGTCGACGCCTATCCCGATGTGACAAATCTCGAAGTGCAAATCATCACGCTCTTTCCCGGGCACGCCGCCGAGGAAGTCGAGAAGCTCGTCACGATTCCGCTCGAAAGCGAAATGAACGGCATCCCGAAGCGGTTGTCGATGCGGTCGTATTCGCTGTTCGGGCTGTCGGTCGTGACCATGGTTTTCGCCGACGACGCGAGCAGCGACTACGTGCGCAATCAGGCGTTTCAGCATCTGGCCAACGTCACGCTGCCGCCGGGCGCGCAGGCCAGCTTGTCGCCCGACGCCACCGCTATCGGTGAAATCTGCCGCGTGTCGCTGACCGCGCCGCCCGGGTTTTCGCCGATCGACTTGAAAGCGACGATGGTCTGGGTCGTCGAGCGCCAATTGAAGACCGTCCCCGGCGTGGTCGACGTGGTCGAATTCGGCGGACCGGTCAAGGAATATCAGGTGCTGGTCGATCCGCTGCGGCTGCGCGCCTACAACCTGTCGCTCAAACAGGTCTTTGACGCCTTGGCCAACGGCAACCGCAACGCCGGCGGCTCCTACGTCGAGCACGGCTCGGAATTGTACATCGTCCGCGGTCTCGGCTTCGTCCAAAACACCGACGACATCGGCGCGATCGCCGTCGACACGCGCGGCGGCGTCCCCATTCGCATTCGCGACATCGGCGCGGTCACGATCGGCGAGAAGGTCCGCCTGAATCGCGTCGGCCTCGCGGTCAAAGCCGGTTGGGAACTGAGCCGCGGTCCGCAGCGCACCGGCGCGCCGAACGGCGCGGACCCGCAGGGCTGGACGGACAACGACGACGTGCCGCAGGGCATCGTGCTGATGCGGCGGGGCGAAAACGCGCACGAAGCGCTGGAGCGCGTCCATGAAAAAGTGAACGAGATCAACGCTCATTATTTGCCGCCCGGCGTGAAAGTGATTCTGCCGTACGATCGGGCGCCGTTGCTCGCGCTGACCCTCCATACCGTGCGCCGCAACATGCTCGAAGGCATCACGCTGGTGCTGGGCGTGCTGCTGCTTTTTCTCGGTCTCGGCAACGTGCGGTCGGCGCTGGTGGTGGGCTCGGTCGTCCCCTTGTCGCTGCTCGGCGCATTTTTCCTCCTCGATTTGCGCGGCATTCCGGCGAATCTGATTTCCATGGGCGCCATCGATTTCGGCATCATCGTCGATTCCGCCGTCGTGATCATCGAGAATATTTTGCGGTTGCTCGAAGAGCGCAAACGCCGCCCCGCGCCGGCGGCCGGCGATTTGGTCCAAGTGGACCCTTGCTCCGTGGGCCTCGCGCCCGCCGGCCCGGCGCCGATCGCGGCGATCATTGTCGAAGCCGTGTCGCAGATGGGCCGGCCGATCCTGTTCGCCAAGGCGATTCTGCTGACGGCTTTCATCCCGCTGTATTCGCTGCAGCACGTCGAAGGCCGAATCTTCCGGCCGATGGCGTTGACGCTGACGTTCGCCGTGATCGCCGGCACGTTGTTCGCGCTGACGGTTGTGCCCGTTCTGGCGACCTTCGCCTTGCGCAAGAAAGTCGGCCTGGAACAATCCCGCATTGTCCGGGATCTGCTGCGTTGGTATCGCCCGTTGCTGCTCGGCGCGATCCGCGCGCGGACGAAGGTCCTGCTCGGCGTCGCCGCATTGCTGCTGGGCGGCGTCGTTTGCCTGGCGCTGATCGGCACCGAGTTCCTGCCCAAATTGGAAGAGGGAACGCTGTGGGTCCGCGTGTTCATGCCCGAAACGATCGCGCCTTCCGAGGCGGCCCGCCTCGTAAAAAACATGCGCGGCATCTTGATTTCGTTTCCGGAGGTCAGCGACGTCTGGAGCGATCTGGGCCGGCCGGACGACGGCACGGACATCAACGGGTTCGACGTCTGCGAGTTCGGCGTCGGCCTGCGGCCGCAACCGGAATGGACGACCGCGAAGACGCGCGAGGAATTGTGCGAGGCCATGGCGAAGAAACTGAAGGCCATTCCGGGGATCGACCCGCAGTTCAGCCAGTACATCGAAGACAACGTCAACGAGGCCGTGTCCGGAATCAAAAGCGAACTGAGCCTCAAGATATTCGGCGAAGACGCGGGCGTGCTGCAAAAGGCCGCGGATAGCCTGGCGGAGATCATCAAGAGCGTCCCCGGCGCCGCCGACGTCAGCGCCGAGCACCTGTTGGGTCAGCCGCAAATTCAGATCGCCGTCGACCGCAACGCCATCGCCCGGTACGGGTTGAGCGTGTCGGACGTTCAAACGGTGATCGAAACGGCGATGGGCGGCGGCGTGGCGACGCAGGTGCTGGAAGGCGAGCGGACGTTCGATCTGACGGTGAAACTGACGCCGCACGCCGTGTCGGACGTGGACTCGATTCGCAATATTCCCGTGTTCGGCACGAACGGCGAACGGCTGACGCTCGGTTCGGTGACGACGGTCAACGTGGGTTCGGGTTTTTCCAAATTGTACCGCGAGGAAAACGCCCGCGGCATCGCGGTCAAATTCGGCGTGCGCGACCGCGACTTGGGCTCGCTCGTCGCCGAGATCAAAAAGCGCATCGACCCGGAGATCGCGCGGCTGCCCAAAGGCTATCGCGTCGCGTGGGCCGGCTCGTTCGAGAACCAGCAGCGGGCCACGAAACGGCTGCTGGTCGTGATTCCGCTAACGTTGATCGCGATGTTCTTCCTCCTGTTCTCGGCGTTCGGCTCGTCGGGCCGGCTGGCTGGCCTGATTTTGCTGTGCGTGCCGTTTTCGGCGGTGGGCGGCATTTTGGCGTTGCCGGTGGCCCGCTTGAACTTGTCGGTTTCGTCGATGGTCGGGTTCATTGCGTTGTTCGGCGTCGCAATTCAAAGCGGCGTGTTGTTGGTCGAACGAATCCGGCAGTTGCGGCACGAGGGAAAGCCGATGGACGAAGCGGTCGTCGAAGGCGCCGTCTCGCGCGTCCGGCCCGTGGTGATGACCAGCATGATGGCGGCCTTGGGGCTATTGCCGGCCGCGTTGTCGAAGGGCGTCGGCGCCGAAACCGCGCGGCCGTTCGCCGTCGTCATCATCGGCGGGCTCGTCACCGCGACGTTCCTGACGCTGCTGATATTGCCGATTCTCTACCCGATGTTCGAAAAGGAGAACCCGCCGGCGGGACAGCCGTTGGGAACCGACGCGTAAACCGCGCAACCCGTTCGCCTCCGCGTCGCGCGCCGGCCGGCCCGCCGGTCGCTAGGTCCGTCCGCCCGGCGGGGGCGGCGGCGGGGGCGGCGGCGAGACCGGCGGCGCAGTCAGCGGCGGCGCCTCCACGGGAGGCGGCGTCGCCGGCGGGGCGGCCTTTCGTTCCTGGGCCAGGACCTCAAAAAACTTCGTGGTGTCGATCGTGAGCCAATTGCGGTGCGCCGTGTTCAGGTACTTGTCGCCCTTGACCACTGGCGGCGCCTCGATGCCTTTCTCGGGCATGGGCGTGAGCCGGAACATGCCGAACAGCGAGCGGTCGCGCGGGTCGTGGATGAATAAGTCGTGGTCGGGTTCGATGACTTCATAATTCAGATTGGCCATGACCAGATTGAACTTGCCGTCCTTGACGAAACACGCGCCGTCGCTCATGCGCAGGGTCTTGAACAGCAATTCGGTCTTCATGCTCGTGATCGCGAAATGGACCCACTGATCGGGCGTCGCGCGGCCGAGGGCGTCGGCGAGCCACGGCGCCAATTTCGCCCGCTCCGCCTCGAAGAAAACCCGGCCGCGGTCGCGCCAAGCGTACATGAAGTCCTCGCCATAGCGCACGGCCGTGAGCATGTCGTCGATTTGCTCCGCGGTGAATTTCGCCGGATGCTGAAACCCTTGCGGCGTGACACTGCCGTCTTTTTCGACGCCGTACACCAGCCACACGTGTTCCGGATCTTTGCCGAAGAGGTTGAGATGTTTCACGGTCGGCGCGCAGCCGAGCGCCAGCGCCAACAGCGCGGGCAGCGCAAGGCGGCGCAGGGCGCGCATCAAAGAAAATTCAGCGGTGAAGCGCATGTTTTCCTCAGCCGAGATTCGGGCCGCATGACCACAGGTTTAATCCGCGATTGCCGAATCATCATGGCCGGTCGGCCGTTGAAAAACAAGACGCCCGCGGCGGAATCCGTTCAAGATCCCTCGGGTCGATCTTGTCCATCCTGTAAATCCTGCGAATCCTGTTTAGATGATGCCGTAAACTTTCCCGCGGAAATCCGTGGTATATTTTTTCAATGTTCGACAACAGGAGGCGTTCATGCGGTTGGAGTTTCTCGGGGCGGCGCGCACGGTCACCGGCTCGTCGTATCTGCTGCACATCGGCGAGCGCACGGTGCTTGTCGATTGCGGAATGTACCAGGGCTCGGCGACGCTCGAGCGGCGCAACCACGGGCTGTTCGTGTTCGATCCGCGGCGGTTGGACGCCGTGGTGGCGACGCACGCGCACATCGACCACATCGGCCTGCTGCCGAAATTGGTCCACGAGGGCTACGCCGGGCCGATTCATGCGACGCGCGCGACCTGCCAGTTGGCGCCGCTGATGCTGCTCGACTCGGCGCACATCGCCGCCGGCGACGCCGAACGCCACAACCGCAAAGCGGCGCGCGCCGGCGAGCCGCCGATCCAACCGCTTTATTCGATCGACGACGCCGAGGCCGCGGCGAAGCTGTTCGTCGCCCACGAATACGAGCAGGAAGCGCCGCTCGTCCCCGGCCTGCGGGCCGTGTTCCGCGACGCGGGGCACATCCTGGGCAGCGCGTTCGTCGAGACCGTCGTCGAGGAAAACGGCCGCGCCTTCCGGCTGACTTTCTCGGGCGACGTCGGCAACGAGGGGCAAGCGATCATTTGCAATCCGTCGCCGCCGCGGCCGACCGACGCGCTGCTCATCGAGTCGACCTATGGCGATCGGCTGCACAAAAGCCACGCCGACACCATCGGCGAACTCGCGCAAATTCTGAAGGACGCCTACCACGACGGCGGCAACGTCGTGATTCCGTCGTTCGCCGTAGGCCGCACCCAGGAAATTCTGTACCGCTTGCGCGAGCTGTCCGACGCGGGCGGTCTGCCGCCGTTCCGCGTGTTTGTCGATTCGCCGCTGGCGATCAGCGTGACGCAGGTCGTGCGCGAAAATTCCGAATGTTTCGACGAGGAAACGCTGCACGAGTTGAACGTCGTCCACCACGATCCACTTGCCGTGCCGAAACTAAGCTTCACGCGCTCGGTCCAGGAATCGCAGGCGATCAACAATATTCGCGAGCCGAGCATCATCATCAGCGCCAACGGCATGTGCAGCGCCGGGCGCATATTGCACCACCTCAAACACAACCTCTGGCGGCGCGAAAGCCGCATCGTTTTCGTCGGGTTCCAGGGCGCCGGCACGCTCGGGCGGCTGATCGTCGACGGCGCGCCGCGGGTGAAAATCATGGGCGAGACGATCGCTGTCGCCGCGCACGTCGCCACCATCGGCGGCTTGTCGGCCCATGCCGACCGCGACGGCCTGCTGAATTGGCTCGCCCCCGTCGCCGCCGGCAAACCGCGCACGTTCGTCGTGCACGGCGAAGAAACCGCGGCGACCGCCTTTGCCGGGTCGGTCGCGCAGCGCTTCGGCATCGCCGCGACCGTGCCGATGCTGCACGATTGCGCGGATCTGTAGAGGCGGGGCTTGCTTCGCCCCGGGCTGGAAGTCAGAAGTCAGAAGGCAGGAAACAGAGGTCAGCAGATCGGAGCCAGAACGCCGCCGCTCAATCCGCCATGCCTGTCGGCGCGCGCGGGCATTTGGTTAGCGCTCGGTTAGCGCCGGGTTTTCAGATTCCTGCAAATGGTGTAAACACGGGGCGCCAAGGAGGCCGCATGAAAAGCCACACCGATTATTTGTGGTTTAACACCAAAAAGCGTCGCGAGTACGTGAACATTACCGACGACGTGGAAAAGGTGGTGCGCGAATCCGGCATCCAGGAGGGGATGATCCTGGTCAGCGCGATGCACATTACGGCCGGCGTCTGGATCAACGACGCCGAGCCCGGCATCATCGCCGACATCGACGAGTTGCTCGAAAACCTGGCCCCGTTCGGGAAAAATTACCGACATCACCGCACCGGCGAAGACAACGGCGACGCGCACCTGAAAAGCATCGTCGTCCATCCGCAGGTTGTCCTGCCGATCACCGAGGGCAAGCTCGACCTCGGCCCGTGGCAACAAATCTATTACTGCGAATTCGACGGCCGGCGCCGGAAGCGCGTCGTCGCCAAGGCGATCGGCGAGTAAGGAAAAAGGAAAAAGGAAAAAGGAAAAAGTAAGCAAAACCTGCGCGCAACCGCGATCCCTCCGCCGGATGATCGCCGCCGCCTTTTGGCTTTTTTCCCCTTATTCTTTGGGGCTCTGGTCGCTGCAGGGGCGCCGCCGCGTCCTCCGATTTTTTCCTTTTTCCTTTTTCCTTCTTTTGCCTCTTGCCTGTTTCTCGCCGCCCATTTAAAGTAACGCATCCCGAGTCAGGGCGTCTAACCTGCAAGGAGCGGAGAATCGTGCGTTCACTGCTATGTTGCTTCTTATGCGTTGCGCTGTTGGCCGTCACGACGGCCGCGCGGGCCGATGATCCTACCCAGATGGTGCGCGATCCGCAGTCCGGGGATTATGCCCCGCCGCCGCCGCCCTTCGAGCCGGGGCGCGGCCAGGTCCTGGGCATCGCCACGGCGATCGGCGCGGTCACCGGCGTGATCGTCGGCGGCATGGTCTTGATTTTCTATTACAACCCCGTGGCCGACCGCAATTTCTCGACGGTTTTGATCGCCTCCGGCATGATTGGCACGGCCGCCGGCATCGTGCTGGGCATGACGCTGCCGGTCAACGCCGGACACGAAGACGCCCCCGCCAGTTTGACGATCGAAAAGAAAGAAGCCGCCGTCGACTGGAAACTCCCGAAGGTTTCGCTCTCGGCCGAGCCCGGCCGCTACGGCCTCGAAAAAATCTGGCACGGCAACGTTTTCAAGCTGACCTTCTAGCGCGCCGACCGACGCCCCCGAACGATCAGCCTTTCGGCGGCTGGCGAGCGGCCTTTTTCCTTCTTCCTTGTTCACTCTCTCTCCCGGTTGACACTCCGCCGTCGCGGGATAAGATTCGCGACCTGCGGCGTTGGCGGTCGCCGCGCCGTTCACAAATGAGGCTGCATGGCGATTCGGGTCGCTATCAACGGGTTCGGCCGCGTAGGCCGCGCGTTCTTCCGCGCGACGCGCCGGCGAAACGATCTCGAGGTTGTCGCGATCAACGATCTGGCCGCCGCGCCGGTGCTGGCCCATCTTCTCAAATACGATTCCGTGCACGGCCGCTTTCCCGGCGAGGCGCGCGCCGAAGGCGACCGCCTTGTCGTGGACGGCTGCGCGATCCCGACTTTTCGCGCCGGCCGCCCGCGCGACCTCGATTGGCGCGGTCTCGGCGTCTGGGCGGCGGTCGACGCGACGGGTTGCCACTGCGGCTGCGCCGATCTGCAAGGCCATCTCGACGCCGGGGCTTGCAAGGCCGTGTTAACGGCCAATCCCGCGCTCGCCGACAAAGAAACCATCAAGACCATCGTGCTCGGCGTCAACGAGCGCGAATACGACCCGGCGGCGCATCATCTGGTCTCGAACGCCAGTTGCACGACCAACGCTCTCGCGCCCGTGCTGCTGGCCCTCGACGCCGAATTTGGCGTGCGGCAGGGCGTCGTCGCCACCGTGCATTCCTACACGCAGGACCAGCGGCTGGTCGACGCGCCCCACGCCGATCTCGCCCGCGCACGCGCCGCTGCGTTGAGCATCATCCCGACCACGACGGGCGCCGCCGCCGCGCTGGCCCTCGTGCTGCCCGAACTGGCCCCGCGTCTGCGCGGGCTCTCGTTGCGCGTCCCCACGCCGAACGTCAGCCTGGTCGATTTGACGGTCCTGTTGCGCGCGCCGGCGGACGCGGCGGCCGTCAACGACTGCCTGCGCCGCCAAGCCGCCGGCCGCCTGCGCGGCATCCTCGAAATCTGCGACGAGCCGTTGGTTTCCTGCGATTTTCTCGGCGCCGCGGCGAGCGCGGTCCTCGATGCGCCGCGCACCCTGATCGCGGCCGACCCTGACGGCGGCGGAACGCTGGTTAAATTATTATTGTGGTACGACAACGAGACGGGCTATGCGGCCCGCCTCGCGGATTTGATCCATTTCCTCAGTCTGCGAGAAAAGGAACCGAGCCATGGCGATCAAGTATCTTGACGACCTGCAGTTCGAAGGCAAACGCGTCTTTCTGCGGGCGGACCTCAACGTGCCGCTCAAAGACGGCAAAATCACCGACGACACGCGCATCCAGGCCTCGCTGCCGACGATCCGCCAAATCTTGCGCAAGGGCGGGCGGCTGATCATCGCCAGCCACCTGGGCCGGCCCAAGGGCAAGCGCGACGAAAGCATGAGCCTGATGCCGGTCGCCGAGCGGCTCGCCGAACTGCTTGATCGCAAGGTCATCATGGCGCCGGACGTCATTTCCGACGGCGTACGCGTCGTCGCCAACCAACTCAAAGACGGCGAGGTCCTGCTCCTCGAAAATCTACGCTTCGACCCGCGCGAAACGACGAACGACGCGGATTTCGCCGCCAAGCTCGCCGAGATCACCGACGTTTACGTCAACGACGCGTTCGGCTCGAGCCACCGCGCGCACGCCAGCATCGACGCCCTGCCGCGTCTCGTGAAGGAAAAGGGCGCGGGGATGTTGATGCGCAAGGAACTGCGTTATCTCGATCAAGCCCTGGCCGACCCCAACCGTCCGTTCTGGGCCGTGCTCGGCGGCGCGAAGGTGAGCGACAAACTCGGCGTGATCCAAAATCTGCTCAAGAAAGTCGACGGCCTGATCATCGGCGGCGGCATGGCCTACACGTTCCTCAAAGCGCAGGGCTTCGAAATCGGCAAGAGTTTGCTCGATGAAAGCCGCCTGGCCTACGCGCGCCAGATGTTGGAAGAGGCCGAGAAACGCGGCGTCAAGGTGCTGCTGCCGGTCGACCACGTGGTCGCCGCCGCCATCGCGCCCGACGCCAAGACGATGATCGTGTCCAACGACGGGATCCCCCCCGACCAAATGGGCCTCGACATCGGGCCGAAAACCGTCGAACTGTTCAGCGCGGCGTTGGCCGAGGCCAAGACCATCGTCTGGAACGGACCCATGGGCGTCTTCGAACAGGAAGCGTTCTCCAAGGGCACCTTCGCCATCGCCCGCGCGGTCGCCGCGGCCGACGCGGTGACCGTCGTCGGCGGCGGCGATTCGGTCAGCGCGGTGAAAAAAGCCGGCGTCGCCGACAAAATCAGCCACATCTCGACCGGCGGCGGCGCGAGCCTCGAACTGCTCGAAGGCCTGACCTTGCCCGGCGTCGCCGCGCTCGAACAATGACGAATGCGGAATTCGGAATGCGGAATTCCGGCATTCCTGTCGAACAACTGAGCACTTGCCACTGACCACTGGCCACGGATGAAGGAAATATCATGAATCGTCGTCCGATCATTGCCGGCAACTGGAAAATGCACATGCTCATCGGCGAAGCGGCCGCGCTCGCCGGCGCGCTGGCGAAAGACGTCGGCGGCCTCGCCGACCGCGATGTCGTCCTGATTCCGCCGTTCACCGCCCTCGCCACGGTCCGCGCGGCGATCGCCGGCTCGCGCCTGGGCCTGGGCGCCCAGAACGCCCACGCCGAGCCGAAAGGCGCGTTCACCGGCGAAGTGGCGATGCCGATGGTCAAAGACGCCGGCTGCGCTTACGTGCTGGTCGGGCACAGTGAACGGCGCCAGTTCTTCGGCGAAACCAACGCCTCGTGCCGCGCGAAAACCAAAGCGGCGCTGGCCGCGGGGCTGATCCCGATCTATTGCATCGGCGAGACCCTGGCCGAGCGCGAGGCCGGCGCCACGTTCCACGTGCTGGAAACGCAACTGGCCGAGGGCCTGGCCGGCTTCGCCGCCACGGAACTCGCGACGCTGGTGATCGCCTACGAGCCGGTCTGGGCGATCGGCACGGGTAAGACCGCGACGCCGGCGCAGGCGCAGGAAGCGCACGACTTCATCCGGAAACAGCTTGCCGGCGCTTTCGGCGACGCGTTCGCCGCCGCGCTGCGGCTGCAATACGGCGGCTCGGTGAAGGCCGACAATGTCGACGAACTGATGGGGCAGCCGGACATCGACGGCGCGCTCGTCGGCGGCGCGTCGTTGCAGGCGGCGGGCTTTGCGCGCATCGTCAAATTCGGCGGATAAGGCCGGCTAGGGAGTCAGCGATGCGGTGGCGGCTTGTTGTGTGCGTAGCGGTGTGCGTGTTGGCGTTGGCGGTCGCGGCGTCGGCGCAAGACGCGTTCGATCATACGCACGCGGCGTTCGACAAAATCTTGAAGGCCAATGTCCGCAACGGTCTGGTGGATTACGACGGCGTGAAGGCCTCGGCGCCGGCGCTGACGGCGTACATCAAAACCCTCGGCGCAGTGACCGAAGATCAATACAGCCCGTGGACGATCAATCAGAAGCTCGCGTACTGGCTCAACCTGTACAACGCCTGCCTGTTGGACGCGATCGTCCGCAACTGGCCGCTCAAACCCGACGCCGCCGGAAACGTCAGCCCGCGCCAGATCGGCGGGCTGTGGACGAACTACAAATGGAACACGATTTACGGCCCGGCCAATCTGCACGAGATCGATTTCCATTATCTGCGCAAATTCAACGCGCATTCGTGGCAGTTCGGCCTCCAGCGCGGCACGAAGGGCGGCCCGCCGGCGCTCGCCGAGGCGTTCGTCGGCCCCGAGGTCGATCGCCAGTTGGCGCGCGTCGAAGACGCCTGGGCCGCCGATCCGGCCAACATGAAGATGGACGCCGAAAGCGGCCAGTTGCACGTCTCCGATTTTATTCGTCTGCACGCGGACGACCTGCGGGCTTTCTATTTCAACCGGGCGCTGCTGATCAATCAGCCCACCGAACAAACCGTGGCCGCCGGGTTTTACGTCAAACACCGGCCGGATGATAAAGCGGGCGTCAGCGCCATCGAGCGGCTGATGTTTTCCGTCGTTTGGATGCCCTACGACGAAACGCTGAATCAGGCCGCGCCCGCCGCGAAAGCGCCGTAGCGCGCGCTCATACGCCCCGCGCTTGTCCGCCCGCTTCGTCGTTGTTATTGTAGGGGCCGGATTTTCCGAAAAAGCGGCTCATTAATTCCTGCATGAGGAACCGATCGATGAAGACCAAACGTTTGCTCGTCGTGTGGCTGGCGTTCGCGTTGTTGGCGCTCGCCTTCGCGGCCGATTCGCCGGCGAAGGAACGCAGCGAAATCGCCGCCCAGTACAAGTGGGATCTGACGGCGCTGTACAAGAACGCCGACGCGGTGAAGAAGGCCAAGGAAGACATCCTCGCCGACGCCGACAAGCTGGCCGCGTTCAAGGGCAAACTGACCGAGTCGGCCGCGACCTTCAAAGCCGCGCTCGATCTTTATTGGGACATCGAGCAGCGCCTGCGACGGCTCGAATCCTACGCGCAGCGGTCCGCCGACCAGGATGCGCGGGTGTCCGACAACAAAGCGCTGCTCTCCGAAACGCAGACGATCCGCACCAAATTCGCCGGGGCCGCCTCGTTCGTCGAGCCCGAGATCGTCGCCGCCGACCCGAGCAAAATCGGGTCGTTCTTCGCGCAGCTCCCGGCGCTGGCCGTCTATCGTTTCCCGGTGCAGGAGACGATGCGCCGCCGCGCGCACATCCTTTCGCCGAAGGAAGAGAAGATCATGGCCGCGGCGTCGGACCTGACCAGCTCGCCGGGCTCGCTCTATTCCCTCTTCGCCAACGCCGACCTGCCGCACGAGACGATCAAGCTGTCCGACGGCGTTGAGGCGAAGCTCGACTATGCCACCTACGACCGCTTGCGCCAGAGCCCGATCGAAGCCGACCGCCTCGCGGCCTTCAAAACGTTCTTCGGCCAATACGCCCGTTTCGCGCGCACGTTCGCCGAAACGCTGTACGATCAGATGAAAGCGCACCGCTTCGTCATGGATACGCGAGGCTACCCCGACACGCTCTCCGCGGCGCTCGACTACGACGGCATCGATCCGAAAATCTACACCAGTCTGATCGAGGCGGCGCACCGCAATCTGCCGACCTTCCACCGGTATCTCAAGTTGAAGGCCAAAGCGCTGGGCAAAACGAAGCTCGAATACACCGATCTGTACGTGCCGTTCACCAAGGAAGCGGGCATCCCGGTCACCTACGAGCAGGCGCAGGAAATCCTCCTCGAGGCCGTGAAGCCGATGGGGCCGGAGTACGTGAACACGGTCAAAGGCGCGTTCACTTCGGGCTGGATCGACGCCTTCCCCAACGAAGGCAAAGACTCCGGCGCCTACATGGACGGCTCGGCCTACGGCGTGCACCCGTACATCTTGCTCAATTACAACGGCACCTACGGCGAGGCGTTGACGTTGGCCCACGAGATGGGCCACGCCATGCATTCCTTCTTCTCCAACGGCGGCCAGCCGTTCCCGACCTCGAGCTATTCCACCTTCATGGCCGAGGTCGCCTCGACCTGCAACGAAAACCTGGTCAACGACCTGATGCTCAAACGAGTCAAGACCGACGCCGAGAAACTCTACCTGCTCGGCCATTTCCTCGACGAGTCGATCAAGGGCACCTTCTTCCGCCAGGTGCAGTTCGCCGAGTTCGAATTGCTGATTCACCAAAAGGTGGAAAAGGGCGAGGCGCTGACCGACGAATCGCTGAACAAGCTCTATCTCGAGCTGGCGCGCAAATACTACGGCCACGACCAGGGCGTGACGAACGTGCCGGATTTCATCGGCGTCGAATGGGCGATTATCCCCCATTTCTACTACAATTATTACGTATATCAGTATTCGACGAGCTTCGCCGCCGCCAGCTTGCTCTCGCAGAAGATCATCAAACGCGAACCCGGCGCGCTGAACCGCTATTACGAATATCTGTTGCGCGCCGGCGGC
Organism: uncultured bacterium; assembly: GCA_964534375.1. Taxonomy (GTDB): domain Bacteria; phylum Lernaellota; class Lernaellaia; order Lernaellales; family Lernaellaceae; genus CAZHPN01. The sequence goes on along the minus strand of CAZHPN010000048.1, from coordinate 10,546 downwards.
TCGGAGAATCCCGTCGAGCTGCTGAAAAAAGCCGGCGCCGACATGACCCGGCCCGAGGCCTACGAAGCGTTGATGGCCCGCGCCAATCGCTATATGGATCAGGTGGAAAAGATCCTGGCGAAGCAAAAGGCGAAATAAAAACCTCTCCCTCCGGGAGAGGTCGCCGCGCGGAGCGCGGCGGGTGCGGGCGTCGTCACCTCACCCTCTGGGAGACGTCGCCGCGCGCGGCGCGGCGGGCGAGGGCCAGCCGCGCAGTTTGGCCGTGGGCCGTCGATAGCCGCCGCACGGGACATAGGTCATATAGGCCGTATCGCTCCTATCGGTCTGATAGAAACTGTCAATTGCCCTGGCGACCCAGAAAAATTGTCTCCCCACGATTGCGCGGCGCCGCCTCGTCAGACGTCATTCCCGCGGAGGCGGGAATCCAGGATCATCGGTTGCGCCCATTGCCGCGGCGGCCCCGCCCCGTGAGACGTCATTCCCGCGGAGGCGGGAATCCAGAATCATCGGTTGCGCCCAACGGCGCGACGCTCGCGAATTTTCGCCGAAAAGACAGCAACAGCCCCCGTTCGGGCGCTCTCATCTTCCTGGATTTCCGCCTCCGCGGGAATGACGTTTCGCGGGGCGGCGCCTCGTCATCGTGGTGAACAACGATTCCTCTGGTTCGCCAAGCAAGGCGATAGTCTACGTAGGCGCAATAGGCCATATAGGTCCTATAGGTCTTATAGGTCCTATAGGTCGCATAGATCCCATAGATCCCATAACTCCCATAATTCCCATAATTCCCATAATTCCCATAACTCCCATAACTCCGATTTCCTCATCGCGCCGGCGCTTCTTGCGCCGCCGCAATATCATGGCGCGGGCGCAACCGCGCTCGCCTCTCCCGGCTTCTTCTCGGCCTCGTAAAACATGTCGAAGAACAGCCGCTTGTCGGCCGTCGTGTTTTCGAGAACCAGCCGGGCCGTCCGGCCCTTGTATTTCGCGACATCCCAGGTGATGAAAGCGAGCCGGCTCGTGTCGTTGCCGACGGCGAGATTCACCGGCTCGCCGTCGACGTACAGCCGCGCGTTCAGCCGGTCCGGATCGCGACCGCCGGCGAACAAAAACCCGATAACGTCGCCCCGCACCGTAAACGGCGGCAGCGCCAGCTTTCCCGGGCCGTGGGGCCCGGCGGGCGTCGCGACGAGCGTCTCGCCCTGGTAGTCCTCGATGCGGAAATCGCGGTCGAAGGCCGGCCGCACGAAGGCGTTCTCGAAGACGCCCTCCGCTTCGGTCCCCGGCGGGTACGCGCCGTCCTCGAAGTCGAGCAGTTGCAGAAAACGGTCGACGAACGGCTGCCGGCGCCGCGCATCGCTGTTGAGCGAGAAATAGTAGTGGTCGAACTGGCGCAACGCGTCTGCCACGGCAGCCGGCGTGTCCCGCACCAACCGCGCCGTGTTTTTGTCGAGGTATTCGGGAAACCGCGTGAACTTGAACTCCGGACTCGTGTGCGCAATGCGGTCCATCAACGCGCCGTCGTAACGCGCCATTTGAAACAGCGAGTACGTCGCGTGCTCGATGGAAAAACGGGCGTAATCGCGCGGCAGGCCCGACGCCGGCAGGCGGTAAAACCGCGCCTGCCGATAATCGCGATACGCCGGCGGCGCCCATTTTTCGTGCCCCGGCCGCGAACGCTGGCCGACCGGCAAATGCGCGACGTACGTGTCGATCAAGCCGCGCAGATCGAGCACGGGCATCTCGGAATAATAGCCGATGATCCCGAAGCCGCTCATCGCCACGACCGGCCGCAGGCCGCGCTCGGTGAGCACCCGGCGGAACAACACGCCCTCGTCGAGGCGATTGCCCGGCGCGCCCTCCTGCTCGATGTCGAGCGGCCGAAACGACCGCACCCGGTAAAACGTGCCCTCGTCGGAAATGCCCCACGTGATATTGCCGGGGCGGACAAGCTCCCAACCGTAGAGCGTGCTCAGCAGCAACGCGACCCAGGCGACGGCCGTCCACGCCGGGCGGCGGTCGGTCGCGCGCGCCAGTTGGTGCGCCGCGTTTTCCACGCCTAGCAGGATCAGCGGCATCGCCGTCATGAAAAAGCGGCCGAGCATGAAATCGCCGCCCAGCTTGATGACGTAGACCGCGTACACGGCTACGCCGAGGCCCGCGAATCGCCGGAACTCGGCGACGCGCGGATCGCGCAGGAACAACAGCCACGCAGCGAAGAGCGGCAGCAGGAACAGCAGGTTGGTCGACAATCCCGAGACCAGGCCGTACACGAGCCCCTGGCTCCAGTATGCGAGGTCGACCGATTTGGCGAAGTACGTGTTGGGGACGATCGAGCCGTAATATCGCCATTCCCACGCGAGAAAAATGAGATATCCAGCGAACGGCGCGGCAAAACACGCCGCTTCCCAAAACGCCGCGCCGTCCGCCGCGCGGCGCGCCTCGCGCCGCGCCGTCCAAATCTTCCCCAGGCCGCCCAACGCCAGCACGGCCGCGAAACAGGCGTAGAAAATCGCGTGGTCGGGCCGGGCCAGCGTCGCCAAAATCAGGAACACGCCGGCCAGCGCCGCGCCCTGCCGCGGCGGCCGGGCGAGCCGGGCGTACGCCGCCAGCAGCACCAGCCACGCCGCGAACATCGTCTCCAGGCCGATCGCCCCGAAGGAGCAAAAAATGCGTTGCGCGCCGAGCCAGAGCGTCGCGAGCGGAAAATAAAACGCCGCGTCGTCCGGCCGATTGAGCCGCCGGCCGATCGCCCAGGTCGTCGCCAGCGCGCCGGCGAGGCACGCGAAATTGGCGAAGAGCGCCACGAGCGGAATATCCTGCCGCGTCACCCAGGCGAGGGCGCCGACAAGGACCGTCCAGAGGAAATTGGTGTAGCCCTCGACGCGCTCGCCGACGTTGTAAACGAGGCCGTTGCCCGCGAGCCAGTTCTTGGCGTAACGAAACGAAATATAGGCGTCGTCCGAAAGCGCCTTGTCGCGCCACGCGAAGTGGAGGCCGGCGGCCAGCGCGACCGCCCCCAGGGCCGGCGGCAGGCCCCGGCGGAAAATATGATAGTGCGCCAGCGGCCGGCGGCGCAGCAGCCAGCCGCCGAGCCCGACGGCGACGATGACCGCCGCCGGCAGGCGCGCCCCGCGCCGAAATCGTTCGTAGAACGCCGAGAGGATGGCGAGGCCGTCGGGATCGCTGCGAAACGACGCGCCGTCGATCACCGCGACGCCGTCGACGTTCTCCCAGTGGCCGCCGAGCGGACCCGCGACGGAGCTGAGCATCATCAGCCGCGTCGCCGCCTGGGCGACGCGGAGCGCCGGCGCGTCGTTTCCTTGAAAAATGGGCGAGATGCGGATGCGCTCCAAGCCCCGCGGCGAGAATTCGGCCCGCACGTGCAACGACGCGCCGGATCTGCCGCTTCCCGCCGCGTCGGACCAGACGAGGACGGGCCCGCCGCCGATGTTCTCGACCCGCGGCGCCTGCGCCGCGTGCAGCAGCACGACGAGGTCGGCGCCCGCCGCGCCCGCGACCTCGGCGACGCGCCGTTGCCCGGCGACGGCCACGGCGTCCTGGTTCACGTCGTCGACCACGACGACGATGATGCCGCGCTTCTTCAAATTCCGGATGAGATCGCGGAAGCGATCGTCCGGCGCGGGCGGCGCGGCGACGCCGGCGACGCGCAGCGGAAACCGCGCGAGCCACACGGGATCGCGCTGGCCGGGGCGGACCTTTGCCGCGAGTCCGCCGGCCCCGTCGACGGTCACCACCGCCGCATTAAACCATTCGTAACCGCCGGCGACGCATGCCGCGACGGCAAACGGCAGCAGAAGGACGAGCCATGTTTTCAGGCGTTGTTTCATCGCGCTTTTCGCTGAATCTTGACTGCCAAATATTCCACGGTTGAATAAACTACGGCGGCGTTTTCGTCAAATCGCGTTGCGCCTGGCAGTGCTTCCCTAGGACCCCCGGCGTCCTCGCCAGCCCATATTCCTGTGGCGCAATCCCGCCACGGCGGGACTGCGCTTTCCCGGGGGGCGCGGGTGTCCCCACCCGCCTATGTTTTTGTGGCGCAGTCGCCCTCGGCTGTGCCGGTCGGCTGCAGGGAATCTGCTTGCTGCGCCCGCGGATAAGTGGGGCGCGGGTCGGGGCGGCCCTTTTGTGATCGCGTTATCGGAACCCGAGGCTGTTTTCAGCGCGTCGCCCTTCTCTGTCCGGCTTTGCGGCGTCTCCGTGTGAGGTTCGGGTTCGACATGCCCGGTGTGAGCTCCGATCAAAAGGGGTGTTTATGGACCGCGATTTCCACCGTTGCGGAACGTTATTTTGATAGATGGCGATCGGCATTTACGGCGTTGAGCGCGGCTGTTCGTCGTGTTGACGCCGGCAACAACGACGTCTTCGGGAGTTTCAATCGGCCAAAAGAGGCAAAATTACGAAACAAAGCCAATTTGCCGCCCGCGCCGCCGGCGGGACGAGGCTGGCTCGGGCGTCTCTGTGCGCCCTTTGCGTCCAATGTGTCAACCATCGAGGCGTCGATTGACAACGGCCGCGGGCGCCCCGATGATGGCTCGGCGCGGCGGGCATTTCCGTTCGCGATTCGATGTAATATCTGGAGCGGTCGATGAAATTGCGCAAGCGTTTGGCTTTTCTTTTGTTGGTCGTGTTTGCTGCGGTCGGCGCCTTGTTGGGCGGCGCCTGCAACGATCACGTCGGCGGGATCCGCCGTTCCGCCGTGGTGTCCGACCAGACGGCCTCGCTGGTGTGGCAGCAATTCGCGTCGTCCGCCGCGGTCGATTGGTATCGCGCCAACGCCATTTGCACGAGCGGCAACTTCGACGGGGCCGGCGGCTGGCGACTGCCGACGATTTCGGAACTGCGTTCGTTGACGCAAGGTTGCGCCGGCGCGGCGCCCGGCGGCGCCTGCGGGGTGACCGACGAGTGCACCACCCTTGGCGACTGCGGCAATGCCGCCTGCTATCTGCCGTGCGCCGACAACGGCGGTCCGACGGCAGGCTGCTGGTGGCCGTCGGATGTTGCCGGCGTTTGCAGCGCGTATTGGTCCTCCACCGCGACCACGGACAATCCCGGCTGGTACTGGACGCTCGATTTTTCCACCGGCTCGGTGCTTTCCGCGAACAATGAAACGACGCAGTTGGTGCGTTGCGTTCGCGGCACGACATTCGAGTGAGTTCGGTGTGCTGAGCCGATTTCCGCAGGGAGGCTGCTCATGCGGCAATGGGTCTTCCTCCTCGTCGCGCTGACCGCGGCGGTCGCCGCCTGCGCCAAGTTGCCGCCGCTGTCGGTCGCGCTCAAATCCGGCGCGGTCGACGCATTTCGCATTTCGCTGGACATTGACGACGAACTGCGCCTGAAGGGACAGTATGTCAAGAAGTATGAAGCGCACCGCATCTTGGACGTCGAGCAGACGGTCTTACCGCCCGTCGCGCCCGATGTCCGCCGCGTGCAGATTGTCGTCCACCGCATTCGCCTGCAAACCGACCTCGCCGGCGGCCAGATTATCCGCTTCGACAGCGACGAACGCGGCGGCAAGATCGCCGACTACCACCGCCCGTTGCTCGCGATGATCGACCACCCGCTGACGCTGACGCTCGACGCCGCCGGTCGTGTGACGCAGGTGGGCGGCTTCGACCGCATCCTTGCCGACGCCAAGGAACGGGCGCCGCGCGGCGAGCTTTCGCTGGAAGTCGTCAACGCCTTCACGATGCATTACGGCCCCGATTTCATCGCCGACATCTTCGAGATTTACTACGCCAGCCTGCCGCCGGCGTCGAAGAAACCGCTGCCGCTCTGGTCGAATCGCCGCGCGATCTACGTGCCGTACCTCGGCAAACTCGCGTTCACGCAGACGACCAAGCTGGAAAACGAAGACAAACCGTCACGGCTGACCTTCGCCGGTGCCATCCGCCCCGAGGATCAGGAACCCCCGGCGAGGCAACCGGCCGCGGGCGCCGGCCCCAGCCTGAAGGTGAGCAGTGGGACCGTCAAAGGCGGCTTCGAGACCGACGCCGCGGGCCGCCTCGTGCGGCTCGGCCAGGAGGTGGTCCTGTTCCTCGGCGTCGCGACGCCCGGGCCCGACGCCGCCGCCGGCCAACGCGTGACGATGCGGACGTTCTTCGACCACGACTGACCGGCCGGCGGGTTTCGGATTTTCAACCGCCGACGACGCGGATGACTGCGCCATGATCCAGTCGAGCTAATCGAACCGCCGGGGACGCCTAGGTTCAGACGACTTGCGCGATCTTCTGGCTTCTAGCTTCTGCCTTCTGACTTCTACTCTTCCAACACCGCGATGCAGTCACGCCCCGCCGCTTTGGCGCGGTAGAGAGCTTGGTCGGCGGCGACGAATAGCGCCTGTGCGTTGGGGTAATGCGGTTGGAAGTCGGCGACGCCGCAGGCGGCAGTGGCGCGGCAGAGGTCGCCGCGGGCGTCGGCCTGGGCGCTTGCGCGCAGGTTTTCGCAAATGCGTTCGAGGACGACGCGGGCCTCGGCGGCGTTCGTGCGGCGGAAAAAGATGACGAACTCGTCGCCCCCGTAGCGGCCGGCGAGATCGACGGACCGCACGCCGTCGCGCGCCAGTTCGGCGAAGCGGCGGAGAATCGCGTCGCCGACGTGGTGGCCGTGTTCGTCATTGATCTTTTTGAAATGATCGAGGTCGCACAGACAGAGCGAGAGCGGGTCGCCGAAACGACGCGCCTCCTCGATCGCCAGTTCGAGTTGCTCGTCGAAAAAGCGACGGTTGGCGAGGCCCGTCAGCGGGTCGTGCAGCGCCAGCCGCCGGATCTCGTCTTCGGCGGCGCGGCGCGCGTGATTGATCCGCCGAATCAGGTACATCATCCAGAGGCCAACGGCAAAGGCGGCCGCGGTGAACGTGATCAGGGTGTGCTGCAGACCGGTTTCGGCGCGGCGCAACCGGCGGTCGGCCGCGGCGACGAGGCGTTGGGCCAGCCCGACTAACGCCGTGCTCGCCTCTTCGAAGCGCTGCTCGGCGGCGTCGACGTGCGCGCGCACGCCGGCGGCGGCCTCCGGGTCGCCGGCCTGCTGATAGGCGTACGCGCGCTGCGCCAGTTCGACGTAGGCCTTATGCTCGCGCGCCATCTCGTCGAGCAGACGGACGGCCTCGCTGTTGGCCCACGGCGAGAGGCTCCGATCGGGCGCGGCGCTCGCGCTTTCCGCGAGCAGGCTTTGCTCGCGCAGCATGTCGTCGACCCGCGCGTTGGCGTCAAAGAACTCCTTTTGCTGGGTTTCGCGCGTCGTTTCGTCGGGCAGGTCGGAGTCCGCGGCGCCGACCCGCCACGCTTTGTCGAAATGCCCCGCCTCGTCCTCGTGCAGCATGACGATTTTCGTCGCCGCGATCGCAAACGGGGCCGCCTCGCCGCGCGATTCGACGAACTCGCGCCGCAGATTCGTCGTCCAAAAGACCGCGAACGCCCCATTGACGAGCACCATGAGTGCAATGACGCCCGCGAGCACCAACACCTTCGTGCTGCTGTCCAGGCGGTCGATCATGAACCTCTCGTTTCGTCCGGCGAATCCACGCGCGGCGTCTCCCCACACCAACCCCTTGGCAAAAGATAGTAACTATTCCTGGCAGGCGCCAGTTGCTTTGGCGATTCCGTCGCAGCCGATGAATTCAGTCCCGTACGCGGCCAGGCGTTTCTTCATAACGGTGATCGCTTCGGGGTTGTTGTCGACGAGGATGAAATCGCGGCCGTGGCGAGCGGCGGCTTCGCCGAACGAGCCGGCGCCGGCGAAGAAATCGAGCAAGAGGTCGCCTGGCAGCGAATGAACGCGCACGATGCGTTCGAGAATGGCCAGCGGCTTCTGCGTCGCGTAGCCGGTTTTCTCTTTGCCGTTCGGGCTCACGATCGTGTGCCACCAGACATCGGTCGGGGTCTTGCCCCGCGCGGCTTTTTCCGGCCCGACCAGGCCCGGCGCCATATACGGAATGCGATCCATCGCTTCGAAATTGAAAGTGTAGTGATCGGGGTCTTTGGCGTACCACAGGATATTGTCGTGCTTGGCCGACCACGCGGTTTTGCTGCGTCCGCCGTAATCGTACGCCCAGATAATCTCGTTGCGAAACGACGCGCGCCCGAAAATCGTGTCGAGCAGAACCTTGCAATAATGGACCTCGCGGTAGTCGATGTGAAAAAAGAAGCTGCCGTTCGGTTTCAACACGCGGTATGCCTCAACCACGCGGGGTTCAATAAACGCGACGAAATCGTCGAAGACATCGGCGTAGCCGGTCGAGGCGAGTTTCGTGGTGCGGTAGCGCTTCCCCTGATAGCCGACGCGGTCGCCGTTTTCCTCGTCGCGCACGGTCTTGATCGACGTGCGCGCCTGGCGCTTTCCCGTGTTGAACGGCGGGTCGATGTAAATCAGATCGACGCTCTGATCCGCCATCCCGCGCAGAATTTGCAGATTATCGCCGAAAAAAACCTTGCCCGCCAATGCAACCCCCGACGAGAAGAAGGGCAGGGTGTATGTTGCACGAAAGCGGGGGCTTTCCAAGCCCAAGTGCCTGCCAACCAAAAAGTTGGCAACTATTTGGTTGGCAATTCTGCCGCCTATTCCACCTGCAGCACCCGCCGCCAGAGAAACTGAATATTCCCCTTGGGCGAGGGCGGCGATTCGAGCGCGGCGACGGTTTGCGCGAGGTCGGCGAGCGCTTTGGCGGCGGGCGAATGCGGGAAGGCGTCGAGCAGCGGCCGGCGCGACTGTACGGCGCGGGTCACGTCTGGATCGCGGGGGATCGCGCCGAGGTAGTTGATCGACACATCGAGGAAGCGGTCGGCGACCTGCACGATCTGCCGGTACGTCTCGCGCCCCTGGCGTTCGTCGTGCGCCATGTTGACCAGCAGCAGGAAGCGCTTTTCGCGGTAGCGCGCCGAAAGCACCTTCATCAAGGCGTAGGCGTCGGTGATGCTCGTCGGCTCCGGCGTGACGACGACGAGGATGTGCTGCGCGACGACGTTGAAGAACATGACGTTCGGGCCGATGCCGGCGCCGGTGTCGAGGAGCAGCACGTCGATGTCGGGCCGCCAGGCCTCAAACTGCGCGGCGAGTTCGAGCCGCTGCGCCTCGGTCAGCGCGCGCACCTCATCGACGCCGGAAAACGCCGGCAGCACGCGCAAGCCGTCGGGCCCGTCGAGCACGATCTCTTCGATCCGCCGAGCGCCGGTCAGCACGTCGTGGAGCGTATACTGCGGGTGCAGGTTGAGAAGCAGATCGACGTTGGCGAGGCCGAGGTCGGTATCGAAAATCAGCACCTTTTTCCCGAGGCGGGTCAGGGCCAGGCCGAGGTTGACCGCGACGTTCGTTTTGCCGACGCCGCCCTTGCCGGAGGTCACCGACAGCACGAGCGTTTGTTGCTGCGGTGGGCGATCTTCCAAATGCGGAATGTCGAATGGCGAATGCGGATTGTCTTCGCGGCTCATGCGATCTCCGTCGATTCCGTGGCGCAACCTGGCGCGCAGCCTAACTTTCGCGCGCCTGCGGGGCAACCTCGCTTCCAGAATTACCGCAATTTCTCGATTCGCTCGCCCTTGCCGACGATCTCCGTCAGCCGAACGCCGAGCTTTTCGTTGACGACCACGGCCTCGCCGCGGGCGATCAGCTTGTTGTTGAGCAGGATCTCCAGCGGCTCGCCGGCCAGTTTGGCGAGGGGCACGACGCTGCCCGGCCCGAGCGTCAGCAGTTCGCCGATCGTCAGGCGCGTGCGGCCGAGTTCGACCGTCAGCGACAGCGGAATATCCATGACGAATTCGAGCGAGCGCGCCACGGCCGCGCCGGCGGGCGGCGTTTCCGCCGGCGGCGCCGCGGACTCGTCAGCGTCGCGCTGTTCGTCGTCGGTCATGCGCTGTTCCTGCGGCCGCGCCCGGGCGGGCCGAATCCGGGTTTGCCGTTCATACGATCTTCACCGCCTTGCGGCCGCGGGCGACGGCCGGCTCGGCGCGAAACATCGGCCGCTCCTCGACGGCGACCTCGACCAAATCGTCGAAAAACTTGTCGAGTTCCAGAATCTGCCCCGGCTGCAAATCGGCGAACTCCGCGACGGTCAAGTCGACGTCGCCCAGCCGCGCGACCACCGTGACCGCCGCGTCGCGGACGGCCTCGCCCAGCGCCTCGCGCCACTCGTCGTCGGCCAGCAGCGGGCCTGCGCCGAGCCAATCGGCGGCCAGCCGGCGGCGCAGTGGTTCGATCATCGCAAAGGGCAGGGCCAGCCGCACCGCGCCCGAATCGCCGACGATCTGCACCCGGCTTTCGAAGGCCAGCACATTTTCGGCTGCGCGGCCGACCGCTGCCAGCGGCGCCGCCGGTTCGTCGTCGATCCATTCCACGCGGCCGGCCCCGAACGGTGCAAGTGCCCTGTCGAGCGCGGCGAGGGCGGTTGCGGCGACCCGGCGCACGATGGGCCGCTCGATCGCCGTGAGGCCGCGATCGGCGGCGCGGCGGCGTTCCGGACCGGCCCCGCCGAGAAACAGATTGACCAGCGCGAAGGCGAGGGCGCCGTCGAATGCGATCGCGCCGACGCCAGGCG
>CAZHPN010000047.1:0-35958 GCA_964534375.1 uncultured bacterium | reverse complement strand
AGAAGCGACCGCAGCCGCTGTGCCACGCCGCGACCAAAGAGGCCAGATTGGACCATCGCGGCGCGTACAACATGTTCGTCAGAGCATATCGCGCTGCGCGCGACCTGTTTTGGCGGCAGCCGCCCGCAGCCGTTTACCAATTTCCGCCCGGTTGCTACGTGCCGCCGTTTGTCCCGTTGCCGCCCGCGCCTGATTAGGCGCATCGTAAGCGCCCGCCGAATCCTCCAAAACACCGGCTACAACGGCGAAAATCTATTCGGCGCTGGAAACGCGGGTCAATGATAGTGCCTAAATCTGCCTTTCTGTTCTTAATCTGCCTTTCTGTTCTTTTTAAGCCCGAAAACCAACGAAGCGCGACATCCGTCGGAGCAATCAGCGAACGAAGACCCGGGCCGAAGGCATGAGTCGCCACACACCGCCGGAGCATCGCCGGAGTCATCGCCGGAGTGGCTGGCACTTTTGGCCGGGCCGCACTTTTGGCCGGCACTTTTGGCCGGCGCCTTTGGCGGGGCCTGCCATTGGCCTCCGGCGCCGTCATTCGCCGCGCCGTCCCTCGGACCTGCCGATTGCTTTCGCGCCCGCCGTGATTATTTTGCAAAACAGATTCGACAAACAATCGACCGGGCATTCGGATGCCCCCCAAAACGGAGGTTTTCTTATGACTTTGACCGCGACCAATCCCTTTACGCACCTTTGTTCGCCGGCGACCGTCGGCGCCTTGTCGTTGAAAAACCGCATTGTAATGGCGCCGATGACGCGCAGCCGCGCCACGCCGGACAATATTCCGACCGCGTTGATGGCGGAATATTACGGCCAGCGCTCGGGCGCCGGCCTGATTGTCACCGAGGGCACATCGCCGTCGCCCAACGGCGTCGGTTACGCCCGCATCCCTGGGCTGTGGTCGCAGGCGCAGGTTGAAAACTGGCGGCCGGCGACCGCCGCGGTGCACGCGAACGGCGGGCGTATCGTGGCGCAACTGATGCACAGCGGCCGCGTCGGGCACGCGCTCAACCTGCCGCCGGGCGCCGCCGTACTGGCGCCGAGCGCAGTCGCCGTCGAGGGCGAGATCTTCACCGACGCCCAGGGCCTGCAGCCGTATCCGACGCCGCGGGCGATGAACGACAACGAAATTTTGCAGGCGCGCGGCGAATACGTGCAGGCGGCGAAAAACGCGATCGCCGCCGGTTTCGACGGCGTCGAACTGCACGCCGCCAACGGCTACCTTCTCGAACAATTCATCAGCCCGCACGCCAATCTGCGCACGGACGCCTGGGGCGGCTCGATCGCCAACCGGCTGCGTTTCGTCGTCGAGACGGCGCAAGCCGTGGCGGACGCCATCGGCGGCGGGCGCGTCGGCATCCGGCTTTCGCCCTACGGCGTCAACGCCGGCATGAAGCCCTACGCGGAGATCGACGAAACCTACTTCGCGCTGATTCGCCTGCTGATCCCGACCGGCGTGCAATACGTGCACCTCGTCGATCATTCGGCGATGGGCGCGCCGAAGGTGCCAGCCGAATTGAAAATGGCGCTGCGCCAAGCCTGGCCGCGCACGTTCATGCTGGCCGGCGGCTTCGATTGCGCGACCGCGGCGGCGGCCGTGCAGGAAGGTCGCGCCGACCTGATCGCCTTCGGCCGGCCGTTCATCTCGAACCCGGACTTTGTGGTGCGGCTCGAACAAGGGCTGCCGCTTGCGGCGCCGGATTTCGCGACGTTCTACACGCCGGGCGCGAAGGGCTACACCGACTACCCGCGCGCGGGTCAGTGAACAAGGAACAAGGAAAACGGAAAAAGGTACGCGTGGTTAGCGGCGGTTGATCGTTGACCGGGAACGCCCGTTGGCGGACAGCGGGCGCTTCGGCTCGTCGCCGTAGGGCATTGCTGTCGCATTGCGCGCTTCGAAACGCCGTCCTGGGATTGCGGCGTCTGTCGTTGGGCCTGAATTTTCCCTTTTTCCTTCTTCCTTCCCGGTCTTTCCCGCGGAGCCCCGCTGACGCGGGCGCTTTTCTTTGGGCCTGATTTTTTCCTTTTTCCTTGTTCCTTCTTCATTCCTCGGCTTGCACACCCGCCGCCCCTCCTGTTATTCTGTCGCCCGGGGAGAAGAAAAAGCCGAATGGCCCAACCAGAGATGCAACAACCGACCCGGAAAGACGATCGTCCGGGCGCCCACCGCATTTTGATCGTTGACGACGAGGTCGAGAACCTCGATTTGCTGGGCGCCGCGTTGCGCCGCGGCAACAAGGTTTTCAAGGCTTCGTCGGCCGAAGTCGCCCTCAAAATCATGGCGGTAGAGGAAGTCCACCTCGTCATCACGGACCAGCGCATGCCGGGCATGAGCGGCACGGAACTGCTGGCCGTGCTGCAGGAAAAGTATCCGCAGGTCGGCCGCGTGCTGCTGACCGGCTTCGGCGACATGGACGTGGCGGTCGACGCGATCAACAAGGGCAAAGTACACCGGTTCGCCTCGAAACCGTGGGACCCGACCGACATCCGCCACATGGTCGACGAGGAACTCGAACGCTACGACCTGGTCGTCGGCAACGAGCGGCTGACCAAAGACCTCCTCGTGAAGAACGCCGAATTGTTGGCGATGAACGAACGGCTCGAAGAGCAAAAAACGGCCATCGAGAAGCTCGCCGAGGAATACCGCCAGCAACGCAAGCTGGCCGTCGAAATGAGCGAGAAATTCGCCCGCGCCAACCTCGATCTGATCAAGGCGCAGGAAGAAATCAAACTCAAGAACCAGAAGTTGGAGTCGATCAACCGGCAGCTCGAGCAGCTCTCCGTCACCGATGGGCTCACCAACTTCTACAATCACCGGCACATGCTGCGGATTCTGGACAACGAAATCGGCCGCGCCCGGCGGTACAACCTGTATTTGTCGCTGATGATGATCGACCTGGACCGCTTCAAGGAAGTCAACGACACCTACGGCCACCTGTTCGGCGATGCCGTGCTGCGCATTGCCGCGGACATCATCCGCCGCAGCATCCGCGAAACCGATTCGCCGACGCGCTACGGCGGCGACGAATTTCTCGTCATTCTGCCGCACACGGGAATCGACCGGGCGACGTTCCTGGCCAAACGCATCCACGCCGATCTCAAGGGCCACGTCTTTCACGCGCCCGGCGGCGAGGTCGTCCGCCAGACGGCGAGCATCGGCATCGCCTATTTCCCGCATCCGAAAGCGGACAACCGCGACGCGTTGATCAATCTGGTCGACGGCGCGATGTACGAGGCGAAGCAGCACGGCCGCGACCGCATCATCGTGGTCCCGGCTTGAAAACGAGAGTGCGTGCATGAAAAACTGGCCGCTCGCCACCCGGCTGGCGTTCTGGTTTGCCGCCGCGGCTTTCCTGCCGGTGGTCGTGTTCCTCGCGTTCGACTCGTTGCGCCCGCTGTCCAATCCGTTCGCCGCGGGCGCGCTGGCCTTGTCATTCTTCACGACGGCGGCGGTCGGCGTCTGGCTCGCGAGCCGTTTCGCGGCGAACATCCGCCGGCTCGAAAACCGCCTGGCCGAAGTGCTGAAAGACGCCCCGCCGGCCGAACTGCCCAAAGCGGCCGGCGCCGGGCCCGAGTTGCAGACGCTGTGGGACAAAGTGGAACAGGCGGCCCGCGCCTTCGACGCCCGCCCGTCGGCCGGCGGCGCGGAAGCGGCGCCGGTGCTGCGCGACGAACGCACGGCGAAGCAGCAGCAGGTGGAAGCGTTTCTGCGGGGCATCGGCGACGGCGTGAGCATCGTCGACAAGGAGATGCGCATCATCTACGTCAACGACGCGGTGCGCGACATTTTCGGCGATCATACCGGCGAGTTTTGCTACAACGTTTACGAGCACAAGAAAGAGATTTGCGCCGGGTGCCCGGTGCAGAAGGCGATGGAGACCGGCGAAATCCAGCACAGCCTGCGCCGCGTCTACGACAAACACGGCAACCTGCTGTATTACGAATCGACCGGCAGCCCGATCCGCGACGAACGCGACGAGATCATCGCCGGCCTCGAGTTGACGCGCGACGTCACGCAGCGCATCAAACTCGAACGCAACGTGGAAATCCGCTCGCGCCAACTCGCGGCGGCCAACGCCCAATTGCGGCGCGCCAACGAGCAGATCCAGAGCGCGTACGAAGAGCTGAAATCCGCGCAGATTCAGCTCGTCCATTCGGAAAAAATGGCCTCGCTCGGCGTGCTGGTCGCCGGCATCGCCCACGAAATCAACAACCCGCTGAATTTTGTGTCGGCCTCGATCAAAATGCTCGCGCAGCACGTGCGGTCGCTGATGGAATTGCTCGACGCGTACGACAAGATCGAGATGCCCGGGCAGTCGCGCGAGGCGATCGGCCAGCTCAAAGAGGAATTGGAGCTGGAGTACCTTTCCGAAGACGTCGACAAAATGGTCAAGAGCATCGCGACCGGCGCCGAGCGCATGGCGCAGATCGTGCAGAACCTGCGGACTTTTTCGCGGCTGGACTCGACGCGCCGCGAGGATGTCAACGTGCAGGAAGGCCTCGAGTCGACGCTGCAAATCCTCCACCACCAGTACAAAGACCGCATTGCGATCGAGCGCGACTATCACCCGATTCCGCTCATCCCCGGCAACCCCGGGCAATTGAATCAGGTGTACATGAACGTCCTGCACAACGCGATCCAGGCCATCGACGGCAAGGGCATGATTCGCATTTCGGTGCACGTCGTCAAAGAACATGTGCGCATCTCGATCGGCGACTCCGGCGCGGGCATCGACCCGGAAACTCTGAAACACGTCTTCGACCCCTTTTTCACGACCAAGAAAGTGGGCGAGGGCACTGGACTGGGTTTGTCAATTAGTTATGGTATTGTGGAAGGCCACGGCGGCAAGCTGTGGGCGGAGAGCACGGTGGGCAAGGGCACGGTTTTCCATATCGATTTGCCCCTCGCCCAGGAAAAAGAAATGGCCCGAGGCGCGTAATGGCCCTGCTCGAAATTCGGACGTTTCCGGACCCCGTGTTGCGCGAAAAGGCGCGGCCGGTGACCGAGTTTAACGAAGAATTGCGCAAACTGGCCCGCGACATGGCCGAAACCATGTACGCCGCGCCCGGCATCGGCCTGGCCGCCAACCAGGTCGGCGTGCCGCTGCAGGTGATCGTGGTCGACGTGCGCGATCGCGAAGACGACGAGAACACGGGGCTGCTGACGCTGGTCAACCCGCGCATCGTGGCTGGCGACGGCGAATGCGTGACCGAGGAAGGCTGCCTGTCGCTGCCCGAGGAACGCGCCGACGTCGAACGTTATTGCAAGGTGACCGTGCACGCGCAGGATCTGGACGGCGCGCTGCTGGAATTCGAGGCCGAGGGTCTGCCGGCGGTCGTCTTTCAACACGAAATCGATCATATCAACGGCATTTTGTTCATGGACCATTTGAGCGCGCTCAAACGCGCCGGCATGAAAAAACGCCTGCGACAGCTCAAGGCCCAAACCGCCGACGTTGGTTGATTCATGCGTTTTGTCTACATGGGAACGCCGTCGTACGCGGCGGTCATCCTCGAATGTCTGCTGGCCCGCGGCCTCCGGCCGACCCTCGTCGTCACGCAGCCCGATCGCGTCGCCGGCCGCGGTCTGCAAGCGGCCCCGCCGCCGGTGAAGGCCGTCGCGCAGGCCGCCGGCCTGCCGCTGCTACAGCCCGAAAAAATCTCCGTCGAGGCGCGCGAAAAAATCATCGCCGAAAAGCCGGACGTCATTCTGGTTGCCGCCTACGGCAAAATCCTGCGCCCGGCGCTGCTGGCCGCGTCGCCGTTCGGCTGCCTCAACGCCCACGCCAGCCTGCTGCCGGCCTATCGCGGCGCGGCGCCGGTCAATTGGGCGATCTGCCACGGCGAGGCCGAGACCGGCGTCACGATCATGAAAATGGACGAAGGCGTCGACACGGGGCCGCTGCTCGCCCGCGCCGTCGTGCCGATCGCGCCCGACGACGACGCGGGCTCGCTGCTGCAAAAACTCGCCGACGCCGCCGGGCCGCTGCTCGCCGCGACGCTCGACCGCTGGCTCGCCGGCGAAATCGCGCCGCAGCCGCAACCGGTCGACGGCGCCAGTTACGCGCCGATGCTCAAGAAAGAAGACGGCGCGATCGACTGGCGGCGGCCGGCCCGCGCCGTGGCGAACCTCGTGCGCGGCATGCGCCCGTGGCCTGGGGCGTACTCGACCTGGCAGGGCAAAACGGTCAAGATTTTGCGCGGCGAGGCGGCCGACGGCGCTGGCGAACCGGGGGTCGTGCTCCGCGCGAAAAAGGAGTTGGTCGTCGCGGCCGGCGAGGGGGCCGTACGATTGCTCTCGCTGCAGTTGGAAGGTAAAAAGGCGCTCGACGCCGGCGCCTTCCTCAACGGCGTGCGCCTGCGCGAGGGCGACCGGTTGGGAGCGTGACCGTGTCCGACAGCGCCCGCGAGGTTGCGATCAACGTCTTGCGCCGGGTCATGGCCGACAAGGCCTATTCCGAACTCGCGCTGAACGCCGCCCTCGGCCGCTCCGAACTTTCCGATAACGACCGCGCGCTGGCCTGCGAACTCGTCTATGGCGTGTTGCGCCATCGCGCCTACCTCGATTGGCGCCTCGGCCGCCTGGCGCGCATGCCGCTGGAAAAAATGGAATGGCGCGTGGCCGACGCGCTGCGCCTGGGCGCCTACCAACTCCTTTTTCTCGATCGCGTGCCGGCCTACGCCGCGGTGGACGAATCGGTCAATCTCGCGCCGCGCCGCGCGGCCGGACTCGTCAACGCCGTGCTGCGCGCGGTCGTGCGGGAAAAGAACTTTTCGCCGGCCCCCAGCAATGCCGATCCGCTCGAGGCGGCGGCGATCCGCTGGTCGCACCCGGCTTGGCTGCTGCGCGAATGGCAGGACCTGTTCGGCATCGACGCCGCGCTCGCGCTGGCCCAGGCCGGCCAGCAGCCGCCGCCGGCCACGTTGCGGGCGAACGTGCTCAAAATCAGCCGCGACGACCTGCTCGTGCGCCTGGCCGAACTGTCGCCGGCGCCGGCGCCGTACGCGCCGCACGGGTTCACCGTGCCGCGGCTCGAGCCCGCGCTGCGGCATCCGGCTTTCGCCGAGGGTTTGTTTCTGGTGCAGGGCGAGGCGGCGCAGCTCGTCGCGGAACTGACCGGTGCGCGTCCCGGCGAACGGGTCCTCGACCTGTGCGCGGCGCCGGGCGGCAAGGCGACGCACCTGGCGGGGCTGGTCGGCCTTGACGGTTTTGTCGTGGCGGCCGACGTGCGCCCGAATCGCCTGCGGCTGCTCCAGGCGAACCTGCGCCGTCTGGGCGTAACGAACGTCGTCGTCCGCCAACTCGACGCCTCGCGCCCGGTCGATGTGGCGCAGGCGCGCGGCCCTTTCGATCGCGTCCTGGTCGATGCGCCGTGCACCTCGCTGGGCACGCTGGCGCGGCATCCGGAAGTGAAGTGGCAGGTTGCCAAGAACGATTCGACGCGGATGGCCGACGCGCAAATGCCGATCCTCGGCCACGCGGCGGAGTGCGTGCGGCCCGGCGGCGCGCTGCTTTACGCGGTCTGCACCTTGACGCGCGCCGAGACCTTCGACGTGGTCGAGCGCTTTCTGGCGGAGCGGCCGGACTTCGCGCTGGACGATTTGCGCGACGAGTTCGCGCCGCGGTACGATGTGTTTTTACGGGACGACGGCCTGTTCCTTTCGCTGCCCTATCGCACGGGCGCCGAGGGGATGTTCGCCGCCCGTTTCCGGAGGAAATGAGATGATCATCGCGCCAAGCATCTTGTCCGCCGATTTTTCGCGCCTGGGCGAAGAGGTCCGCGCCGTCGAGGCCGCCGGGGCCGACTGGATTCACGTCGACGTGATGGACGGCGTCTTCGTGCCCAACATCACGATCGGCCAGCCGGTGGTGCGCCGCCTGCGCGCGGCCACGAAGCTGCCGCTCGACGTGCACCTGATGATCGTCGACCCCGGCCGATACGTCGAGGAATTCGCCGCGGCCGGCGCCGATTGGATCGTCGTGCACCAGGAGGCCTGCGTGCACCTGCACCGCGTCATCCAGCAAATCAAAGCGACGGGCAAAAAGGCGGGCGTCGCGCTCAACCCGGCCACGCCGCCGGCGACGCTTGAACACGTGCTGGGCGACCTCGACTTGGTGCTCGTGATGAGCGTCAACCCCGGCTTCGGCGGGCAGGCGTTCATCCCCGGCGCGATCGACAAGATCCGGCTCTTGCGCGGCCTCCTCGATTCCGCCGGCCGGCGCGACGTGGTGATCGAGGTCGACGGCGGCATTGGCCCGAAGAACGCCGCCGCTGTCGTGCACGCCGGGGCCGACGCCCTGGTCGCCGGAAATGCCGTTTTTTCCCAACCCGACTACGCCGCGCCCATCGCCGCCATGCGCCGCGCCGTGCTCCTGACGGTCTGAACCCGACCCATCTGCAATCGCGCTTCTGGGCGCGCCCGCAGGCATCGCGCCTGGAAAGGCGCTCTTACTGTTGAATTCCTCTTGACACGCGCCGCCTTTTCCCCTATTTATTTGGCCCCTGCGACGGGATGTGGCTCAGTCTGGTAGAGCACCTGGTTCGGGACCAGGGGGCCGCTGGTTCAAATCCAGTCATCCCGACCATTTTGTGCGGCTCGTAAATCTTCGGATTTACGAGCCGTTTCTTCATTCTCGGGCCGGATTACGTCGTTCTCCCCCGCGATTCACGGTTGACAGCGGCCGATTGGTCGTTCGATCGGTCCGCTTGACGCCGGTCTGCCGATCGTGGGACGGCGCGCCCCGATCTCGGCCGCCCTCATTTATCGATGAGCAACCGGAATTCCCCGCCGCCGCAGCTCTCCAAGCGAATCCCATCTTCGGCGAAAGCATCTCTGAGTTCGGCCGGATCGATCAGGCTCCCGGCAAGGGTGAATCGATGAAGCCAGACCTTGATGCCCGAGGCCATCCCCGCGACAAATTGCCTGCGGCACTCGGGCAGCAAGCGGCGCCCGTCGCCGTCGTCGCACATCTGCACGACAATTGACAGCCACCTGCCTATTCTTGCGTCGCTCACGTCCCCGTCTTCTGCGCAGGGGTTGAGAAAAATGCGATAACCCGCCCAAAATGCCCGCCCCGACAGCAAAGCCGCCAGCAACTCCCGCTCGTCCAATTGCGGCAAGGCCGCGCGCAAAACACGCGCGTAGCGCTCGGCGTCTTCGCGTACATCGCGGGCCCCGACGGGGACTCCGGGCGCGGTCAACTTGCCGCTCTCCGCGCCCCGTCCCTGACCCTCGACGAACGAACGCGCGCTCTTCTTGTCCCATTCCGCCAAACGCAACGCCGCCGGCCAGCCATCGCCGGCGGCGCCCGGCTCGCGGTCGGCAGGGCCGGCAAAATACTTGCCCGCGTTCGCTATTCCGGCTCCGAGGGCGATTCGTTGTCGATCGGCTTCCGGCAACGCGCCGCCCGTCGCCAAGGCCGCGATTTCCTCCGGGGGGCGGTGAATTCCGAAGCTGATGAAGCCCTCGCCGCGCCAGCGCCGGGGCAATTTGGCAATCGACGAAAGCGCGGCGCCCTCGCTGGCCCAACTGTCCGGAAGATGGCCGTGCACGTACTCGCGGTAGTCGTCGCCGCGCTGGCGCAACAGGCCGGCAAGACGCGTGCGCAAGTCGCGCGGGCGAAAATTGTCGGGCGAAACAAGATGAGCGAAGCCGGCGAAAAGAAACGGCGCGAGCAGGACGTAGGGCGCCAGCTTCCGAACACGCGAGGCCCCGGCGATGATATGGGAGGCGCCGGCCAGCAGCGGGAAAAACAGCGTGGCCAAGTAATGAGCGTTCCAATCATACGACCAATAGTCGTCAATCAACTGATCCGAGAAACCGAAGGCAAAGACAAAAAATAGCAAGTGAAACGCGATGAACGCCGACGCCCAATCACGGCCGGCCGCGCCGGCCTCCCGCACCACGCGCGCGACCGCCACGGCGATGCCCAGCGCCGCCAGCAGGAAAAACGCCACGGATAACCAAATCCCGAAGATCGAGTCCGCGCCGTGGCCATAGCCCGCGCACAACGGCAAGTCCCGGAATAGCAGCGAGCGCCAGTGGGAAAAAACGTCCAGCGAGGCGGTTTTTTCGACCAGCGCTTTGACCCCGGGGTAGAAGCCCCACCGCCCATAGTGTGCGGGAGAATGGCCGAACCAGCAGCCGCAAGCCGCTGGCCAGATCAAGCGGCAAACGCCCCGCCAACGCCAGCGCCAGATCGCCGTTGCCGCAAAAGCCGGCAGCAAGGGCAAATTGAGCGGCGAAAACCAGGTCGCGAAGCCGGCGATGACGCCGAAGATCAGCGTTTCGAAAAATCGCGGCCCCGCGTCCGGCATGCGGACGAAGAGAAACAACAACGCGCCGGAAAAGAACACGTTCTCGATGTGGAGCGAGTACGCATAGTGATAATTCAGCTCGAAGAACGGCGGCGGCGCGATCGCCCACGCCAGGAAGATCGCGGCGGGGGCAAATCCCCAGGCCCGGCGGAGGGCCTTGGTCCACAAGATCACGCCGCCGGCGACGAAGAAAATGCTGATCGCCCGCACCCACAGCACCGACGAGCCGAAAGCGGCGTAAACCGGATACAACAAAACGCCGAACACAACCGTTCCCGGAGCGTAGCGATATTCGTAGTTCCAAATTGGCGACGCCACGCCGTCGAGCAACCCGGTGGCGAGGGTGGCCAACGCGTGTTGATTGACCAATCCGGTTCCGCCGGTGAGCAACCGCTGCGAGTAAAAAAATATGCCGAACGCGGCGAGCGAAATCCAGACCAGCGTTTCCGAATTGCGTGTCGCCTGCGGGGCGGAAACAGCGGTTCGATTTCTCATGGCGTCCGGCATTGGTCGTGTCCCGGTTTCGCGTCAAATGGACGGAATCCGTCCCTTGCCTGTGTGAAGGCCGAGGCCTAACACGGACAATACGACTGCGCCTGGCACCAATACCACGAGGGGATCGTGAAGTCGCAACTGCACTGGTTGGACGATTCCGGGCCGTAACAGTTGCAAACGAGGTCGTAGTTGCACTCGCAAAGGCCCTGGCAGGGCTGACTGTTGCAGGTCGCGCCCTGGTACCAGCATTCGAGCGAGCCGCCGCTCTGGCAGTTCCCCTCTTCGACGCCGTCGGTGCAAATGCCGCTCGTGTTGCAGCACGCGCCGACGCCGACGCAGCTCTGGCCGTCGCACGTCTCAGTTGAGCCGCACGTCGTGCAGGCGTTGCCGCCTCCGCCGCAGTTCGCGTTCGTGTTGCCGGGCTGGCAGGACGTGCCGTTGCAACAGCCGCTCGCACAGTCGAACTCGTTGCAGTAGGGAACGCAGACGCCGCTCTCGCAGGTCGTGCCGGCGCCGCAAGCGACGCACGGGGCGCCGTCCGCGCCGCAGGCGAGGCTCGAGGTTCCGGCGACGCACTGGGACCCGCTGCAACAGCCGGTCTGGCAGTCGGCGGCGTCGCATTCCACGACGCACGCGTTGTCCTGGCAGTCGTAATTCTCCGGGCATTCGATGCAGGCCGCGCCGCCCGTGCCGCACTGCCCGTCCGACGTGCCCGGCTCGCAGGTCGTGCCGCTGCAACAGCCGTTCGGACACAAGTCCCCATCGCACGCCGCCACGCACGCGTGGCTGTCGCAATGAGCCGTCGGCAGGCAATTCAGGCAGGCCGCGCCCGCCGTCCCGCAGGCGGCGTCTGCGGTCCCCGGCATGCAGGCCGTCCCGTTGCAGCAGCCGCTCGGGCAGTCCGCCGAATTGCAATACGGGGCGCAGCTATGACCGGTGCATTCACTGCCTGCGTTGCACGCGACGCAGGCCGCGCCGCTCGAGCCGCACGCGCCATTCGCCGTTCCGGCCTGGCAGTTTCCGCTGCCGTCGCAGCAGCCCACGGCGCAACTGGCCGCATTGCAGGCGCACGCGCCGCTGACGCACTCTTGTCCCACGGCGCACTGGACGCACGCCGCCCCCTTCGCGCCGCACTCGGCATTTGTGGCCGGGTTCACGCAAGTCGTCCCGGCGCAGCACCCGGACGTGCAGTTCGAGGGGCCGCAATACGCGACGCATTCCTGACCGGAGCATTCATTGCCCAAGCTGCACACGACGCAGGCCGCGCCGTCATTGCCGCACAGGTCATCGGCCGTGCCGGGCTGGCAAGTTCCAGTCTCGTCGCAACAGCCGTGCGAGCAACTGCTTGGATTGCAGGCGTCGTTGTCGTCGTTATCGTTGTCGTTGTCATCGTCGTTGTCGTCATCGTCGTTGTTGTCATCGTCGTTGTCGTCGTCGTCCGGCGCGGAATCATCGTTGTCGTTATCGTCATCATTATCGTCGTCGTCGGCGGCATCGTCGTCATTGTCGTCGTCGTCATCTGCGGCATCGTCGTCGGGCGATTGGTCGTCGTTGTCGTCGTCGTCCGGCGAGGAGTCATCGTCGTCATCGACGGGCGAGAGGTCGTCATCGGGCGAGACGTCGTCATCGGGCGAGACGTCGTCATCGGGCGAGGCGTCGTTGTCATCGTCGTTGTCGTCATCGTCCGGCGGTTGGTTGTCGTCGTCGGGCGCCAAATCGTCATCCCCCCCCAGGCGGGCCAGCGGGGCGGCGCCCGAAGCGCCGCAGGCGGTCGCGCCGGCGAGCAAGGCCATGGTCAACAGGATGAAGAGAACCGAGCGGCTGGTTTTCATGGGAACGCCCCCCCGCGCCGTGGCGACCAACGACGCCGTTTCCGGACAATCGCGAATCAACGTTAGTTGCACCCTGATCCAGGTTTATCAAAGCCGGGTCGCGCGGTCAAGCTAAGCGGACGAACGGGGCCGTGCTCCTCTTTTTTGGCGCGATTCATCACCGCGGAGAATTTCTCTAGAGACGACGCCGCGTTCGGCCATCGCTTCGAGATGGGCGCGGGCCGCCGTCCCGTCGAGGCCGGCCGCGGCGGCGATGCGGGCGCGGGGCATCGTCTGGGAACTCATCTGCACAACCAGCGCGACTTCCGGTTTGCTGAACAGGATGCGCAGAATCTCGTCGAAAAAGGGCGAGGCCGGCGCGCGGGCCGGATGTGGGTCCACGATTTCGCGAAGGGCTGCGTAGTTGTTTATTTCGTTCTCCGTAGACCGATGGCAATGGCGGTTGAAAGTTCCGCGACGGCGACTGTCACGTCTTGCCTGCACGACGCCCGTTGGGCGCCATCAAGCTATGGGAAGTTTGAAGGTTCCGGCCATTTCGTGGTACAAGGCCCCTGCATTGTGCTTTGACTGCGCGAAGACGACCGGGGGCGCGGCTCGCCAGCCGGCCGGTTTGCCGTAGAGCCCGACACTCGACCGGCTTGCCGTCGCGGCGGCCGAAATGGCGCACGGGGGCATCACCGCATGAGACCACTTTTTCGCGCCGGCGCCGCAATTCTGGTTCTCGCGTGCGCGTTGGCGGCGCAAGGTTGCAAGATTCCGGAATCCATGACCTCGACGATCTCCAATGAGTTGATGGAGGCCTGGAAGAAAGTCAAGACGAACCGGCAGATCATGACGATTTGGCCCGACCGAACGGGCCAGCCGGAGAAAGAGTTCCGGGTCCTCTATTGGGACAGCATGCTGGCGACGCCGCAAGGCGCGTTTCGCTTCGAGGCGCTGGCGCCGGCGAAGGACAAGGGTTTCGTCGCCGGCGTATCGGACCGCACGTTTTGGCTGAGTTTGCCGAACCATCAAGGAAGTCTGCAAATACGAAGTTTGCCCGCATACGACGAGCGGCGCGCGCTGAGGTTGCTGAATCGCGTGGTGCGGGAAAGCCTGCGCACGATGGATTTCTCGCTGTCGAAGACAATCTGGGAAGGGCGCGAATCATTGAAGACCATCGCGACCCCCGATCCGTGGGACAACAAATTTTCCATGAAGATGATCACCTTCGCGGACACCGACACCAACGTCATCAAGCAGGCGCAGGTTTTCGACAAGAACGGCGAACTGCGGCAAATGTGGCAGGTCAGCGAATACCAGCGGGATGCGCCCGCGCCGGAGGGGATTTTTCTCGCGCCGGCCCCAGCCGGGAAGGGCGCCGCGCTGACGATCGACCTGGCCGCCGGCGCCGCCTGGGACGGCGCCCCGATCGACGGGCTGACGCTGTGGTTCGACGGCGGCGAGAAGGCGGCCCACAAGGTGCAGAAAAGCGAATTCGGGCCGGTGCTCGTTTCCGATTTCGGCGACGGCGTCAACCTGCGGCTGTTGTTGCAACTGCCGAAAGCCGCGCCGCATTTTGTCGTCCCGTGGGCGACGGAAGTGAATATCAACAATGCGCAGGCGTACGGTTGCCTTTTCGATGGGTATATTTTCGTCACCGTGATCAAAGGCGACCGGCAAAGCCTGATTCTGGCCCAGGACAGCCTGGTGCAAGTGTCGGAATTCGTCGATCGGTTGACCGCGAACGATAAGAACGACGGGAAATAAACGCGCATTTCCGGCCGCACCGGAAGAGGAGCGACGACCATGACAACGACGCTCGAGGTTGACCGCGGGAGCACGGCCCTGGTGGCGATCGATCTCCAAAAAGGGGTCGCGTCGCGGGCCACCCAGCCGCACGACGCCGCAACGGTGGTGGCGAACGCCGCGCGGCTGGCGGACGCCTTCCGGAAAAACGGCATGCCCGTTTTTCTCGTGCGCGTCGCGGCGCTGGGCCCCGACCGGCTGAGCCCGCTCGCCGACGAGAAATGGCAGCCGCCGGCGAATTTGCCGGCCGACTGGTCCGAGATCGTCGAGGAGTTGGGGCCGCGGCCGGGCGATATCGTCATCGGCAAGAAGCAGTGGGGCGCGTTTTACGGCACGGATCTCGACCTGCAACTGCGGCGGCGCGGCTTGAAGACCATCGTGCTCTGCGGCATCGCCACGAACTACGGCGTCGAGAGCACCGCCCGGTTCGCGTACGAGTACGGCTACCAGCAGATTTTCGCCGAGGACGCGATGGCGTCGCTGGCCCCGGAGATGCACGCCGCGTCCGTCAACTTCGTGTTGAAACGGCTGGGCCGCGTGCGATCGACGGACGAGATCGTCGCCGCGCTTGCGCAATAACGCAGGTTTTCAAAGTCACGGAGAAGATCGGAAGCGGCAGACTCGATGGGACCTATAGGACCGCTAGGGCCTATGCGACCTATATGTCATATTCACACGATACGCGCGCTGATATTTCGCGGACGGGGCTTTGGCGACGCCGGTCGCTTTTTATGATGCGGATTTGTTTTTCGCGAATCCGAAGAGTTCGCGCAGGCCCTTTTTCTCCGGGAGCGAATGAAAGCGGGCGCCGGGGCGATTGGGGTCGCACAGGAATTCCGTCAGGTCGCGGGCGAAGCGCTCGGGCGCGTCGAGCTGCGGGTAATGGCCGCACCCTTTGTAGATTGTGAGCGTGATATTCTCGGCGTTCGCCGCGGCATTTTTGCCGTGCTGAATGGGGATAATGGGGTCTTGCGTCCCCCAGAAGATGGCGACCGGCGGCATGTCGGGGACCTCGCCGGCGCGCTGGATCGTCTGCACATATTGCCCGAAGACGTTGATGACGCCTTCGAGGCTTTTTTGAAATGCGGCGTCCGTGCCGGGAAGGCGAATCATCCGGATGAAGCGTTCCTGCTCCTCCGGTTCCATGTGGCCGAAAACCTCGGACGAGTGCTTCAGAACGAGCGGCAAGAGGCGCCGCAGGACGAGGGGCGTGATCTTCGGACCCAGCACGGGGAAGGTCGCGAGGCGCATGCCGATCGCGACCTGGCGGCCGAGGCCGCCGGCGGAGACGAGCGCCAGGCGGTCGATCCGCCGCCGTTGTTCGAGGACCATCCATTGCGCCACGCCGCCGCCGAACGAGTGCCCGCAGAGGTGCGCTTTTTCGACGCCGATTTCTGCCATCCAGGCGGCGATCATCTGCGCGAACCACGTCAACGTGTACGGCGCGTCGGGTCGGCCGGAAAAACCGTGACCGGGCAGGTCGGGCATCAACACGCGAAATCGCCGCGCCAGAAAGGGCGCCGCCCGGCGCCAGGCGCGATGCGAATCCTGAATGCCGTGAAGCAAGACGAGCGGCGGCCCGGCGCCCATTTCACCCCAGGCGATCGTCGTGCCCCGCACGGGCGTTTCGTGCGCGTCGCCGAGCATTTCCATGTGCGAACCGTCCTTCATCAGTGCAGCGCGGTCGGCCCTACGGCCAGGACCCGGCCGCGTTGCGGGTCGATAAGATACGCGGCGCCGCGTTCCGTGGCCACCGCGTTGCGTGCGCCGACCGCGGTCGTCACAACGGCTGCCGGCGTCAGCGCCCCTTTTTGATCGACGTGCGCGATCGTCAGTTTGCCGGCGCGGCCGGCGGCGGCGAATAGTTCGGCGCGCGGCTCGACGTAGTCGATGTTGTCGACGCCGTCGCCGGTGTCGATCTGCGAGAGCAACTTGCCGTCGTGCCCGGCGTCGAGCGCGACCACGTGATCGGTGCACGCGACGAAGAGGAAGTTGCGGGCGCCGTCGAGCGCCAGCCCGCGCGGGCCTTTCTCGCCGCAATTCGGCATCCAGGTTCTCGCGACGGCGCGGCTGCGCAAATCGATGGTCAGAGTGCGGTCTTTGTCCTCCAGATTGGTGTAGAAAATGCCGCGCTGGTTGTCGACGGCGTAGCCCTCGGGCGCGCCGTCGAGCCGAAGCTTGGCCTTGACGGCGAGGGCGGCGGCATCGAGCACGACGATCGACTTGTCGCGGGGAGTTGTGACCCAGACTTCCTTGGTTGCCGCGACATAGGCGAGGCCGTCGGGCGACGAATCGAGCTTCGCGCAGCCGCCGATTTTCAGCGAAACCGCGTCCACCGCGCAAACGCTGGCGTCGGCGCGGTTGCCGATGTAGACGACGCCGTCGCCCACGGTTGCCGAACTCGGCCCGACCGTGCGCTTCTGGCCGCGCATTTCGACCTCGGCCGTCTGGAAGCCTGCGATCCGCGTCGCCTGGTCGTTGGTCGTGTCGATGACGTACACGCTGCCGGTGTTGCCCGCGGGAACCCAGACGCGATGATGGATTGCGTCATAGGCGGTGTAGTCCATCGACGCGCCCGTTTCCGGCGCGCCCGGCAACGCCAGCGCACGAACCGCCGGCGCGGCGGGCGACTGGGAGTGGGCCGCGCCAAAATTCAGCGCGACAATGGCCGCCAACAGCGTCGTCAAGAGGATCGCCTTCGAAGTCGTACGCATGAGCGCCTCCTTGATGCGTGGAACGTACACCGCGGTTGCCGCGCATTCAAGAAGCAGGGGGGCAGTGGTCGGTGGTCAGTGGTCGGTGGCCAGTGACGGACGTGCTATTTGCGTCAGGCAATGATCCGGGCATCAGCAACGGCCGCGACGTTGCCCCGCGAGCTGGCGGCATGTATAAACCACGGAACAATCAACTGGGTTCGTTTGATGCAACCTATTCCCGAGCAAATTCCCGCGGCCCTGGCCGACTACGTGCTGCAAAGCTGGGTCGACATCGGCGTGGGCGAGATGATCATCCAAATAGAAATGAAGTTCCCGGGCCGCCTCGACGCCGCGCGCCTGGCGGCCGCGCACGCGCTGCTGCTCGACGCGGAACCCGTGCTCGGCTGCCGGATGGTCACCGCGGCGAAACCGCCGTACTGGCAGCGGCTGCCGCCCGAAGGCCGGAGCGGTTTTTGCCAGGTCGAAACGCGCGAGGCGTTTGAAAAATTCCGGATCGAAAGCCTCGACGCGACTATCGGGCCGCTGGTGAAAATCTGCTTGTGGAACGCCCCCGGCGGCGATCGGTTGTTGTTGAAAGTGGCGCACCACGCGGCGGACGCCGGCGGGACGAAGGACGTCGCGGCGATTCTCGCCGATCTCTATTCGCGCCTGGCCGGCGACCCGGCGTATCGGCCGCTTCCCAACGTGACCGGTTGCCGCGAATTCGAACAGATTATCCGTCTCGTGCCCTGGCGATCGTACCCGACGTTGATCAGGAACTGCCTGCACCGGATCGTCATCGGCTACGTGCCGAAGGCGACGCACGCGTTGCGCCTGCCGGATGGTCCGCGCGCGCCGTTCGGCTATGTCGTGCGGCATTTTACGCCCGACCGCGTGGCGCGAATGGCGGCGTACGGTCGCGAGCGCGGCGCCACGCTGAACGACCTGTTGGCGGCGGCCTACTATCGCGCGCAGGTGGCCGTGCGGGAGTGGGACGGCCGGTCCGCCCTGCGGCTGCAAATCACGCTTGACCTTCGCCGCTGGCATCTGCCGAACGAACGCGCCGAGGCGGTCTGCAACTTGAGCGGATGGGAGTATCCATTTCTCGGGCGAAACCTGGGAAAGGATTTCGCGGAGACGGTGGATCGCGTCAGCTCGCTCATGCGCCAGCGCAAGCGAAGTTGGCCGGGGCTGTCCGAGGTGCTGCTCTTCACACAATTCCGCCGGTTCTCATACCCGGGTCTTATGGCCTTCGAGAAAAAATTGTTCGGCGGGGCCATGGCAGCGGGGAATTTCCCGAACAGCTTCACCAACATGGGCCCGATCGCGCCGGAACGGTTGTCATTCGACGGCGTTTGTCCGAAGTCGGCTTGGCTGCTCGCGCCGCCGATCTATCCGCCGCTCTTCGGCGCCGGGCTTTCCGGATACGCGGGCGGCCTCACGCTATCCGCAGGCGTTCCGGAGTCGGCGCGGTCGGCGATTGAGGCATTTTTCGACGCGATCGGCAACGAATTGCCGGCGTAGTCGGGAATTCGCGAAAAAACAATTTTCTGACGCCTGCCCGCTAGCGCGCGCCGCCAGGCGACTTAACATAAAACATGGCTCCGGTTGCTAAAAGTAAATAGAAAAATAAGCGCTTGCTTGGAGCAGCCGACGAGCGCGGATGCTTGGAACTTACGCCGCAAAACTTCGCCGCTGGACGGCGCTGGAAAGGAGTTCACCCATGAAGCTCGCGACCGTTCTATTGTTCGCCACCGCCCTGTTGTTTTGTTTCGCCGGCCTGGCGCTGGCGGACGACAGTCAGGCCACGCCGGAGTCGTTCCCGAAAATCAAGGCCGACGGCACGATCGGCTACAACCTGACCGGCGGCAACATCAAAACCGACGCCGCGGCCGGGTCCGCCGAGTTCATTCACGAGGACGTGTGGGTCAACGACATCGTCAAGGCGGGCGTGAATTTCAGCAACGTCAGCTATTTCGGCCGGCGGTTCAACCCGAACGTCAACAATTACTTCGGCAATTACAAGTTTGAAGGTTTCGTGACCAAAGAGAAGAAACCCTACTTGTGGGCATTTCTCGGCTACGACAGCAATGAGTTCATCGGGTACTGGAACCGGTATACTGGCCAAGCCGGTCCCGGCTACAGCTTTTTCGGCACGGACCCGACGGTGCTCAAACTCGAAGTCGGCTACGGCTTCGTCGACACCGTGTGGGCGTTCCCCACGGAGATCGACAACAACCCCAAGTCGATGCACATCTGGGAGCCGACGCACAACCTCATGGCCCGGCTGGTTTTCGCCTACCCGTATGAAAAGAAATTCCAGATCGCCGAGGAGGCGTCGTACCGCGTCAACATGCAGTGGACCTACGATCAGGAAGTCGATTCGGCCACCAACCTGACGTTCGCCTTGACCAGCCGGCTTTCGTTTCGCACGACCTTCACGCTGCAATTCCTGAACAACCCCGGGTTCGTGCAGAAACAGGACGAAAACGGCGTCTCGCTGGTCACGTCGACCGGCGCCAAGATTCTGACCAAGTCGCAGCGCATGTCATATTCCTGGATCAACGGCCTGCTGGTGTCGTTCTTGTAAGCGCACGGCGCGGAGAAAAGCACCCGCCGCGGAATGGAACGTGAATCGCGGCACGCGGCCGGCGTTGCGCGTGGCCGAAGGGTCTATCGACGCACACAACGCGCCGTGCCGGAGGCGGAACTGCCATCGTCGACGGCGCCGTTACGCCGCGGGAACCGCTTGCGCGCGCCGTTCACGACGTGTGTGACCTGAAATCTGACGAAAGCGTTATGCCGATTTCTTGAATGCGTCAACGTTGGCGGTTGTTTGACACGCCCGCGGGGTCCGCACGCAGACCTGGGATGCCTTCAAATCCTTGGGCTATCTTCGGCATTCGGCATTCGAATTCAGTCGCCGTAGTGCGCGATCGTGCCGCCGCCGCCCACGACGAAGACGTTCAGGGGCCCGCTGCCCCAGACGCCGACCAGGGCCGCCCCCGTCCCGGTCAAAGTGTTCGACCACGCGGCGCCGTCGTAGTGCAGGACGCGCCCCACATTGATCGAGACGTCGGTTCCCGCGGCGAACACGTCGTCGGGGGCGGTTCCCCAGACGCCGCCGCACGTCGCCGTCGTGCCGGTCGGCATTGCCGACCAGGTGGAACCGTCGAAATGCACAATAACGCCGTCGGCGCCCACCACGAACACGTCCGTCGCCGCTGTCCCCCAGACGCCGTTCAAGTCGACCGTCGCGCCGCTCGTCAGCGGCGACCACGACGAACCGTCATAATGCAGCATCGCGCCGCTTTCGCCCACGGCGTACACGTCCGTGGCCGAGCTGCCCCAAATCGCCGACAGGTAAGCGATCCGGCCGGCCGTCATCGGCGACCACAGGGAACCGTCGTAATGCAAAATCGCGCCGGCGCCGGTCTGGTCATAACCCACGGCGAAAACGTTCGTCGCCGAACTGCCCCAAACCGCGGCCAACCACGCGGTCGAGCCGCTGTTCATCGGCGTCCATGAGGCGCCGTCGTAATGCAGAATCGCGCCGCCTTCGCCCACCGCAAACACGTCGGTCGCCGAACTGCCCCACACGCCGACGCCGGTCCACGTTGCGCCGGTGGTCATTTCCGACCACGCGGAGCCATCGTAGTGCAAGACCACGCCGGCCACCGGAATTCCGGAAACGTCGTGCGCTGTCCCGACCGCGAACACGTCCGACGCCGAACTTCCCCAGACGCTCGTCAATCCCAGCGTCGTGCCGCTCGTCATGAACGTCCACAACGAAGCAGTCGTTTGGCGGCCGTGGCTGCACGCCGCCGACACGACCGCGACGAGGCCCAGCAGCAGCGCCGGCGCCCATGGCAAAAGTGTCCGTCTCCGCATCTATCGCTCCTTCCGGGCCCTTCCGCGGGCGTGTCGTTTTTTCCACGTTGCTCGGGCGCCTATCTTGTCGTGAAAGACCCGACTTGTCACGGGGGAGTTCAAGGGGAGTTGCGAGTGACGAGTTACGAGTGACGAACTGCACGCCGCCGACCCATGTACGGTGGACAAGACGCTAACCGCCACGGATTTATTTGCGCCGTAAAGTTAACCTTAAGCATTTTTGGCCGATCCAATTGCCAAACACCCCAGCGACGAACCGGTCGTTGGGCAACAAGGAGAAACTGAATGAAAACGGTGGGAACGAAACTGACGCTGTTGGCGTTGCTGGCCGCGGCGTTCCTGATTCCGGCGATGGCTTGGGCCGGCTCGAACGAAACGGCGGGCGCGCCCCAATGGAACGGGAAAAACATGGAAGCGAAAATCAACGCCCAGGCCGACGACGTAACCCAGAAACTCGGCCTGACGCCGGCCCAGCGCACGTTGTTCGTCGACATGCGTACGGCGGAGTTCAACCTGCACAAGCTGGTGCACGCCGCGCGGAAGGCGTCGGGGCAGACCGACGCGGCGACGGCCGCGCCGTCCGCGGACCTTGCCGCCGCGCGTACGGCGGTGAAGAGCGCCAAGGAAGCGTTTCTCGCGTCGCTGAACGCGGCGCAGAAAGCGCAATGGAAAGAGCTACGCCGACAATTTCGCGAGAAAATGGGCCAGCCGGGCGAGCACCCGCAGAACATGACGGAGCCCCCGGCGGCGCAACCCGAATAATCGTGGTCAAACGGCAGTGAATCAAAGGCGACGGCCTGGTCGGACGACCGGGCCGTCGCCTCGTTCCAACCCGGAGGAACTGGCAGATGCGAAAAGCGATTCTTTGCGGATTTGCAGCCTTGATTTTGCTGAGCGTCGGTTTGTTTATTGCGTGCGGCAGCGGCAGCGCCGCCGACGACGACGCCTCGCCGGCCGACGACGACACGGCCCCTCCCGTGGACGACGACGACGACAACGACGACAACGACGACGCCTCGCCGGCGGCCAGCGCCCCCAGCGCCCCTTGAGGCGGGCGGGGTCGGGCGTCGTTTCGTTCGCTGGGGTGCGCTACGGCATGTTCCGCCCGCTTGAAAATTCCCAGCGAGAGGGCGTCACGGCGTTGGATAGACCGCGGCCCGCGAGCTCGCCAGTTAGTGGTTGAAGCGGAAGCTAATTCCCACCGTTGCCGATCATTCGGACAATATCGGCCGCCCAAATTACCAATAACGCCGTCTTGCCGGAGCCGCAGCCCGGCGATGAGGATCGTCGTGCCGGCGCCAAATCGCCGGCCAGCGATTGGTAAAGCTGTCCATTCTTCTCCTTAATATCGTTCAGTGCGCGGGTCGCCGCATCCCGGAGCCCCGCCGGACAACCGCCGTGCCGCGCCGCCAGCAACACTTCCACGGACACCGGGCCGATCACCGCCGGGTCGTCGGGAACGAGTTGGCACGCGCATTCCGCGTATTTGTACAGAAATGTCAGTTCCTGGTCCCGATCGCTCACCGCCTTTGCGCGGTTGACGGATTCATAGGCGAAGTACTTTTTATCCGCGACCTCGCGATGGCGCCGAATGGCGCGGAGGACGGTTCGTCCGATGGCGTTCCTGGCAACGCTCTCGCCGACTTCGAGGATTTCCGTGCGGCCCCCCATCTCGGCGGCTTTCTTCAAATACGATTCGACGTCGCCCAAACAAACATCCATATTCGACAGGTCCGTCAGATTGGCGATGCTCATGGCCGCATAGACCCACGCCTCCTGGCTGCGGCTGTCCTCCAACAATACGCGTTCGAAGGCGTCGCGGGCTTTGGCGTAGTCCTGGCCGTGGAAGGCGGCCATTCCGACCTCCAGCAGATTGTGCGTCTTGGTGAAGTCGATGTTCTGGGCGTACAAGCCGACAAATTGCTCGTTGAAATTGACCCGGCCGCAATAACTGCATTTGCTTTGGCTGGCAAGGGGGTTTCCTTCCAGCGGCGACCCGCAACTCTTGCACTCATTCATGGCGCCCACCATGTTTCCCGGGAGTTGAAATTGTCGGGGACGCTTATTGCACAGGCCGCCGGAAGACCATCACGATGATCGTGATTTCGTACGCGTTCTTGCTCGGCGAAACGCAACCGCGGGCGACCTTCACCGGCACCGCGAATTCGCGATAGAACTCATATCCTTGCCGCGCCAATTCGCCCAGCTTGAGCTCGACCTGACTTCCCACTTTTGCGCCGGCGACGCCTTTTCTGATGTCGCCTTCCGCAACTGCCGCCTGAATCGCATCCACTTTGTACTCATACTTCTCCATTGCCCATGTCCTTTCGTTTGGTTCCGGAACTACGATAAACTAACGGAACCGGATCGAACGCGCTCTCGGCGAACTCATTGCAACGCAGCAGCCTGGCCCGCGTCAACACCAGACCGCGAACGAACCCGTGTCTCTCAAAGGCTTCCATCGCATATTCCGTGCAACTGGGCCGATAGATGCAGCGGCCCAACTTATTCAACGGCCGAAGCCGTTTGTACAAACGAATCAGATAGATGGCGACGTATTTCACCGGCCGCGCCCCTGACCAGCGTTTCTGTTTCCGCTGCGAATTCCGCGCCGCGAACGCAACGCAGCCGCAATTGGACTTGCGCCATTACACGTCACGACCGCGGCGCCGCTGATGACCTGAATGCTTGAAATTCTGGCGGAAGTTTGGACGGGTTTTGCGGCGTTGTCAACGTTGCGCCGCGGGCGGAGACGAGTCCGCGCGCCGTGCCGCTAGTTGAAGCAAAATACTTGCGCCCGCGGTCCCAGGGATAAATCCGCGGGCTATTAACCCAGGCGCCTGCGGGGCTCCGATCGGCGGGGCGGACGATCAGTCGGTCAGATGCGAGCGGCGGCGGCGCTTGGTGAAGCGGTCGAGTTCGAGATAAACGATTGGAGTGGTGAACAGCGTCAGCAACTGCGACAGCAGCAGGCCGCCGACGATGGCGATGCCCAGCGGCCGGCGCATTTCCGATCCGGCGCCGTGGCCGAGGGCGAGGGGAATGCCGCCGAGGATGGCCGCCAGCGAGGTCATGAGAATCGGGCGGAAACGCAGCAGGCACGCCTGGTGGATGGCGTCGCGCGCGGTGAGGTGCTGGTCGCGTTCGGCCTCGATGGCGAAGTCGACCATCATGATCCCGTTTTTCTTGACGATGCCGATCAACAGGATGATGCCGATCAGCGCAATGATCGTGAGGTCGGTGTGAAACAGCAGCAGCGCCAGCAGCGCGCCGACGCCGGCCGACGGCAGCGTCGAGATGATCGTCAGCGGGTGGACGTAGCTTTCGTAGAGCACGCCGAGCACAATGTACACGGTCAGCAGCGCGGCGACGATCAGCAGCGGCATGGTCGCCAGCGATTTCGTGAACGCCTGCGCCGTGCCTTGCATGTCGGCGACGATCGCCGCGGGAAAGCCCATGCGCGCCTGCGCCTTCTTGATGGCGTCGACCGCCGGGCCGAGCGCGACGCCCGGGGCCAGATTGAACGAGAGCGTCACCGCCGGGAACTGGCTCTGGTGATTGACCGACAACAGCATCGGGGCGGGGTGGAAGCGCATCAGGTTGGTCAACGGCGTCACGCTGCCGTTGGGCGGCCGCACGAACAGCGACTTCAGCGCGTCGGGCGAGCGGGAGTGGGCCGGATCGGCCTCGAGCACCACGCGGTATTGGGTGGTCGGCGTGAAGAGCGTCGACACCTGTTCTTGCCCGAACGCGTCATACAACGTGCGTTCGATCAACCCTGGCGTAATGTGCAGCCGCGCCGCCGTGTCGCGATCGAGCTGGCCGACGAGCTGCACGCCGTCGGTCTGCTGGTCGGTGGCCACGTCGCGCAACTCGGGCAGGCCGTTCATCGTCTGCACCATCCGCGGCGCCCATAACGAGAGTTCGCCGAGATTCGGCTCCTGCAGCGAATATTGATATTGCGTGCGCGTCATGCGGCCGCCGACGCGCAGATCCTGCCCGGCCTGCAGAAACAAGCGAATGCCGGGCACGTGCGCCAACTTGGGCCGCAGTTCGTTGATCACCTCGTCGGCCGTCTGCTTGCGCTGCGACGTCGGCTTGAGCTCGACGAAGGCAAACCCCGTATTCAGCGTGCTGCCGCCGATGAACGAGGTGAAATGCCCCACCGCCGGATGCGCACTGACGATCTCGTTGATCAGCTTCTGGCGATCGTGCATGGCGGGGAACGAAATGTCCTGCGGCCCGTCGGAGATGCCCATGATCGTGCCCGTGTCCTGCTGCGGAAACAACCCTTTCGGCGTCACGATATACAAGTAGACGTTGAGGCCGATGGTGATCGCCAAGCCGATCAAGGTGAGAACCGGATGCCGCAGCACGACCGTCAGCGCGCGGTCGTACGCGCGCAACAATGGCTCGAAAAAGTCGAAACGCTTGCGCGCGCCCGCGACCGTCGGGCGCAGCAGCCGCGAGGCCATCGCCGGCGTCACCGTCAGCGCCACCACCGCCGAAACGGCGATCGCGACGGCCAGCGTCACGGCGAATTCGCGGAACAGCCGGCCGATGATGCCGCCCATCAGCAGCAGCGGGATGAACACGGCGATAAGCGAGCAGGTGATCGAGACGATGGTGAAGCCGATCTGTTTGGCGCCCTTGAGCGCGGCGTCGATCGGCGAGTCGCCCATGTCGAGGTAGCGGGAAATGTTCTCGGTGACGACAATTGCGTCGTCGACGACGAAACCGGTGGCGATCGTCAGCGCCATCAGCGACAAGTTGTCGATGCTGTAGCCGCAGAGGTACATCACGCCGAACGTGCCCACGAGCGACAGCGGCACGGCGACGCTGGGAATCGCCGTCGCGCGCCCGCTGCGCAGGAAGACGAAGACGACCATCACCACCAGCAAGACGCTGAGCACCAGAGTGAATTCGACGTCGGACACCGACTTGCGGATCGTCGTGCTGCGGTCAAGCGCGACCTGCAAGTCGATCGCCGGCGACACCGACCGCGCCAGCGACGGCAGCAGCGCCTTCACCTGCTCGATGACGTCGATGATGTTCGCGCCCGGCTGCCGGCGGACAATCAGGATGATCGCCCGCTTGCCGTCGGCCCACCCCGCCACGCGCTCGTTCTCGACGCTGTCGAACGCGCGGCCGACGTCGCGAATGCGCAACGGCGAGTTGCCGGGGCCGTTCCAGGAAACGACAATGTCGTTGTAGGGCGCGGCGTCGTAAAGTTGATCGTTGGCGGCCAGCGCCAGCGCCTGGCGCGACCCGGTGATGCCGCCCTTCGCCTGGTCGATGCTCGCCGCAACCAGCGCCGCGCGCACGTCCTCCATGCTCAGATTCGCGCCCGCCAGTTTCACCGGGTCGACCTGCACGCGAACGGCCGGCTGCTGGCCGCCGCCGACGCTCACCTGCCCGACGCCATACACCTGGGAAATCTTCTGAGCGATGACGTTGTTGGCGGCGTCGTACACTTGCGACAGGGGCAGGGTGGGAGAAGTGACGGCGAGGATCAAAATCGGCGCATCCGACGGATTCACTTTGCGAAACGTCGGCCGGCTCGGCAGGTTGGGCGGCAGGTCGCCGCCGGCGGCGTTGATCGCCGCCTGCACGTCGCGCGCCGCGGCGTCGACGTCGCGATCCAAGTCGAATTGCAGCGTCAGCGACGACGTGCCCAGATAGCTGGTCGAGGTGATCTCCGCGATGCCGGCGATGCGGCCGAACCGCCGCTCCAGCGGCGTCGCCACCGACGAGGCCATCGTCTCGGCGCTGGCGCCCGGCAGCGCGGCGCTGATGTTGATCGTCGGGAAATCGACGCGCGGCAGCGGCGCGACCGGCAACTGCGTGTACGCCGCGGCGCCGGCGAGCAGGACGGCGGCGGCCAGCAAGGACGTCGCAATCGGTCGGCGGATGAACGGGGCGGAAATATTCACGGTCGCCTCACGCCGGCGCGCTCGCCGGCTTGGGGGCTTTTTTCCGCAGGCGGCCGAGCAGCTTGCCGAGCCGGTCCATGTACAGGTAAACGACCGGCGTCGTGAACAAGGTAAGCACCTGCGAGATCAGCAGGCCGCCGACGATGCTGATGCCCAGCGGCCGGCGCAGCTCCGAGCCGGTGCCCGTGCCCAGGGCTAGCGGGATGCCGCCGAAGAGCGCCGCCATCGTCGTCATCATGATCGGCCGAAAACGCAGCAGGCAGGCCTGGTGGATCGCCTCGCGCGGCGTCAGGTGCTGGTCGCGTTCGGCCTCCAGCGCGAAGTCGATCATCATGATCGCGTTTTTCTTCACGATGCCGATCAGGAGGATGATGCCGATCAGGGCGATGATGCTGAATTCCGTGCGGCAGATCATCAGCGCCAGGAAGGCGCCGACGCCCGCCGACGGCAGGGTCGAGATGATCGTCACCGGGTGAATGTAACTCTCGTACAGCACGCCCAGCACGATATAAACGGTCAGCAGCGCCGCCAGAATCAGGATCGGCTCGCTGGCCAGCGATTCGCGGAAAACCTGCGCCGCGCCGGTGAAGTCCGCCCGCACGCCCGGCGGCAGCCCGATTTCCGTTTCCGCCGCGTGGATCGCCTCGACCGCTTCGCCCAGGGAGACGCCAGCCGCCGTATCGAACGACAGCGTCGCCGAGGGGAACTGACCCTGGTGGTTGACCGTCAGCGCCGTCCGCTCGACCCTGGCCGAGGCGATCGCCGACAGCGGCACCGTGTCGCCGGATTGGGTGCGAATATACAGTTTGTCGAGCGTCCGCGCGTCCATTTGATATTCGGGCTTCACTTCGAGAATGACGCGGTATTGGTTGAGCTGCGTGAAAATCGTCGTCACCTGGCGCTGGCCGAACGAATCGTACAGCGCGTCGTCGACGTTCTGGGGCAGCACGCCGACGCGCGCCGCGCTGTCGCGGTCGATGGTCAGCTTGAGTTGCAGCCCGTTGGTCTCGAGGTCCGTCGCCACGTCGCGCAACTGCGGCAACGCCCGCATTTTGGCCATCATTTTGGGCGCCCAGGTTTCCAGTTCCGTCGGGTCGGCGTCTTCCAGCGTGTACTGAAACTGGGTGCGGCTGGCGCGGCTTTCGATCGTCAAATCCTGCACCGGCTGCAGATACAATTGAATGCCGGGGATCCCGGCCGCGCGCGTCTTGAGCCGCTCGATGATTTGCGAGGCGCTGGACTTGCGCTCCTCGAGCGGCCGCAGGGTCAGCGACAGCCGGCCGCTGTTGGTCGTCGGATTCGTGCCGTCGGCCCCGATAAACGACGCGGCCGTCGCGACGTCCGGGTCTTGCAAAGCCGCCGCGGCGACCTCTTCCTGCAAGGCCATCATTTGCGGAAACGAGACGTCGGGCCCCGCCTCGGTGACGCCGGCGATCTGGCCGGTGTCCTGCAGCGGGAAGAAGCCCTTCGGCACGACGATCGCCAGGAGGATCGTCATCGCGAGGGTCGCGATCGTGATCCCGAGCGTCAGCGGCTGGCGGTTGAGCACCCAATCGAGCCCGCGCTTGTACCACGCGAGCATCCCGTCGAAGAAACGTTCGGAGGCGCGATAAACGCGGCCGTGCACCTGGCCGTGCGGGCGCAGCAGGTAGGCGCACATCATGGCCGTCAGGGTCAGCGAGAGGATCGCCGAAACGAAGATCGCGATCGCCAGCGTCACGGCGAATTCGCGGAACAGCCGGCCGATCAAACCGCTCATGAACAGCAACGGGATCAGCACCGCCACCAGCGAAACGGTCAGCGAGACGATGGTGAAGCCGATTTGCTTCGCGCCCTTGAGCGCGGCGTAAAACGGCGCGTCGCCGCTTTCGATGAAGCGCGAGATGTTTTCGATCATCACGATCGCGTCGTCGACGACGAAGCCGGTCGAAATCGTCAGCGCCATCAGCGACAGGTTGTTGAGGCTGTAGCCGCACAGGTACATCACGCCGAACGCGCCGATCAGCGACAGCGGCACCGCCACCCCGGGGATGATCGTCGCGCGCAGCGACCGCAGGAACAGATAGATGACCGCGACGACGAGGAAGATCGTCAGCAGCATCGTGAATTGCACGTCTTTCACCGACGCGCGCACCGTCTCCGTGCGGTCGGCGAGAATGGCGACCCG
The DNA here is from genome assembly GCA_964534375.1 of uncultured bacterium. Taxonomy (GTDB): domain Bacteria; phylum Lernaellota; class Lernaellaia; order Lernaellales; family Lernaellaceae; genus CAZHPN01. The sequence continues at coordinate 6,837 of CAZHPN010000047.1, read as the reverse complement.
CAAGCCCTGCGGCAGCGACGCGCGCAGCCGGGGCAGCAGCGCCTTGACGCGGTCGGCCACCTGGATGACGTTCGCGCCCGGCTGGCGCTGGACGTTCAAGATGATGGCGCGGCGCTTGCCCGCCCAACCGGCGAGTTGCGCATTCTCGACGCCGTCGATCACGTCGCCGACGTCGCGCAAACGAACCGGGGCGCCTTTGACGTACGCCACCACCTGCGGCCGGTACGCCGCGGCGGTGAACAGTTGACCGTCGTCGGCCAGCGCGTAATCGAGGCGCGGGCCGTCGAGGTTGCCGATCGGTTGGTTGACGTTCGCCGCGACCAGCGCCGCGCGGATGTCTTCGAGCGTCAGCCCCGTGCCCGCGAGCTTCGCCGGGTCGATTTGCACGCGCACCGCCGGCTTCTGGCCGCCGTTGATCGACACGAGGCCGACGCCGGAGACCTGGGAAACCTTCTGCGCGATGATCGAGTCCGCCTGATCGTCGACCTGGTCGAGGGGCAGCGTGTCGGACGACACCGCCAGCGTCAGGATCGGCGTGTCCGCGGGGTTGGTCTTCGAGTACGTCGGCGGCGCGGGCAGGGTGGTCGGCAGCAGGGTGGAGGCGGCATTGATTGCCGCCTGGACGTCCTGTTCGGCCGCGTCGATATTGCGTTCGAGCGAAAATTGCAAGGTGATTTGCGAACTGCCGAAACTCGAGACCGAGGTCATCTGCGACAACGACGGCACCTGCCCGAATTGCCGTTCGAGCGGCGTCGTGACCGCGGTCGCCATCGTGTCGGCGCTCGCGCCCGGCAGCATCGTCGAGACGACGATCGTCGGATAGTCGACCTGCGGCAGCGCCGACACCGGCAACTGCCGATAGCCGGTCAACCCGGCGAGCAGCAGGCCGAAGGTCAGCAGCGTCGTCGCGACCGGCCGGCGAATGAAGGGCTCGGAAATGCTCGCGGTCGCGCGGTCGCCGTTGGCCAGCCCGCCGGATTCCACCATGCTCACGAGGGCTCCTTGGCGGCCGGCGTCGCCTCGGCCGATGGTTGCAACCCGGCCGGCGCGGCCGGATTTTCGGCGGACGGTTTCCCGCCGTCGCCGCCGCGGGAACCATGTTTGCCGGTTTCGCCGGCGGCGCCGGGAGCGCCGGGGACGCCGCCCGGTCCGGCCGGGGCGTTTTCGGCGCCGGGTTTGCGCACGGCGACCTTGCTGCCGGGCCGCAGTTGGTTCTGGCCTTCGATGACGACGGTTTCGCCGGATTCGAGACCCGAGGCGAGCAGGGCGTCGTCGCCTTGCAGCAGCTCGACGACGACCGGGCGCGCTTGCACGGTTTGATCTTCGCCGACGACGTAGACGTACGAGCCTTGCTGGCCGCGCTGAACCGCCTGCGCCGGCACGACCAGCGCGTCGTGCCGGACCGAGAGCATCAGCCGCGCCTTGACGAACTGGTTCGGCCAGAGGACGTGGCTGGGGTTGGCGAACATGGCTTTGAGCCGGAGCGTCGCGGTGTTGACGTTGATGAGGTTGTCGATGACGGTCAGTTTGCCGCGGGCGAGCTCGGTTTTGCCGTCGCCGCTGAACACGACGACGGTCAGATCGCCGCGCGCCTTTTCGGCGGCGATCGCCGGCAGGTTGTCCTGCGGCAGGATGAAAATCACGGCGATCGGGTCGAGTTGCGTCAGCATCACGATGCCGTTGGTGTCCGCCGCGTGCACGATGTTGCCGGGGTCGATGTTGCGGATGCCGACCACGCTGTCGACCGGCGCCACGATCCGCGAATAATCGAGATTGAGCCGGGCCGTTTCCACGTTGGCGCGGTCGATCCGGACGACGCCTTCGTCCTGCGCCACTTGCGTGCGCTGCGTTTCGGCCGTTTGCGTGTCGAGCAGCTTCTGCCGCTCGAGTTCGTCATCCCGATCGCGAATGCGCTTGTCGTTCGCCAGCAGCGCCTCGTCGCGAGCAAGTTGGCCCTCGGCCAGGTGCAGTTGCGCGGCGAACGGCCGCGGGTCGACCTGCGCCAGCGCGCCGCCTTTGCGGATGGACTGCCCTTCCTTGAAAAGCACTTCGGTGAGCGGGCCGTCGACGACCGTGCGGACCGTGACCGTTGCGTTCGCCGTGACGGTGCCCAGACCTTCCAAATAAATCGGCATGTCGCGCCGTGCGACCGGGGCCGTGACGACCGGCACCACGCGCGCCGCCGCGCCAGCCGCGCCGGCCGCGCCGGCGGCGCCGTGCGCGCCCGCCCCGGCCGCCTTGGCGGCGGGGGTGGCCGCGGGATCGCCGGCGATGGCCGAAGAGCCCGATTTGGAGCACGAAGCCAGCAAGATCAAGCACATAACGATGATCGGCAATCTTCGCAAGATCACCCCCTTGTCTTTAGAAAAACGCTGCATCATAAGGTCAAGACCCCTCCGGGGCAAGGCTCAGACCATGGATCGGGCATTGGCAGAATAGTCTCCGGCGCATCCACCAACCAAAGACACGCCGGCTGCGGTAAAGTTAACTGAGAACTCGGAATTGGAGGGAGAAGAGGTTGGACGCCGCATTGACGCCGCGGAGCGGGCGGGCGTGGCCTCGCGGGGGAGATGCAAAAAAGAAAAAGAAAAAAGGAGAAAATGACCGGGGCGGACGCGGCGGCCGAGGCGGTGGCTGGCGCGGCCAACTCGCCGAGCGCCGGCCGATCGGCATGCCAGCCCCGGTCGTTCATTCTCAGCCTCCGAGCCGAGTCGAGTCGTCTCGTTGCCGGCGTGTGGTCGGCAGACGGCAACTGGGTGGCACACTTTTGTCGCCGCGGCAAAGGTGTGCTCGGGAATGGTCCGCACACCTTTGAGCTCGACGCTCGGCCAAAAGTGCGCCGCCGAGAAAGCGTCTTCCGGAAAGCAGGATTGTTGGTCGGCGCGTTTGCCGTGGACAGAACGGCGTCCAACGTGATTCTCTGTACTGCTATCGTTTTGTTTCTTGTTTCGGCGCAAAGATTTTCGCATCGCCAACGTCCCCAGGACGAAAGAGACTGTCGATTTTCTTGGCGTTGCAAAGCATCCATCGTATTCCCCACGATTACGCGGCTTCGCCCCTTGATTCGTCATTCCCGCGGAGGCGGGAATCCAGGCAATGTAAGAGCGCCCCCCGCCTTCGCGGGGGCAGGCCTTTCCAGGCGCGATTTCCCAGATCGCGCCCCGAAGAGCCTGCCCCCGCGAAGGCGGGGGGCGCTCTTACAGCATCAGTGCGAACGTTCGCGCGCGTTGCGCCCTCGGACGCAACGAATGTTCCTGGATTCCCGCCTCCGCGGGAATGACGTCTTAAGGGGCGCGACATTCGTGGCGTCGGGCACATCGGTCATCGTCGATTAGGGAGAAAATCGACAGTCTCTGAAATCCTGAACTACGTTCATAGCGTCCCTCCGGGGGACGCCTGAAAGCAGCCCCGGATTTCAACCCGGGGCCTTGATGCAAGCGGTTTGGCTGCGGCCGAAGGCCGGGCTGAGAAATCTGTGGTCGGCTCCGTGGTCTCCGTATTCAATATTCGCCACTCACATTATCCCCGGTAATGCAGGATCAGGCCGACGCTCGGATTTCCAAAGGCGTCGTAGGTCGCCCCCACGGCGTACACATCGGAACCGGAGCTTCCCCAGACGCTGTACAACATCTGCGACGACCCGCTCCACATCGACGACCAAGACGAGCCGTCGTAATGCAAAATGGAACTGCCGACGGCGAACACGTCGGAGACGGAGCTTCCCCACACGCCCTGCAGGTTCGCGGCCCCGAAACTCGACAACTGCGTCCACGCGGAGCCGTCATAATGTGCAAGCACTCCGATGTCGGGGTTATCCCATCCGACGGTATAGACGTCGGTGGCCGAACTGCCCCAAGCGCCGAGCAGACGCGAATTCTCCGGGAGCCCGATCGTCATTTCCGACCACGAGGCGCCGTCGTAGTGCTCGATCGCGGCGTCTTGGTCGTAGTCCATTCCGACGACGAACACGTCGGAGGCGGAGACACCCCCAATGCCATAGGGCTCAACGGCTGCCTGCTTTGCCGTCGCCGACCACGAGGCGCCGTCGTAGTGCAGATAGAACGCGGCGCCGTTAGGGTCCCAGCCGACGGCGAACACGTCGGAGGCCGAGCTGCCCCAAACGCCGCCCAACTCCGCCCCGTTCGTCGTCTCGCTCGTCATCGGCGACCACGCGGCGCCGTCGTAGCGCCAAACGCCGCTGATATTCCCATTGGCCGGTGGCGATCCCACGGCGAACACATCGGCGCTCGAGCTTCCCCAAACCGCGTTGAACGGCATCTGCGCCAGCCCGCTCACCATCGTCGACCACGCAGCGCCGTCGTAGTGCAAAATCACGCCGGAAACGGCGATTTCGCTATAGGCCGCTCCGACCGCAAACACATCCGCGGCCGAACTGCCCCAAACGCCGAGCAATTCGGTCGCCGTCTCGTTTGTCGTGCTCGACCAGAAAGGCGTGTTGTCATCGTCATCGTCGTTGTCATCGTCGTCATCGCCGGCAGAAGTTCCCCACACGCCGTACAAGGCCACCGTCGCCATGCTCGTCATGGCCGACCAGGAAGCGCCATTGTAGTGGAAGATTGCGCCGCCGTCGCCCACCGCGATCACGTCCGCGCCCGAACGTCCCCAAACACCCAGCAAGCCGGGCCCGCTGAAGTCGTTCATTTGCGACCAACCGGTTCCGTCATAGTGAAAGATCTTGTTGCCCACCGCGAACACGTCGGTCGATGACGCGCCCCAAACGCCCTGCAAATATGGGTTTGCATCGGGCTTCGTGAACGTCACCAACCAGGCCGTCCAGGCCGACCCGTCGAAGTGCACGATCACGTCGCTGACGGCGTAATCTTGGTCGTCGAGGCCCGTTCCGACGGCGAAGACGTCGGAATGGGAGGTCCCCCAAACGCCGGCCAACCAGGCAAACAAGCCGCCGTAGACGGGCGCCCACGAAACACCGTCGCCGTGCAATACGAAATCGCCGGCGTAATAGACCGGGTAAAAGGGGTTGATGACCGTGTACATCCATCCGCCCACGACAAAAACGTCGCCGGCGGAACCGCCCCACACGCCCCCCACACCCGGGAAAAGCGACGGCGGGCCGGTCCATTGGGTCGACCACGACGATCCGTCGTAGCGGCAAACGACGTTTTCGCCGACGACGTACACGTTCGACGGCGAGGTTCCCCAGACGCCCGTGAAATACGCAGCGGGTGCGCTCAGCACGTTGGACCAGGAGGAACCGTCGTAATGCACGACGGCGTTGCTCCCCACCGCAAAAACATCGCTATGCGACGAGCCCCAGACGCCGGTCAAATTCGCCGACGTCACGCTGTTCATCACCGACCACGACGAACCGTCGTAGTGCAAAATCGTTCCGCCGTCGCCGACGGCAAAAACATCGTTGGCATTGTCGTCATCGTTGTCGTCGTCGTCCGCCGGCGTCGAATCGTCGTCGGCGCCGGGCGAAACGTCGTCGTCGTCGTCCGCCGGCGGCGACGCGTCGTCGTCGTTGTTCACGTTCTGAGCGCGACTGCTGCTCGAACTGCCGCAGGCAAAAGCGCCGGCGAGCAACGCCGCGACGAACACAATCAACAAAGGATAAGTGACTCGCATGGTTCGCCCCTCCAAACGCCCGCGCCGCAAATGCGCTTTCCAGTTATTGGCGATTCATCCACTATTGCCGCGGCCGGGCCGGCCGCGGCGAACGGATTGCACCACGTCGCCGGCGCGGCGTCAATGGCGGACGGGCATGGAACAGTGAACAGTGAACAGTGAGCAGTTGTTCGGCAGACCCGTACGGCGCAACAGCCGCGGGAAATGGGCCAAACATCGATTGTGATGTCCTTGACGCCGCCCGGCAAAAGCAGGACACTGAGAATGCACAACGAGCATTGTCATCTATGAGTCCTTGGATGCCGGCGCGGCCGGCGCGCGGGAATTGGTTTGACAACGAACTGTCGCTAATGAAAGGAAAGCGGAATGAAAAGGTCAATTCTTGTTGTCATCGTGTTCGCGTTGCTCGGTTTTGGCGGTGTGCGAGAGGTTTTTGGGGACGGAGACACGGCGGCCCAGGATTACAATGCGAAGTTGACGCCCGTGCTCGATCTGCTTGCATCCGCGTTGGACGGGTTGGGCAAACAAAGCACGGCGGCCGCGAACTCGCCGGCGCTGCTGCACGATCGACAATGGATACTGCTCACGGCGGTTCACCTGGTTTCGATCCGGACGGTGGAAACAGAGTTGCAGAAAATCGTCCCGCCTCCGCGATTCCGGCCCTCGCACAAAGAGCTGCTCAAGGCGGCCAAGCATTACACGCGCGCCACTTTCTTGTACCAAAAAGGCATAGATTCGGCCAGTTCGACGATGATTCAAGCTGCCCAGGCCGAGTTGAGCAAGGGGACGGAGACCATGGATCGCGCGAAGTCCCTGCTGTCGAAACCGTAACGCGAGCTCCCGCCGGCCTCGGCGCGGGAGAGCAAAACGAATTGACGGTTGCCCCGGAACGGGGGCATCCGTATTCTCTTCAGGGCAGCAGCCGCGCCGCGTCACGCTTGACGGCGGCGGCGGTTCGCGGTAGCTGTGAATTACTTAACGCTCTTCCGAAACATTCGACCGAGTTCGGGAGAGTTCTTCAAGGAGCGGCCCATGCAAACCTACGAACTGTATATCGACGGGAAATTCATGCCGGCGGAGACGGGCGAGACCCGTCCGACGATCAACCCCGCGACCGAGGAGGCGATCGCCCAAGTGCCGGTCGCGACCAAGGCGGACACGAAACGCGCGATCGCGGCCGCCCGCAAGACGTTCGATTCCCGCGTCTGGAGCGGCATGCCGGTCAAGGAG
>CAZHPN010000046.1:0-36055 GCA_964534375.1 uncultured bacterium | reverse complement strand
GGTACATTTAGCGCGATTCTTGCAGGAAAATCTCCTGCCTTAGCAAAGAGATATCTCGGTTCAACGCCTTAATACTTCCGGGAACTTCGGTTTAAATCATCACTGGATCACGCCCGGAACGACCGGCGTCGAGTTCGGCCAATCCAGCAGCTCGCTCAACGAAAAACCTTCGAACGGCTGCGACGGCACGGGAACGCCGCCGGCGGCGACCCAGAAGTTCAGCGCTTCGGGGTCGAAGACGATTTGGTAGATCGCCGCGTTCGTCGCGATGCTCATGCCGCCGTTGTCGAACACCGGCGGGCTGACCGTGTCGTTGTACGGATTGACGCGGTCGCGCAAGACGCCGACGAACGCCGCCGGATCGATCTTGCCGAAAATGGAATCCTTGCCATCGCGCGGAACCAACTGCGAAACGCGATCGTAGCGCAGCAGACTCGACGGATCGCGCGGCTGCTTGTCGGCGTTTTGCATGTTCGACGCGACAAAGTGATTGGTCTCCCACACCGTGTCGTCCGTCAACTCGCGAATGCCGAGCTGCTTCGAGGTGATTTCGAACGCGGCAGCCTCGCGGGCGTTGCCGTCGGCGACGACGATGTTGATGCACGCCATGTGCGGCGTGGTCTCGATCATTTGCTGCGCCTCGTCAATATTGTGCGCCAGCTTGAGCAACTGACCTAGCATTTGCACGTTGCTGCGGCCGGTGCGCGAGTGCTGGCTTTGATCGTGCGGCTCGGCCTGATTCGACGCGATCGACAGGCCCGCCGCGTTGATGCCGTTGTACGGGCTGAGGTTGCCCGGGAAGCCGATATACACGTGCGGGATGCCGTCGCTCGGCTGCCGCACGAAAATGACCGGGTAGTCGAGCAGGTACGGGATATTCCCCCAATCGAGGCTGCGCATGTGATACAGCCGGCCGTCCTTCGTCGCCGCGCCCGTCGCGACCGCCTGCGTGCACGCGGGTTCGAGCGGCACGTCGGTCGCGGGCGGAATGCCATCGGTGAGGAACTCGATCAGCACGTCGCCGAAATTGAGCAGCAGGCAGACATCCATCGTCCAGCCGACGTCGCCCGCCGCATCGACCAGACCCTGGCACTCCTGCACGATGTCGGTGTAGGTGTTGTCTTCGGCCATTTGCAGCAGCCCGAGCGCTCTGGCGATCGGGACCAGAATCTGCACGAGGTCCATCGAATTGAGCCAGTCGATGCCGGCGGCGAGTTCGTCGTGCAGCATCACGCCGTGCTGATGGCCCATCTCGTAGGGCGTGCCGGCCAGCCAGACCACGGCGTACTTGCCGCGGTCCTCGCGGTGCGGCGTCACCGGCGCCGCCGGGCTGGAATCGTCATCGTCGTCGGCCGGCGAGACGTCGTCGTCGCTGGGCGAGGCGTCGTCGTCCGCGCTGGAGGCGCTCGAACTGGAGGATGAAGAGCCGCAGGCCGCGGCGAGCGCCGCGCAGACCGCGGTCAACAGGGCCAACAAAGCGATGAATTCCCAACGCCGTTTCATGCCGCGCCTCCGTGGAAAAGACAACGAATGAATCATAGCGCAACGGAGCGGGCAAGGAAACAGGCTGTAAGGCTGGAAGACTGAAAGGTTGAGACGCCGGCAGACTTCGCGGCCGCGCGGCTCCGGACATGCTGCAGGGCCAACGGCCCGCACTAACCCAGCCTGGGGCAACGCCCCAGGAACTCATCCGCGTTCGTACGCTTTCTTCAATTTCTTGATGTCAAGCCTGATCATCTTCAACATGGCCTTCATGACATTCGCCGATTTCTTGGCGTCTTTGCTTTGCAACAGCTTGCCCAGGATCTCCGGAACGATTTGCCACGTCACGCCGAACTTGTCCGTGAGCCAGCCGCATTGCAGCTTCTTGCCGCCGCGCGACAGCTTCCGCCACAGGTCGTCGATTTCCCGCTGCGTCCGGCAATTCACGAAAAACGAGATGGCCGGCGAGAACGTGAACTGGGGGCCGCCGTTCAACGCCACGAATTCGCGCCCGTCGAGCTGAAAGGTGACGGACATCGCGGCGCCCTTCGGCCCGGGTCCGGCCTCGCCGTAACGCGACACGGAGGTGATCTTCGAACGCTTGAAAATGGAAGTATAGAACTTCGCGGCCTCTTCGGCTTTGCCGTCGAACCAAAGAAAGGGAGTAATCGTCTGCACTGTGAGTCCTCCTATGCCGGCAAGATAAGACGACGCTCGCGGCTCGGCAAATCCGGCGGGCGGGACTGGCGGTCGCCGCGCCGGTCGATCGGCGGCTTCGTCATCCGCGGCCCCGGTTTCCTCGCCGCCGGCCGTGCTTAAATTATTTTCAAGAATCGCAGGCAGGACGCGCCCGTGCGGCGCGATCGGAGGTTGATTGCCAAAACCGCGAGGCGCCGGCGGGCCGAAGCCGCCCGTAGTTGACGAAGAGTTGAGGGTTTCCGAGCGCAAGTGCCGCTTGCTACTCGAGTCCATGCCGCAGGGCGTCGTCGAATTCGATGCGGGCGGAAAGGTCGTTTCGCTCAATCCCGCCGCGGAAGAAATCCTCGGGCGGAGTCTGACGGAGTTGGCCGCCGGCGCGTCGTACGACGAAAAGAATCCGCCGCGCCGCGAGGACGGCTCGCCATTGCCGTTCCTCGATCGGCCGTCCGAGGCGGCGTTGCGCACCGGCCGGCCGACGCCGACCGTCACGATCGGCATGTTCAATCCGCGCGACGGCCAATACCGCTGGATCGACATGAGCGCCCGGCCGCTGTTCGCCGAAGGCGCCGCCCGGCCCCGCGGCGCATACCTGTTTCTCGACGATGTCACCGAGAAACGGCGCTGGCGGGAGACGCAGCAGCAATTCAACGAAACGCTGGAACAACGCGTCGCTGAACGCACCGCCGAGTTGGCCAGCGCCAATCGCCGTTTGCTCGAGGAAAACGTCGAACGCAAACACGCCGAAGACGAGATCCGCCAGAGCGAGGCCCGGTTCCGGTTTCTCGCCGAAAGTTCCACGGACATGATTTCGCGGCTGACGCCCGAGGGCGTCTACTTATATGTCTCGCCCGCCTGCCGCAGCCTGCTCGGGAGCGAGCCCGAAGACCTGATCGGGCAATCGGAGTACGACTTTTTCCACCCGGACGATGTGCCGGCGATCACCGATTCGCACACCGCCATTCTCGATACGCCCATCGCCCGCACCGACACCTATCGCCACCGGCGCAAGGACGGCGAATACGTCTGGCTCGAGACGACCAGCCACGCCATTCGCGACGCGGAGAGCGGCGCCGTCGTCGAACTGCAGGCCTCGACCCGCGACGTGACCCAACGCCAGCGCGTCGCGGAGCAACTGCGGGCCATGACCGTCGAACTGGTGCAAGCCGAAGAACGCGAGCGCCGGCGCCTGGCGCAAATTCTTCACGACAACCTGCAACAATTGCTGGTCGCCGCCAAAATCCTCTTTGCGACCCTGAGCATCGAGGCGGTGCGCGCCGACGATCGGCCGACGATGGACAAAATCAAGGACCATTTGAACAAGGCGCTCGATGCCTCACGCTCGCTGACCGCCGAGCTTTCGCCGCCGATTCTCGAGGGCGGGCTGCCGGCGAGCCTGCGCTGGCTCGCGCAATGGGTGAAGGCCAGGCTCGGGCTGGAGGTCGAACTGCAAATCAACGACCGGGTCGAAGCGTCGCCCGGCGCGCGGCTGTTGCTGTTCCAGGCGGCGCGCGAGTTGCTGTCGAACGTCGCCGAACACGCCGGCGTCCGCCAGGCGGAACTGGCGCTGGAGGAAGCGGGCGACGAACTGCTCAGAATTACTGTGACCGACCACGGCGCGGGTTTCGATCCGGCCGCGCCGCGGGCCCTCGGGAGACCGACCGGCGGTTTCGGCATTGCCAGCCTGCGCGAAAAACTGGAGCGAATCGGCGGCAGCGTCGAAATCGACGCGGCGCCGGGCAAAGGCGCAAACATCACGTTGTATGCGCCGCGGCAGTTGGAACCGCGCGTGGAACCAGCGCCCGCGACGAGCGTGGCGAAACCAGCGTCGCCGGCCGGGTCGACGATTCGCGCCGTCATCGTCGACGATCACCGCATGGTCCGCGAGGGTTTTGCGCGGCTTCTGGCGGACACGCCCGACATCACCGTCGTCGGCCAGGCCCAAGACGGGTTGCAGGCGGTGGAGATGGCGCGAAAGCTGCACCCCGACGTGATGGTCATGGATATCACTATGCCGCGGATGAACGGGATCGAGGCCACGCGGATCATCACCGCCGAGCAACCGCAATGCCGCGTGGTCGGCCTGTCGATGTACACGGCCGCGGAAATGGAAAAGGCGATGACCGCCGCCGGCGCCGTCGCCTACCTGCCAAAAGACGGCCCGCCCGATGCGCTGATCGCCGCAATCAAGGGCGGCGCGCCCCGGCCGTCGCCGACGTATGCCGCCGAAGTGGAAAATCGAAACGCGAAATAGAATTTTTTACGCCGGGCGCCGGACGTGGCCCCGCCGCCGGCAGCCGGCCGCGCGAATCGCCGTCGCCAGTTGATCGCAGGTGAACGGCTTGGGCAGGCAGTACACGATGCTTTCGTCGGGATATCGTTTCGACAGTTCGTTGGCGTCGTGGTTGGCGCAGATCACCACCGGCAGGCCGGCGCGGATGCGGCGCAGTTCGAACAGCACGCGGTAGCCGTCGAGATCGGGCAAGTGGTAATCCAAAATGGCCGCCGCGACCGCGTCGTCCGCCGCGCGGAACAACTCGATGCCCCGCCCGCCGTCCGGCGCGAGAAAGACGCGCCAACCGATATTTTCCAAACATTGCGCGATCTTGATCCGCCACGCCGCGCTGCCGTCAACGACCAAGATCGCCGGTTTGTCGTGGTGCACAAGCCGGCCCCGCGTCACATCGAGCCTGGCGGTCTCCGGGCGAAATTCGTCGCAAGGGAATTCACTCATGGCGCACACCTGACGCTTTCTGGTAAATTCTTTCACAAGGCTTCATTCTCGGCTCTCCGACTGCATCATGCCAATCGCGCAGCTTTAGCCATATCGGGAAAATCCGGATGTAAGCTATCGAAATGCCTCAGGGGCGCCCGCTTCAGGCTGAAACCGCGTGCGTGCCGGCAGCGTCAGGCATAGATCGTATGGAAGCGATCCAGATATTTGTGGAAAACCTGGAGCTTTTCACGATAACTCGTCGGGTTGAAGAACCACGTGATCGCGGCAACGCTGCTCAGCAGGCTGTTGCCGTCCTGCGGCGTGAAACAGGCGCCGTAGATATCGTGGCCGTCAGGCGAGACTTCAAGCGAATCGGCGATGATAACGGCCTGATTGAAGATACGTCCGTGGAAGCCGTGATCGCGGCCCTTCGAGAAGACGAGGTTCATGTCGCGCAGTTGGCTCAGCGCCAGCAGCGGGTCGGCCTTGATCGCCTCGACGACATCGCCCAGCGCGACCTTGCGGCCCACTTTGACGTAGAAGCGGTTGAGGTGCATGAGCTGGTTATCGAGCTTGAGGGCGGTCGAGTGGATGCGCCCTTGCAGATCGACGCCCATGGTGCGCATGACGCGTGCGGCGTCGAACGCCTGGTGGCTGCCGTAGCCCGGGTATTTCTCGGCCTTGACCTTGTCGACGCTCGGCGAGGCGATGGCCGAGGAGGTCTGGCTGATGTCGTTCATGCGGCGCATCAGCACGAAATCGCTGTCGAGGATTTCGTCGCCGACGCTTTGCGCCAGACGCAACACGGCCAGGATGTTGTGCGTATTGCAGGAGACGACTTGCAGATATTTTTGCTCGCCAGGCATCAACGTCGAATCGTTGACGCCGAACGCGTACGGCTGGCCGAAGCCCTCTTCGCTGCCCTGCGCCAGGAAGCCGATCGGGTAACTCGATCGCGAATAGTAGTCTTCCTTCAGTTTGTTGCCGATGTTGGTGCAGTCGGCGATGACGCACGACGTCTTCATGGTGTCTTCGATGTAGCCGTCGACCGTCAGGCCGGCTTGCTTGAACACCGGTTCGAAGTGCGCCTCCGTGTCGCGCCAGATGACGAATCGCCCGCCGGCCTCTTTCAGCAACTTGACCGCGCCCAGGTCGGTCGGGTTGAACTTGGCGAACGACACGTGGCCGATGCCCAGATCGTCGCGATGTTCGAGCAGCAGCCGCGTCAACGGCTCGCCAATCGTCCCGATGCCGACGACCATCACGTCGTGGGTGCGACAACCGCACTCGTCATCAATGGCGGTTAAATCTTCGGCGGCGTTCGGTTTTGTCGCCGGCTCTCTGGCCGGGGTGGACTTCTTTTTAGCGGGCATTGGCACTTCTCCTCATTACAACATGGTCGCCCAGCGGCTAATTCTTGCTCGGAAGCACACGTTCCGGGATTTTTTCAATGACTTTCATCTATTAAATAAATCTTTTCGGGGCGTTTGCAAGGTTGCGCGGCCGAAAACCGCGGAAAAAGCTTCCGGCCGCCTTTGAGCCACGCGATTTTTCGTGGTATACGGCAGCCTCGCTCGATCGCCGTTAGTCCGAACCAGGAGGCAGGTTATGACCGCCCAGATCATTAGCGGCAAGGAAATCGCGGCCGCCATCCGCGCCGAACTGGCCGCGGCAATCGCCCGCTTCAAGGCCGCACGCGGCTTCGCCCCCGGATTGGCGACGATCCTGGTTGGCGACGACCCCGGTTCGGTTTCGTATGTCGCCGGCAAAAACCGCACCTGCGTCGAACTTGGCATGAATTCGTTCCAGCGCCACCTGCCGGCGGACGTACCGCAAGCCGAACTGATTGCGCTCGTACGCGCGTTCAATGCTGACGACGCGGTACATGGCATTCTCGTCCAGTTGCCCTTGCCCAAGCCGCTCGACGAGCGCGAGGTGATCTGCGCCATCGACCCGGACAAAGATGTCGACGGCGTCCACCCGATCAACCACGGCCGGTTGCTGCTCGGCCAGGCGATTTTCCCGCCTTGCACGCCGGCCGGCATCCAGGAAATGCTCGTGCGCGCCGGCACGCCCATCGCCGGCGCCGACGTGGTCGTGGTTGGCCGTTCGAACCTCGTCGGCAAGCCGGTCGCCGTGCTGCTCGCGCAGAAGGCCCCGCACGCCGACGCCACCGTCACCATCTGCCACACCCGAACGCGCGACCTCGCGGCGCACACCCGCCGCGCCGAGATCTTGATCGTCGCCGCCGGCCGCCCCAAGGCGATCACCGCCGACATGATCCGCCCCGGCGCGACGGTCATCGACGTCGGCGTCAACCGCATCGGCACGACCGCGAGCGGCAAGGCGAAACTGGTCGGCGACGTCGATTTCGAAGCCGCCCTCGCCGTCGCCGGCAAGATCACGCCCGTGCCCGGCGGCGTCGGCCCGATGACGATCACGATGCTGATGAAAAACACGCTGGCCGCGGCCGAGCGGCGGGCGCGAGGCGGGGCATGAACAAGAACGACCTGCCCGACGTCGCAAACCGGCCCGACGACCGCAATATCCCCATTGATAAAGTGGGCGTAAAGGACATCCGCTACCCGATCCGGCTGCTCGACCGGGCGAAGGGAGAACAGCATACGGTCGGCTCGTTCAACATGTACGTGAACCTGCCGCACGGCTTCAAGGGCGCGCACATGAGCCGCTTCGTCGAGGTGCTCAACGACCGGCGCGGCGAGATATCAGTCGACGGCCTGTTCGAAATGCTCCAGGCGATTCGCGAGAGGCTCGAAGCGGAATCGGCGCACGTCGAAGTCGAGTTTCCCTATTTCGTCGAGAAGGAAGCGCCCGTTTCCAAAGCGCGCGGGCTGATGGAATACCGCTGCCGGATTGTCGGCTCGCTGCAGCACGAGCGGCAGGATATGGTCATCTACGTGACGACGCCGGTGTCGACGCTCTGCCCCTGCTCCAAGGAAATCAGCGACGTTGGCGCGCACAACCAGCGCGGTGTGGCGACCATCGGTTTCCGCTTCCGCGGCATGGTCTGGATCGAAGAGATTGTCGACATCGCCGAGCAATCGGCGTCGAGCGCCGTCTACTCGCTGCTCAAGCGCGAGGACGAAAAGTTCGTCACCGAGCGCGCCTACGCCAACCCCGTGTTCGTCGAAGACGTGGTGCGCAACATCGCCCAGCGCCTCGACGCGCATCCGGACATCACCTGGTACAGCATCGAGGCCGAGAACTTCGAATCCATTCACAATCACAACGCCTACGCATCGCTCGAAAAGAACAAACGGGACCCGGCCGCCGGCGACTGACTTGCGTTGCCGAAATGTTTCCGGTTAAAGTCGGCTCTGCGATTGCGGGTCCCAACCAAACCAGAAGCCGGCGTCCGGAACGCCCGGCGGGCCGCGGCCCGGCGGGTCGGCGTCGCCTTCCACGGGCGTTGCGAGGCGAACCGATGGCGCAAAAAAAATTCGACCTTCTGGCGTTGCGCAAGAAGAAGGCCGCGGGCGAGCCGATCACCATGCTCACCTGCTACGACTTCCCCATGGCGCGGCTGCTCGACGAGACCGGCGTCGACACGATTCTCGTCGGCGACAGCGCCGCGAACGTCGTGCTCGGCTACGACGACACCGTGCCCGTGACGATGGACGAGATGCTCGTGCTCGTCCGGGCGGTGCGGCGCGGCGTACGTCACGCGATGCTGATCGGCGACATGCCGTTCGGCAGTTACAACATTTCGCCCGAGCAGGCGATCGCCAACGGCGTGCGGTTCTTGAAAGAAGGCGGTTGCGACGCGGTCAAGCTCGAAGGCGGCGGCAAGATGATCGGCGTCATCCGCGCGCTGGTCGAGGCCGGCGTGCCGGTGGTCGGCCACCTCGGCCTGCTGCCGCAGACGGCGGACATGGTCGGCGGCCATCGCGTCCAGGGCCGCACGGCCGATTCGGCGCAGAAAATCCTCGACGAGGCGCGCGAGATCGCGACGGCCGGCGCGTGGATGCTGGTGCTGGAACTCGTGCCCGACCGTGTGGCGGCGAAGGTCGCGGCGGCAATCGACATTCCGGTGATCGGCATCGGCGCGGGGCCGCATTGCGACGGCCAGGTGCTTGTGCTCCACGACATGCTCGGCTTCAACGAGAGCTTCTCGCCGAAGTTTTTGAAGAAATTCGCGCAATTGGGGCCGGCGATTCGGCTCGCGGTGCAGCAGTACATCGACGAGGTGAAGGCGCGGAAATACCCGGGGCCGGAGCATTCGTTCGGCATCGAGGACAGCGAACTGACGAAGATTTACGGCGGCTGAGAAAAAGGGGGCGGCGATGGCGGTGAACATTGTGCGCGAGGCGGACGACCGCGTGGCGATCAAGCGTGCGTTGGTGAGCGTGTCGGACAAGCGCGGCATGGAAACGTTGATTCCGGGCCTGCTCGATATTATTCCGGATATCCATTTTTATTCGACCGGCGGCACGCACGCGCAACTCGTGGGGATCCTCGGCCAGCGGGCGAAAACGCATCTGAGCCAGATTTCCGCTTACACCGGCCAGCCGGAAACGCAAGGCGGCCTGGTGAAGACGCTCGACTTCAAGGTCTATCTGAGCCTGCTCACCGAGACGTACAACGACAGCCACCAGGCGGACTTGCAGCGCACCGGCGCCTTGCCGTTCGACCTGATCGTCGTCAATCTGTACCCGTTCGCGGCGACGGTCGCGCAGCCGGACGCGACGGTCGAGCACGCCCGCGCGAATATTGATATCGGCGGGCCGACGATGGTCCGCGCCTCGGCGAAAAACTTCCTCCGCGTGGCGTCCGTCGTCGATCCCGACGATTATCCCCATCTGCTCGACCAACTGCGCGCCGGGGGCGGCGCCCTCACCCTCGCCGAGCGCTTCGCGTACGCGCGCAAGGCGTTCGCCCTTACGGCGAGCTACGACGCCGCCATTTCCGCCTACCTGGCGAAGCAGTACGCGGAAGCCGTCCCGAACGTCTACAAGTTGCGCAACCGGTAGGAGCCGCCGATGCCCGACGACCTCAAAAAGATGTATCACACGATCGTGAACGACCACTTTCCGCCGCGCATGGAAATCGCGTTCATCGACGACGACGGCGAGCGCACGTCGCTGCAATACGAGAAGGTCGCCTGGGAAATCGACGGCGAGCGGCTCGGCCTGCGCTACGGCGAAAACCCCGGCCAGGAAGCCGCGCTCTATCGCCTGACCAACGGCAACCTGACGCTCGGCGAAGTGACGACCATCGCGCCGGGCCGCTACCTCGTGTCCGACGCCGAGTTGCTGCAATTCGGCAAGCATCCCGGCAAGATCAACCTGACCGACGCCGACAACGCGCTCAACATCTTGCGTTATCTCGCCGACCGGCCGGCCGTCGCGATCATGAAGCACAACAACCCGTCGGGCGTCGCTATCGCCGACCGACTCGTCGAAGCGTATCTCAAGGCCGATCTCGCGGATCACGTCGCCGCGTTCGGCGGCTGCATCGCGCTCAACCGGCCCGTCGACGTCGCGACCGCCGAGGCCATCGCCGAGCGCTACGCCGAGGTGGTCATCGCGCCGGAATTCGAGGATGGCGCGGTCGAAACGCTCGCCCGCCGCAAAAACCTGCGGATCATGAAAATCGGCAACATGACGCGGCTGGAGACATTCGCGCCCGAACGCTTCCTCGACTTCAAATCGCTGATCGACGGCGGCGTCATTGCGCAGGTGTCGTTCTCGCCGGCCGCCCGCCGGCCGGAAGACCTGCTGCTCGCCGAAACCGTCTACAAGGGCAAAACCTACCGCGTCGAACGCGCGCCGACCGATTGGGAATTCGCCGACATGTTGTTCGGCTGGGTCGTCGAGGCGGGCGTAACGTCCAACTCGGTGATTTACGTCAAAGACGGCGTGACCGTCGGCATCGGCACGGGCGAACAGGACCGCGTCGGCGTCGCCGAAATCGCTCGCGACAAGGCCTATCGCAAATTGTGCGACCGCTTCGCCTTCGAACGCCACGGCGTCATCTTCAGCGCGCTGGCCGATGAAGACCACCAACGGGCGATCGAGGAAGAGGTCAAAGAAAAGAAGGGCGGCCTGCCCGGCAGCGTGATGGTCTCAGATGCTTTTTTCCCTTTCCGCGACGGCATCGAGGTGGGTCTGCGCGAAGGCGTCGCGGCGGTCATTCAACCCGGCGGCTCGATCAACGACTATCAAGCGATCGAAGCCTGCAACGAGTACGGCGCCGCGATGGCCTTCACCGGGCAGCGCAGCTTCAAGCATTGAGCGAATATCCGCGGGCAATGGACGTTTTTTTGACGGATCAACAGGATCAACGGGATCAGCGAGCAGCGAACAGTGAACAGTGAACAATGAACAGTGAACAATGTGACCCGACCAATACGCTCGTCATATTTTGTCGCGGCGCGAACGCTTCGAACAGATAGCCGCGCTGATCCCCTTGATCCCGTTGATCCTGTCAAAGATCTTAAAGATCAGCCGCGCGTCAGCGCGGCATGTGCCACCAATTGTACTGGCTGGCGAAGACTTCGCGGTTCGCGATGACCTCGGAGGCGAACATCCCCGCGGCGATGAGCGCGACGACCCAGAGAGGGTGGATATAACGGCGGAACGGCGACAGTAGTTTTTCCAAGCCATAAACGTAAATCGTCAGGAACGGCACGAGCAGGCCGGCAACCAACCGACCCGAAGCGAGATACGGAAAGGCGCGCGACGGATACCACGATTGATTGAAATCGACCGAGATCGACTTGAACACGAGCGCCGCCACGGACACCGCGATCGCCAACCAAAGAAGCTTCATCGTGTAGACGGCGCGCGGGTTTTCCGTCCGCCGCGCGCCGATCAGCCCGACCAGCGCGGCCGCGGCGAAGACGATCGACGAAATGATAAAGAACCAATCGGCCGGCGCGAAGGAAACGAACGCGCGATGCCATTTCATTTCACCGCGCCAGAATGTTTCGAGTAGGAATCCGAAGAACGACCACAACCCTACGAGCGTGAAAATCGGATGGTGCAGCCATTGGCTCGCCGGCCGCGGCAGCCATGTCAGCATCCGCGCCTTCTCCTCGGCGATCAGCCACACGCCAAACACCACGCGGTTATAGGCCAGCCACGCCGCGACCGGCAGGGCCGCGCCCAGGCCCAGCGCCGCCAGCCGCGGCCCGTCGCGCCGCCAGGTTTTCGCGCACGTCGCCCGCCACGCCCCGCGCGCGCCGACGACCGCCGCCGCCGCCAGAATTGCGATATTCGATTCCTTGACCAGAAACGCCGCCGCCGCGAGCAGCCCCGCGCCGGCGTGGTAACGCCAGGATTTCTCAGCGAACGACAACTCGCCGAGCATCGTCAGCGCCGCAAGAAAAACCAGCGGCGACGGCACGTCGTTGGTGATTGAGTAGTACAGGCTCTGCGGCAGGGTGACCAGCGCCAGCGGCACGGCCAGCCGTAGATAGTTGCCGTCGGGAAACGCCATGCGGCAAAACCGCCAAGCCAGTGCGACCAACGCCATATACACGAACACGTTCAGCCATTTGATCCAATACAAAAGCGCCAGGCCGCGCCGACCGAGCGCGACTCCGAGATCGCGCCATGCCCCGGCGACGAGATAATAAAGCGGCGGCGCCAGCGCTTCGTGATTGGCTTGAGCCGTCAGGGCGTGGACCTCCTGGCGCACGTACGCCGCGGCCTGGTCGCGCGGCCACTGCCACACCGGCGGCGGCGTGCGGCCGCCGGCGTACGCGGCCGGCGGGAAATAAAATTCGAGCGACCCGAAATAGAAAATGTCGAACGCCGATTGCGGACTGTAGTTGTCGTTGAAGCCCGTCCGCGAATCGAATTGCGGCCGCCAGCCGGTAGAATATTTGTAAATCAGGTCGAAATGCGCGCGTTCGTCGTTGTTGTTGAAAAACGGCCAGGCGGCGTTGAAAACGAAGACGCGCAGGCCCGCTACCAGGCAGGCGGCCAGGACGAATAGCTTTTCCCACCGGGCGACTTCGGCCGCCGGCGAGGCGTGCCGCGGTCCGGACGCGGGCGACGGCGCCGCCCCGCGCATCTATTCCTGCGGCCGGCTTGTTTTTTCATAATCGCTCCGCAAGATGCCGTATTCTTCGATGTCTTCGAAGACGCCCCAGTGCCGCACGTGCTGGCGGCGCGTGCCTTCGTGGGCCATCCCCGCCTTTTCCAGCACGCGCGCCGACGCCGGATTGCGCGTCAGGCAGGCGGCGTGGACGCGATTGATCGCCAGCGCTCCGAACGCATGCCGCATCGCCGCGGCCACGGCTTCGGAGGCGTAGCCCTGCCCCCAATAGGCGCGACCAATCCAGTACCCCAGTTCGGCGCTCTGATGGCGTTGGCTCACGGTCAGGCCCACCGCGCCGAGCAAAAGCCGGTCGGCGGCGCGCACGGTCGCGAAGATGATCTGCTCGCCGCGCGCGCGCCATTCGGGGTGCTTGGCGATCCATTCCTCGGCCATGTTCGTTTCATACGGGTAGGGGATGCTGAGCGCGTTGGCGGCGATCTCTTTGTCGCCGGCCAGCTTCCGCACATCGACGGCGTCGGCCAGAGTGAATGGCCGCAACAGCAGCCGCGCGGTTTTGATTTCGAGCAGTTCGTTCATGACGGCTTCTCCGCCCATGGTTGATACCGCCTCGCCCGCGGCGTGTCAAACCGGCGCGTGGAGCGGACCGCAGGATTTCACCACAGAGGGCGCAGAGGACACAGAGAAATTCGGAATGACGGGCTTTCGTGCTTTCCTGTGTGGCCTCTGTGTTTAGGGTTCCCTTGAAAATTGACTTTCCCCGGTCGTGGTGTTAAGAACGGCGCTGTTTGTAAAATGCGCCGATTTTGCGGGCGCCACGCGAGGTGGAGCGATGCCGAAGAAGAATCCGTGCGACTTTCTTTTTGACGACGACCTCACGGCCGCCGACCCGCTGATCGCCGACCTGATCGCCCGCGAGGACGAGCGGCAGGCGCGGCACATCATCCTCATCCCGTCGGAAAGCATTTGCGCGTGGCCGGTGCGCAAAGTTCTCGACAGTTCGTTCACCAACCTCTACGCGGAGGGCTACCCGCCCAGCGAAAACACGCTGATGAGCACGGCCGATCTGGCCGACTTGCCGCAGCGCCTGGCCGCGTATCGCCGTTACGGCGACCGCCGGTTTTACAAGGGTAACGCCTACGTCAACTTGATCGAGTCGCTGTGCCGCCGCCGCGCCGCGGAATGTTTCGCCACAGCGAAGACGCCGGCAGAGAAGATTTACGCGAACGTCCAGCCGCTCTCGGGCGCCGCCGCGAACATCGCCGTCTACGAGGCGTTCGTGCCGATGGGCGGCACGGTGATGGGGTTGTCGCTAATGGAAGGCGGCCACCTGTCGCACGGCAGCAAATTCCACATGACGGGCAAGCGCTACAACATCGTCGCCTACAGCGTCGATCCGAAAACCGAACTGCTCGACTACGACGCGATCATGAAGCTGGCGAAGGAAACCAAGCCGAAGATGATCATCGCCGGCTACACGTCGTATCCGTGGGCGCCCGACTTCGCGAAATTCCGCGCGATCGCCGATGAGGTCGGCGCGATTCTGATGGCCGACATCGCGCATCCGGCCGGCCTGGTGATCGCCGGCCTTTACCCGAACCCGATCGACTGGTGCGACGTTGTCACCTTCACCACGCACAAGACGCTAATGGGCCCGCGCAGCGCGGTGATCCTGACCCACGACGAGGAAAGGGCGAAGAAGATCGACGCGGCCGTCTTCCCCGGCGAGCAGGGCGGCCCGCACATGAATACGATCGCGGCGCTTGCCGTGGCGTTCAAGCTGGCGCAGACCGACGCGTTCAAACAAGTGCAGCGGCAGATCGCCGCCAACGCCAAGGCGATGGTCGACGAATTCCAGAAACTCGGCGTGCGGCTCGCGTACGGCGGCACCGATACGCACAAGTTGCTGATCGACCTCAAACCGTTCGCGAAGAAAAACGGCGCGATGCTGTACGGCGATCCGGCGGCGCAGATTCTCGAAATGGCCGGCATCATCCTCAACAAGAACACGATTCCCGGCGACAAAGAGACGCCGCTGGCGACCGGCCTGCGACTGGGCACGCCGTGGATCACGCAGCGCGGCGCCGGCGAGGCGGAAGCACGCGAGGTGGCGCGGCTGATCCAGCGCATCCTCGTCGCCGTCGAGCCGTTCGCGTACGACGGCGAGACGCGCCCGTTGCCGCGCGGCAAGATCGATCCGGCCGTACTGAACGCGGTCAGCGAAGACGTGGACGCGTTCTGCCGCAAGCTGGCGGTCACGGCGCCCAAGCTGTCGGGCTACCCGGATTACCCGTACCTCGACCGCGCCGAGGGCTCGCATTTGTTCAAGATCCTCGGCCCCAAAGCGCGCGCATTTCTGCAAGATGTCGTGGCCGCCGATCTCAGCGAGCTGGGCGAGGGCGACATGATCGAGACCGTCGCGCTCGATGGCGCCGGCAAGGTCATTTCGCCGCTGGTCGTCACCACGTTGCCGGTCAAGGGCGAATCGCGCCGCGACGGCTATCTGCTGAAGGCGCCGGTCGCGAATCTCAAGGCGCTGCTGCGGTGGCTGCGCGGTCTGGCTGATGGCTACACGCTGTTTGAGCCGAACGACGTCACCGCGAAAATCGAAGGCCCGGTGATTGTCGAGCAACTCAACGCCGACTGCGATTTCTGCCGCGAACAAGACGCCAAACTGCCAAACCCCGACCCGGCGCTGATCGGCCGCTCGGGCGCCGAACTGCTCGACCGCATCGACTTGGCGCGGCCGTATTTCATCGGCCAGGCGGCGCTGTGCAAAAAGGCGCCGGCGCCGAAAAAGACGCCTTTTGTTTGGGAGGAAAAGGAAGAGCCGCTCAAGCGGACGACGCTATTCGCGGAACATCAGAAGCTCGGCGCGAAAATCGTCCCCTTCGCCGGCCACGAGATGCCCGTGCGGTATACATCGACGATCGAAGAGCACAACGCCGTGCGCAAAGCGGCGGGCATTTTCGACGTGACGCACATGGGCTGCTTTGACGTTTGCGGTCCGCAGGCGCGAAACTTCGTCGATCTCGTGTGCGGCAATTACGTCGGCGATTTGACGGTCGGCGAATCCCAGTACAACCACTTCTTCGACCACGCCGCCAATCTGCTCGACGACCTGCTCGTCTATCGTTTCGAAGCGCAGCGGTACCTGATCGTCGTCAACGCCGCCAACGAGGCCAAGGATTGGGCGTGGCTGTGCGCGGTGAACGAAGGACGCGCGCTGCTCGACGAGGCGGCCCCGCAGCGCGGTCTCGCCAAGCCGGCGATATTGCGCAACTTGAA
Organism: uncultured bacterium; assembly: GCA_964534375.1. Taxonomy (GTDB): domain Bacteria; phylum Lernaellota; class Lernaellaia; order Lernaellales; family Lernaellaceae; genus CAZHPN01. Next base: position 19,848 of record CAZHPN010000046.1, on the reverse strand, counting down.
GGACGCGCGCTGGGGCGACGAGCGGCGCGTCGACGTGGCGCTGCAGGGCCCGCAGTCGCGCCCGACGTTGCTCAAGCTGGTCGACGAACGCGACCGCGCGAAGCTGCAAGCGCTCAAACGGTTCCACTGCATGTACGCGCGGATCGCCGGCCTCGACGTCGGCCTTTCGCGCACGGGCTACACGGGCGAGCCGCTTAGCTTCGAAATCTTCGTCCACCCCGACCAAGCGCCGGACCTTTGGCGCGCGATCCTCGCCGCCGGCGCCGACCTCGGCGTGAAACCAATCGGCTTGGGCGCGCGCGATTCGCTGCGTCTGGAGGCCGGGCTGCCGCTCTACGGCCACGAACTCGCCGGGCCGCACGACATCATGCCGACGAGCGCCGGCTTCGCGACGTTCGTCAAGATGCACAAGCCGTTCTTCGTCGGCAAAGCGGCGTATCGCGCCAAGACCGCCAAACGCGAGATGAAGGTCGTGCGCTTCAAGGTCCCGACAAAGGGCGCCCGGCCGCTGAAGGCCGGCGACCCGATCATCGACGCCACCGGCGCGTGCTTCGGTTGGGTGACCAGTTGCGCGACCGACGGCGAAGGCCTGTTGATCGGTCAGGCCTACGTGCAGATCAAGAAGGGCAAGCTCGGGCCGATCCTGATCGTGCCGTCGGCCGCCGGCAAGAAGGCGGCGGATGAAATGAAAGCCGGCGATCGCCTGCCGCTGCCGGTGGCGGCGGAAATCATCAAACGTTGGCCGGGCCGATAACGAATATTGCCGATTTCGGATTGTGGATTGCGGATTGTGCTGCATGTCTGCGCCGAAAAAATCCGCGATCCGCAATCGGCAATTGGCAATCGTTACCTTGACACTCCACGTAGGCGATGCTAACAGTTCCGACCGGCATTAGCCGGGGTCAATTTTGATGCGTTTGTTCCGCCTGTCCGTGATTTTTCTGCTCGCCGTCGGCCTGTTCGCGACCGCATGCTCGAAGAACAAGGTGAGCGATGACGACCAGAAGAAAGCCACCGGCTACTTCGAAATGGCCGTGGCGTACATGAACGGCGGCGACGCCACCGGCGCGCTCGACCAATTGCTGAAGGCGACCGCTCTCAATCCGTTCGACCCGGAAATCGAAAACGCGCTGGGCCTCGTTTATTATTCCAAGGAAAAATTCGACAAGGCCATTACGCATTTTCAAAAGGCGATCGAACTGGATCCCCACCACTCCGATGCGCATCACAATCTGGGTCATCTTTTTCTGACGCAAGGCCGGTTCGACCCGGCGATCGAGGAATTCAAGAAGGCCCTCGACAACGATCTGTATCGCAATCGCGCGCAAACGCTGAACGCCCTCGGCTACTGCTATTACAAGAAACGCGACTACCTGAAGGCCGAACAGACGTTGCGCATGTGCATCGACTATGACCGCCTGTATTTCATGGCCTACGGCAACCTCGGCAAGGTCTACCTCGCGCTCGAACGTTTCGAGGACGCGCGCGGCGTGCTCGAACGGGCGCTGGAACTGAAGCCGCTTTTCCCCGACGCGATGCTCGACCTCGGGCTGGTCTACTTCAAGATCGGCAAGAAATCGCAGGCGGCGGAATTGTGGAAGCACGTCAAGCAGCTCGACCCGCACGGCGAATTCGGCGCCCGCGCGGACGACTTGCTCGGCCTCTTTCAATGAACGCCGCGCCGGCGACGCGATGACCCCGGCGGCCCCCCGTTTGACACTGCACCACCCCGACCGCGAGCGGATTCTGGCGAGCCTCGCCCGCCACGGCGTCGACGCGATCGACGCGGCGGTGCTCGCGGGCAGCGGCCTGGCCGGCGTCGCCGCGCAGTTGGAGGTCGAACGCGAACTGCCGTACGCCGCGATCGACGGTTTCCCGCCGACGATCATTCCGGGCCATCCGGGCAAGCTGGTCGTCGGCCGCATGGGCGGCAAACGCACGGCGGTGTTCGCAGGCCGGTTTCATTTGTATGAAGGCGCGTCGGGCGCGCAGGTCACGCTGCCGGTGCAGCTTGCGGCGGGCCTTGGCGCGCGGCTGATGGCGCTGACCAGTTCGGTGGGCGCCATCAATCCCGCCTATGAACCGGGCGATCTGCTGCTGGTTGCCGACCACATCAACCTGACGCAGCCCAATCCGCTCTTTGCCATGGCCCGCGACGCCAACCCGTTCGCCCCGGGCGAGGCCACGCCGTTCGTCGATCTCGCCGGGTTGTACCGCTCCGACCTATACGAGCCGTTGCGTCGCGCGCTCGAGCCGTTGGACGTGCGCTTGCACCTCGGCGTGCTCGCGGCGATGCCCGGCCCAAACTACGAAACGCCCGCCGAGGTCCGCCTGCTCCGCACGCTCGGCGCCGACGCGGTCTGCATGAGCACCGTCCCCGAGGCGCTTTACGCCCGCTACGCCGGCCTCGAAGTCGCGGCGCTGGCGCTGGTCGTCAACAAGGGCGACGACGGCTCGCGGCGCGAGCGCCTGACGCACGCCGACGTGCTCGCCCGCGCCGCCGCCGGCGCGCCGGGTCTCGCCGCGGCGGTCGCCGAGGCGATCCGGATCGCGTGACCGCGGCGTCGCCGCCAAGCGGTTAACCAATTGACATCACGCGCGACCTACACCAAATATTGCGCTGGTGGAGCCTGCGGGCTATAATATGTGGTAAATTCCAGGGTTGGCGACGGGAGAACAGAAAATGAAAATCGTCATCGGTTGCGACCATGGCGGGTTGGCGCTCAAGGAAATGCTGAAAGACTACATCGTCGAGTTCGGCGGCGAGGTGACGGATCTCGGCACGCACACGGACGAAAGCGTCGATTATCCCGACTTCGGCAAACTGACGGCCGAAATGGTCGCCGGCGGCGAGGCCGAGTTCGGCGTGCTGGTCTGCGGCTCGGGCATCGGCATGAGCATCGTCGCCAACAAGGTCCCCGGCGTGCGGTGCGCCCTATGCACCAACGAGTACATGGCGCGGATGGCGCGGCGGCACAACGACGCCAATGTGCTGGCGCTCGGCGGGCGCGTGCTCGGGCCCGACCTCGCGCGGGATATCGTGCGCATCTTTCTGGAGACGCCTTTTGACGGTGGGCGGCACGCGAAACGAGTGGCGAAGATCGCCGCCCTGGAAGAAGGGAAGAAGTAAAAAGGAAAAAGGAAAAAGGCCCGGGGCGACCGGCCAACTTCTCTGTTTCTTGTTCGTGCTTTCCCCATTTAAGGAGCATGCCGATGCGTTGTCCGTATTGCGGTTCCGATCAAAGCAAAGTGATGGATTCGCGTTTCCGCAAGGAAGGAAACGTGATCCGCCGCCGGCGCGAATGCCTCAAGTGCGCCCGGCGGTTCACGACCTATGAACGCATCGAGGAAAACCTGCCGCACGTCGTGAAAAAGGACGGCCGCCGCGAGCCATTCGAACGCCAGAAAATCTTCAACGGCATCAGCCGCGCCTGCGAGAAACTGCCCATCTCCATCGACCGGATGGAGGAACTCGTCACCGACATCGAGCGGCATTTCTCCGAATCGGGCGAACGCGAAATCTCCAGCGCCGAGATCGGCGAATACGTCGTCAAGCAACTGCGGGATTTGAACCCCGTCGCCTACGTGCGCTTCGCGTCCGTCTACCGCTCGTTCAAAGACGTCGACGATTTCATGTCGGAACTCAAAGAGATTCTGAATGAACGATGACGCCGCGCCCGAGGCCGAACTGGTTGCGCAAGCTATGCGCCGCGCGTTGCGCCTGGCGGCCCGCGGCCGGGGTTGGACCAGCCCCAATCCGCTGGTCGGGTGCGTAATTCTAAAGAATGGCCGCGTGATCGGCGAAGGGCATCATGCCCGCGTCGGGCAGGCGCACGCCGAACGCGCCGCGCTCGACGACTGCCGCGCCCGCGGCGAGGACCCGGCCGGCGCGACGATGGTCGTCAATCTCGAACCCTGCGACCACTTCGGCCGCACCCCGCCCTGCACCGACGCGATCGTCGAAGCGCGCATCGCGCGGGTGATCATCGCCCACCAGGACCCAAACCCAAAGGTCAACGGCGCGGGCATCCGCCGCCTTGCGGCCGCGGGGATTCCGGTCGAGATCGGGCCGTACGGCGTGGAGGCGATCGCGCTCAACGAAATCTATTGCCGCTACATCTGCGCCGGCCGCCCGTTCGTCACGCTCAAGGCGGCGATCACGCTCGACGGCAAAATCGCCGCCGCCAACGGCGACAGCCGCTGGGTCAGCGGCCCGCCGGCCCTGCGATACGTTCACTGGCTGCGGCATGTGTACGATGCGATCCTGGTCGGCGTTAACACGGTCCTGGCCGACGATCCCAGTTTGACGTGCCGGCTGCCGAACGATCGGCCGTATCGCCAGCCGTTGCGGGTCATCTTGGATTCGCGCTTGCGCACGCTGCCGTCGTGCCGGGTCGCTTCCGGCGACCTGCCGGGCGAGACGCTCATCGCCGCGACGGAGCTCGCGCCGGCCGCCGCGCGCATCCGCCTTGCCAAACCTGGCGTTAAGGTGGAAATATTCCCCGCCGACGATGCGGGGGATGTGGATGTAGTGGCGCTGTTGCGTCATCTCCACGCCCGCGAGATCGGCAGCGTGCTCGTCGAGGGCGGCGGACGGGTACACGCGTCGTTCCTGCGCCGCCGAATGGCCGACAAGCTGGCCTTGGCGCTGGCGCCGAAAATCATCGGCGGGTCCGGGGCGATCTCGTGGGTCGGCGGCGAACTGGCCCAGGTCATGCGCGAGGCGCGAGCGGTGCGCAACCTGCGGCCGCGCACGCTCGGGCAAGACTTGCTGGTCGAAGGCTACCTCGAGGACATCGGCGAATGTTTACTGGCCTGATCGAGCGCGTCGGCCGGCTGACGGCGGTGAGACGCCGCGGCGTGAACTTGGTTTTCGGCGTGCTGCCGGAACCGGCGTGGACCGACTTGGCGCTCGGCGAGTCGATTTCGCTGGACGGCTATTGCCAGACCGTCGTCGCCGCCGACGGCGCCGTCTTCGACGTCGAGGTCAGTCCGGAAAAGGTCGAGCGCACCACGGCGGGCGCGCGGCGCGTCGGCGATCGCCTGAATCTCGAGCGGTCGCTGCGCCTGAGCGATCGCCTCGGCGGACACGTGGTTGCGGGGCACGTCGACGCCGTGGGCGAGGTCGTCGAGGTCAAAGAGACCGCGGGTTTCGTGCGGCTGCGCGTCGCGGCGCCGGCGGACGTGCTGCGTTATTGCGTGCCCAAGGGTTCGATCGCGCTCGACGGCGTCAGTTTGACGCTCAACGCGGTGGACGAGTCGGGCTTCGAAGTGGGCATCATCCCGCACACCTGGGCGGCGACGACGCTGCACGAACGGCGGCCCGGATCGAAGGTCAATCTGGAGGCGGATTTGCTCGGCAAATACGTGGAAAAACTGCTCGCCGCGCGCTCCGCCGGCGCGGAGAAAACGACGCTCAACGAGCGCTTTCTGGCCGAACACGGCTTTTTGAAGTAGGTCCGAAAATGCAATTGGCGAAACTGCCCGAGATCATCGAGACCCTGCGCCAGGGCAAGATGGTCATTCTTGTCGACGATGAAGACCGCGAAAACGAAGGCGACTTGTGCATGGCCGCGGAACTGGTGACGCCGGCGGCTATCAATTTCATGATCACCAAGGCCCGCGGCTTGGTCTGCCTGCCAATGACCGAAGAGCGCGCCGATCAGTTGCACTTGCCGCCGATGGTCACCGACAACACCAGCCGTTTCGGCACGGCGTTCACCATCAGCATCGAAGCGCGGCAGGGCGTCACGACCGGCATTTCAGCGCAGGATCGGGCGACTACCATCCTGACTGCCGTCGACGAAAAAACGCGGCCCGCCGACTTGGCGCGGCCCGGCCACGTGTTTCCGCTGCGCGCCGCCAAGGGCGGCGTGCTGCTGCGCACCGGCCAGACCGAAGGCAGCGTCGACCTGATGAAGCTGGCCGGGTTGAAGCCGATGGCCGTCATTTGCGAAGTGATGAAGGAAGACGGCACGATGGCCCGCATGCCGGACCTTGAAAAATTCGCGGCCGAACACGGCCTGATGATTTGCACGATCGCCGAGATCATCGAGCACCGCATGCGGCAGGAATTGCACGTGCAGTGCGTCGCCGAGGCCCGCCTGCCGACCCACTTCGGCGGCGAGTTCACGGCGAAGGTGTTTGTCTCGGACGTCGAGGCCAAGGGTTTGGAGCACGTCGCGTTGATCAAAGGGGACGTCAGCAAAGGCCCGCCGCCGCTCGTTCGCGTGCATTCGAGTTGCCTGACGGGCGACGTGCTGGGTTCGTTGCGGTGCGACTGCGGCGACCAGTTGCACAAGGCGATGAAGATGATTGAGGCGGAAGGCCGCGGCGTGCTGCTGTACATGAACCAGGAAGGGCGCGGCATCGGCCTGGGCAACAAGATCAAAGCGTACGCCTTGCAGGAGCAGGGTCTGGACACCGTCGAGGCCAACCGGCAGCTCGGCTTCAAAGCGGACCTGCGGGATTACGGCGTCGGCGCGCAGATTCTGGTCGCGCTGGGCGTGCGCGATCTGCGCTTGCTGACCAACAACCCGAAGAAAATCCACGGGTTGTCGGGCTATGGACTCAACGTCGTCGATCGGGTACAGATTGAGGTCGCGTATCGGCGCGAAAACATCGATTATATGCGTACGAAAAAGGAAAAGCTCGGGCACCACTTGACGCATCTCGACGACTGCTGCGAAGAGGCGGAAAATGAAGGTAATTGAGGGGAAAATCGTCGCCACGGGATACCGGTTCGGCGTCGCCGTGTCGCGCTGGAACAGCTTCATCACGACCAAATTGCTCGACGGCGCGGTCGATGCGATCGTGCGGCACGACGGCGAGCGCGAGAAGATCACGGTCGTCTGGGCGCCCGGCGCCTTCGAATTGCCGGCCGTCGCCCGCCGGATGGCGCAGAGCGGCCAGTTCGACGCGATCCTCGCGCTCGGCTGCGTCATCCGCGGCGGCACGCCCCATTTCGAGTACATCGCGGCCGAGGTCAGCAAGGGCGTGGCGCAGGTGGCGATGGAAGGCAAGACGCCGGTGATTTTCGGCGTGTTGACCACCGACACGATCGAGCAGGCCATTGAGCGCGCGGGGGCGAAAGCGGGCAACAAGGGCGCCGAGGCCGCGACGGCGGCGATGGAAATGATCAGCTTGTACGAGCAATTGTAGAGAATCATGGGCAACCGACATAAAGCGCGCGAATTTACGCTCCAGATCCTGTATCAGCACGATATGGTGGAAACGCCGATCGAGGAAGCGATTCAGTTGTTCTGGCGCGACATCCAGGTCCCGCGGGAAGTGTACGATTTCTGCTGCCGGCTCGTGTACGGTGTGCTGGCGCACCGCAAGCAGATCGACGAATTGCTCGCGCAATACTCCGAGAACTGGAGCCTGGAACGGATGAACGGGGTCGACCGCAATGTCTTGCGGATCGCGACGTACGAGATTCTGTGTTGCGAGGAGATTCCGAAGAACGTGACGATCAACGAGGCGGTGGAAATCGGCAAACGTTTCGGCACCGAAGACTCGGGGGCCTTCATCAACGGAATCATCGACAAGATTGCCCGCGACTGCAAACGGTCCGCCGACGGCGAAATCGAGAAAGAAGCCGAATGAAGTTGCGCGGCGTCAGTCAGGAAGTCGACCAAATCCAGACCGACGCTCTGGTGCTGTCCTTTTTTCAGGATGAACGCCCGCTCAAAGGCACGGCCGGCATGTCCGATTGGCACATGTGCGGCCGGCTTTCGAAACTGATTATGGCCCGCTTCGTCGACGGCAAATTTGGCGAACCTCTGCTGATGCCCGCCGCCCGCCGCATGGCCTGCCAGAAAATCCTGCTGATCGGCCTCGGGCCGACGGCGAAATTCGATTTCGATTTGTACCGCTCGATCGTCAACCAAGCGTGCGACGCCCTGCGCAAGCTGCAGGTGACGCATTTCGCACTCCCCCTGCCCGGCATCGGCCTCTCGAGCGTCGACGCGGGCGAAGCGGCGGAATACCTCGGCAAGATTCTGCCCTCGAAGTTCGGGCCCGATCAGCGCGTCCTGGAAAACCTCGACGTGATGGTCATCGCCGACCGCAATCAACTCAAGAGTATCGCGCCGGTCCTCGCCCGGCTCGAACGCACGTATCGCTAGCGCGCGATGACGGGGTTCGGGGTTCGGGGTTCGGGCATCCACAGATTTCACAGATTTCACAGATTTCCGCGGCCGAGCGACAATCCGCGCTCGAGATTCAGGATTCGAGGCCTGCTTGCCGTAGCCTTGGCGCAGGCAGGTTCGGGGTCCGGGGCAAACTCCCGACGGCGACCGGCCTATAGGTCTTATAGGACCTATACGACCTATAGGTCCTATCGGCGCGCCCGCCGAGCCCGCCCGCGGCCTCTTTTCTTCATTCCGCAATCCGCAATCCGCAATCCGCAATCAACTGGCTTCGCCCCATGAAGTTCGTCCTCTTTGACATCGACGGCACGCTCATGCTCTCCGGCGGGGCCGGCCTGCGGGCGATGGCCCGCGTTTTTGCCGAACGCTACGGCGTCGCCGACGCCTTCGACGGCTTTCAGTTTCAAGGCAAAATTGATCCGGCGATCTTCCGCGAAGCGTTGGCCTGCCACCGCCTGACCTTCCCCGATGTCGACGCCGAAATCGCGCGGCTCGTCGAGATTTACATCGAGCGCCTCGCCGAAGAGATGCCAAAAAGCACGAACGCCGTGCTTTACCCCGGCGTCCGCGAATTGCTCGAAGCGCTGAGCGGCCGCGACGACGTCTCGATCGGTCTGCTGACCGGCAACGTCCGCGGCGGCGCGCGGATCAAACTCTTGCATTTCGATCTCTGGCGCTTTTTCCCGTTTGGCGCGTTCGGCGACGATCACGAGCATCGGCCGGCGCTGGTGCCGATCGCGCTGGAGCGGGCGTCGCGGCTGCTGGGCCGCGTGGCGTCGCCGGGCGCCGATGTTTATGTTGTGGGCGACACCGATCGCGACGTCTGGACCGCCAAAGAAAACGGTTGCACCGCCGTGGGCGTCGGCACGCTCAATTTCACGGCCGCCCAACTGACCGCGCTCGGCGCCGACATCGCGTTCGAAAATTTCGCCGATACGCACGACGTGTTGAAAAAATTGGGAGTCGCCGATGGCCGATGACGCGAACCGCTATGTGAAAGTGCTCGACGCCCTGCGCGATGCGGGCGCGATCAACGACGAGACCTGCCGCCGAGCCGTGAAGTGGATGACCGATCCGGACTACGCCGAGTTCCGCGGCGGCGTCGTCGATTTACTGCGGCCGACGCCGCTGATCGACGCGTTCTATCAGATCATCCCCTTCGGCACCGGCGGCCGGCGCGGCCTGGTGGGCGTGGGCTCGAACCGGATGAACGCGCGCACGATCGGCGAGTCGGCGCAGGGGCTGGCGGCCTACATCAAGAGCCAGGATCGCGACGGTTCCTACGCCCGGCGCGGCGTCGTCGTCGCCTGCGACGTGCGCCTTTCGTCAGCCGAGTTCGCGCGCATCACGGCCGAGACGCTGGCCGCCGCGGGGCTGCATGTGTACCTGTTCGACGGGCCGCGCGCGACGCCGCTGCTGTCGTTCGCGGTGCGAAACCTGCACGCGATCGCCGGCGCCGTCATCACGGCCAGCCACAATCCGCCGTCGGACAACGGCTTCAAGGCCTACTGGGAAGACGGCGGACAAATGGTCGCGCCGCACGACGGGGCGGTGCTCGAGGAAGTCGCACGGGTCGCCAAAATCGGGCGCCTGCCGCTGAAGGAGGCGATCGAAAAGGGCCTGGTCGAGATTCTCGACGACCGCGTCGATCGCGCCTACGTCGCCATGAGTTGCCGCGATCTGCCGCTCTGCGACGAACGCGACGTGACCATCGTCTACTCGCCGCTGCACGGCACGGGCGTGACCGTCGTGCCGCCGGTGCTCGCGGCGCTCGGTTTCAAAGACGTGCGCCTGCCTCCGCAACAGGCCGCGATGGACGGCCATTTCCCGACCGTACCGCGCAATTATCCCAATCCGGAAATGCCGGCGGTGCTGGATATCGCCATTGCGCTCGCCAAGGAAATCGGGGGCGACCTGGCGATCGCCAGCGACCCCGACGCCGATCGCCTGGGCGTCGCCGCGCCCGACGGCCGCGGGAACTTCGCGCACCTGACCGGCAACGAAGTCCAGGCGCTGCTCCTCGATTTCGTGCTGACGCGCCGGCGCGAACGCGGCGCCCTGCCCGCCGACGCCTATGTCCTGACCACGCAGGTGACGACCAGAATGCTGCGCCGCATCGCCGCAGCGCACGGCGTCGAGATCGTCGATGACCTGCTCGTCGGCTTCAAGAACATCGCGGCGGAGATCCACCGGCGCGAAATGGCCGGGCAGCCGCCGACCTCCATGGTCATGGCCTGCGAGGAATCGATCGGCTATATGCTGACGGCCGAAGTGCGCGACAAAGACAGCGGGGCCGGCGCGGCCGGCGTCGCGCAACTCGCCGCCTACTGGAAGGCCCGCGGCAAGACGCTGTTGCAGGCGCAGGCCGAGTTGTGGGCAAAATTCGGATATTTCGTCGACCGCCAGTTTTCGGTGTTCCTCGAAGGCGAAGCCGGCGCCGAGCAGATGCGAAAATTGATGGATGACTTGCGCCGCGAGCCGCCGCGGTCCATCGCCGGCCTGGCCACGACGGCGGTCGTCGACCGCGAAACCGACACGCACTGGGATCTAAAAACAGGCGTAAAGAAGCCGCTGGGCCTGGAACGCAGCAACGTGCTGGCGTTCGTTCTCGGCGACGACGGCCTGAGCAGCGTGACGATTCGCCCCTCCGGCACCGAGCCCAAGATCAAACACTACATTGCGCACCACGGCGATTTCGCCGCTCGCGCCCAGGTCGATCAGGACGCCGCGCGCGTCGAAGCCGACATGAAGAGAATCGAGCAGGAACTGCTGAAATAATGCGGAATGGCAAATGGCGAATGCGGAGTGAATCCGCGTCGCCAGTTCGCTGCGCACTCCGCATTCTGCACTCAGCGTTCCGCGTTCCACATTCCGCATTCTGCATTCCGCAGTCCGCATTCCGCACTACTCCCCGGGCCCGTTCACTCGACTTTCGCCGGCGCGTCGATCTCGATCGTTTCCAACTGCGCCTGCATTTCCGCCATGATTTTGTCGAAGCGCGGACGCTCGGCTTCGGGCACGTTGCGCAGCGACGTCGCGATCATTTTCAACCGCTGCGGATTGAGAAAATGGTTGTCTTTCTGCACGCGGAAATCGAGATGCGCCCCGGTGACGCGGCCCGTCGCGCCCACGCGGCCGATCATCTGCCGCTGGCGGACGCGCTGACCCTGCCGCACCATCACCCGCGACAAGTGCATGTACATCGTCACCAGGCCGTTGCCGTGAAAAATCTTGATCAGGTTGCCGGCCGCGCCGGCGCCGCCCGCCGACAGTACGACGCCGTCGGCGACCGCCCAGACGGGCGTGCCCACCGGGGCGCCATAGTCGACGCCGTTGTGCATCATCGCCCGGCCGAGCACGGGGTGGCGACGCATGCCGAAGGCGCTGGTGACGCGCATCGTGTCGAGCGGCGCCGCCAGAAACGTCTTGCGCAGCATCCGGCCGCGTTCGTCGTAGAAACCGCGGACGTCTTCGCTATCGTGCTCCAGCCAGAAACCGCGTTGACGGCCGGTGACGGCGCCGTCGTACTCCGCGGCGAGCAGGCGGCCGTAACCGCGCGCCCGGCCGTCGGGCAAATACGCCTTTTCGAAAATCAACTTGAAGCCGTCGCCCTTGCGCGGATCGGCGTAAAAATCGATGTCGCACGCGAACAGGTTGGAAACGAGCGACGCCAGTCCGTCGGTTTCGCCGTGCTGCAAAATGGCTTCGTAGACGCTGCTTTCGACGCGCGCGCCGAACTTCACGATCCGCACGGCTGTCGGCAGTTCGACTTTTTGCGCGACGAGTTCGCCCTCTTTGACGCGCGCCTCGTACGTCAGCGCCGGCGAAAAGCGGTAGTCGAACCCGACGCACGCGCCGGCGTCGTCGAGCCAAAGCGTGAACTCCTGGTCTTTCTTGATTTTCTGAAACGGAAAACGCACGCGTTCCAGCGCGGCGGTCACGCGGGCGATTTCGGCCGCCGCCAGCCCGGTCCCGGCCAGCGCCGTCGCGAGCGTGTCGCCGCCTTGCACGACGTGCTCGATCGGCGACCCCGCCGGCGTCGGCGCCGGCGGCTCGGGCGACCACTCGGGCGCCGCGACGTCGGCCGCGGCCGGCGGCGACCCTTCCGGCGCCGCGGCTGGCGGCGCCGGCGGTCGCGGCGAAACTTTTTCGCAGCCGGAAAACGCGAAGATTACGCCGAGCGCGAACAGGGCGGCAACGCCCAAGGCGAGCCGCAAACGGCGTCCGACCAACATCAGTTTCTCATCCGCCGGTGCTCCGGCACGGTTCCGAGAGTTTGCTCGGTTCGGCGCGGCGCGGTTCTATTTCTCGTGAAATTTCTTTTCCTGCTGCGCGTGCTCGACCAAAATCGCCGCCGGCTTGAACTGTGCGCCGAATTGGGCGGCGTATTCTTCGAGCTTCGCGGTCAACTTGCCGGCGCCGTACGTGTCAATGAAGCGGAACGGCCCGCCACGGAACGGCGGGAAGCCCAGGCCGAGGATCGCGCCGAGGTCGCCGTCGGTCGGCGATGCGATCACGCCGTCTTGCAGGCATTGCGCCGCCTCGTTGACCATCGCCAACGCCGCGCGCAGTTGCACGACCTCGCGTTCGGGCGGCCGGCGTTCGGCGCCGAAATATTGATAAACGTCCGGGTTGGACAGTTTCTTTTTTTTCGGCCGGAACCCCAGCTTGGTTTTCCACGCCGGGCCGGACGGCGCGTCGTATTGGTAGAAACCGCGTTTGTTCTTGCGGCCGAGAAAACCCGCGGCGAACATCTTCGCGATGCCTGTCGCCTGGCGCACGCCGCGATCGGCAAAAATCGTGCGGCCGAGGAACTCGCCCACGTGCGCGCCGACGTCGAGGCCCACTTCGTCCAGAAGCAACGCCGGCCCGATCGGGAACCCGAACGCGGTCAACGCGGCGTCGATCTCCTCGATCGTCGCGCCGTCTTCGAGCAGCAGGCCCAGCTCGTTGAGGTACGGCACGAGGATGCGCGTCGTGTAAAAACCCGGGCCGTCTTTGACGACGATGATCGTGCGGCCCTGCGCCACGCCGGCCGCGGCGGCGACTTTCGCCGCGCGTTCCGCCGTCTGCGGCGCGACGATGATTTCCAGCAGCGGCATCGACGGCACGGGCGAAAAGTAGTGCATGCCTAGCACGTTCTCCGGCCGGCGGGCGCCGGCGGCGATTTCGGCGATCGGCAGCGCGGAGGTGTTGGACGCGTAGACGCAGTCGTCGCCAACCAGCGCCTCGACCTCGGCGAGCACGCGACGCTTCAGATCGAGATTTTCGAACACGGCCTCGATCACGAGGTTCGCGCGCTCGAAGCCGTGATAGTCGGCGCGGGCGTCGAGGCGCGAGAAAATGCGATCGCGTTCGGCGCCGCGGATGCGCCCTTTCGCGACGCGCTTGTCGAGGTCTTTGGCGACGTACTTCTCGCCCGCCGCGACGGCCGCCGCGGAGATGTCTTTCAAAATCGTCGGCGTCTCGGCCTGGGTGACCGACACCAGCGCCACGCCCGCGCCCATCAGGCCGGCGCCGACGACGGCGATACGTTCGGGTTTGGCCGTGCCCTGAGCGAGCGGCAGCTTCCGCCGTTCGTTCATCGCCATGAAGAGGCCCAGCAAGCTGCGCGATTCCGGCGAGACCATCAGCGGACCGAACATCTCGGATTCTTTCGCCAGGCCCGCCGGGATGCCCTGCTCGAAGCCCGTTTGCACGCACTCGAGGATCGCCAGCGGCGCCGGATAGTTGCCCTTGGTTTGCTTCATCACCATCTCGCGCGCCTTGCGAAACGCCAGGCGCCGCGCCGGCCCGAAGCCTTCGATCAACCGCTCGCGCAACGGCCGCCGGCGGCGCGGCGCCGGCCCCACGGTTGCGGCCAACCGCAGCGCGACCGACGCCGCCTGGTCGGCGAGACCGTACGGCGCGACGACCTCGTCGACGAGGCCCATTTTTTTCGCCTTCCGCGCGTGTACGTTCTTGCCGGTCAGCAACATGTCGAGCCCGGCCTGCAAACCGATCAATTGCGGCAGGCGTTGCGTGCCCGCGGCGGCCGGAATCAGGCCGAGCTTCACCTCCGGCGCGCCGAGTTGCGTCTTCGGATGATCGGTCGCGATGCGGTAATGGCAGGCGAGCGCGACCTCGAGGCCGCCGCCGATGCACAGTCCGTGAATCGCCGCCACCACTGGCTTGCCGATGTTCCGCACGCGATCGAGGGTCTGCTGCGAATGCCGGGAGAGATCCAAGGCCTGCGACGCCGCGGTCATCGCGCGGAATTCCTCGATGTCGGCGCCGGCGATAAAGTTGTCGGCCTTCTTGCTGATCACGACGACGGCCTTGACCTGCGCGTCGGCCGCCAACTCGACGAGCACGTCGTCGAACTCGGCGGTCACCTTCGTCGATGCCTTGTTGATCTTTTCGCCCGGATAGTCGATCCAGACGAGCGCCACGCCGTCGGCGCGACGCTCGATCGAGAAAAACTGGTATGCCATCGCCGTCCTCTTTTCCTCGGTCGCGAATTCGCCTCGCACAAAATGCTATGCGACCTTTTTACAGAAACGCGCGAGGGTTGTCACGAGCCCAGGGAAAGGCTCACGCAGAGATTGATTTGAAGATTGAGAGTTTCACGCGGAGACGCGGACGGCGCGGAGGATTGCCAGCGGCTGCGTTGCTCGGATTCTCCGCGAACTCCGCGTCTCCGCGTGAGGCCTGCTCTTCCCGTTCATCCATGGCCGGCGTCGGGTTCCACGCGCCGCGCGGAGAATCACAAGCAATACGTGACCCCAGCCGTCAGCACGTCGACTCGCGCGGTCGCGGCGTCGGCGATCCGTTCCAGCGCGTAGTCGCAGGAGTCGTGCGCCGAAAGCAGCAGCCGTTTTGCGCCGGATTCATTGAGCGCGCGGATCGTGCGGTCCAGATCGTCGTCGCCGATCTTCCGCCACCAGGGTTTGCCCGTCCCGACGATCTGTTGGAATTGGATGCCGAAGCGCGCGCCGCGCGACTCGACGATTGGCAGGTGCAACCCGCCGGCCACCGCGTAAATCGGCGCGTCCGACAGCCGCCGCACCATGCGCAGCACGAGTTCGACGGTCGGATGGCCGCACCCCAGGATCACGACCAGACCCTTGTCCTTGAGCCGCGCCACGACCGCCTGCTCTTCGGTGACACCGGTGAAGCACAGCATGCGCGCCAGCGGCCCGGTCGTGGCGAAGCCGTTGGGCAAGACGCGCGCCGCCGTCGCCTCGTCGACGATCAGGTTCGTCGCGGCGCACGGCGCCGGCGTGTAACACGGGATTCGCGGCTTCGGCGCCAACGAGCGCGGAAAATCGATCGTCTTGCGGCGCGCTGCCTTCAGCCCGCCCATGTGGTCCGGATGCAGGTGCGAGACGAACACCGCGCCCCAATCGCCCGGGCCGATGCCGAGCCGCGCCGCGTTGTTGCGGAACGCCGGTCGGTCCGCGCCGAACCCGAGGTCCATCAGCATCCCGCCGTTTTCGTTGCGCAAGAGGTAGGAAACCGCGGCGTCGCCGATGAATCCCTCGCTGTGCCGCTCTTCGACAACGACGGTCATTTCGAGATTTTGCAGTTCCGGCAAATCCAGACGCTTCGCCTTGCGCAGCCGTTTGGCGTTCCGCGCCGCGGCCTCGCGCACGCCCGTTTGGAACCGGACGGTTTGCACGGCCAGCCACGGCGCCAAGACCGGGGAACCGACCGCCAACAAGGGCCACCATCGCGGGGAAATACGGTGCGTCATCGGGAGCGGATACTAAACGTGCGCGCAAGCATTTTCAACGAAATTCGCACCCTCGCGCACGCGAGAAGGAACAAGGAAAAAGGAAAAATTGCCGGGCGTAAGCTACTACGTGGGGCGGCGCCGTCGCCTGCGCCTTGCCGAATCGGCCAGCGCCCAAGTCGGGAACCGCGCGTCTGCTTTGTCTTACTTTTTCCTTTTTCCTTTTTACTTTTTCCTTCTTCCTTATCCCGTCGTGCGCAGCCCGCTGGCGATCGCGTTGATCGAAAGCTGCACGCGCGACAGCCTCTCCGCGGCGGCCGCGGCGTCGCCGGCGGCGAGGAGGCCGCGCCACTCGGTCAGCAGGGCGATCTGGGTAGTGTGCAGCGCGCGCAAAGCCGGCGCCCGCCGCACCAGCGTGCCCCACAGCCGCGGCCGGCGGGCTTCGAAGCCGCCGCCAAGCACGCGTTCGAGCATCCGGCCGGCGCTGCGGAATTCGTCTGCGATCTTGTCCATGAAGCCACGGCGGATTTCGTCGTCTTTCACCAGCGCGGCATACTCCTGCATCACCTCGAGGTCGGCGGACATCAAGTTGGTTTCGATGTTGATCAGCAAATACCGCCAGACCGGCCACGTCCGCGATTTTTCAGCGAGGCGCGCGAAAACCGCCGGCTCGCGCCGCGACAATTCTTCGAGCGCCGTCCCGACGCCCCACCAGCCCGGCAGATAAAACCGCGCCTGGTGCCAACTGAAGACCCACGGAATCGCGCGCAGATCGCCGAGCGTCCGCTGGCCCGTGCGGCGCGACGGCCGCGAACCGATGCGCGCTTCCTCGATTGCGTCGATCGGCGTCGCCTCGCCGAAAAAAGTCATGAACCCCGGCTCGTCGAGCAGCGCCGCGTACGCCGCCTGGCTGCGCGTCGCCAACTCTTGCACCGCGCCCGCCAATTCGCCGTCGTCGGGCGGCGGCTGCGCATGCGCCAGCGTGGTCGCCGTCACCCCGGCGAGCAGCAGTTCGAGATTGTACGCGGCGGTGTTCAGGTTGGCGTACTTCTGGCTGATCGTCTCGCCCTGCTCCGTGACGCGAAACGCTCCGCCCAGCGAACCGTGCGGCAACGCCTCCAGAAAACGGTGCGTCGGCCCCGCCCCGCGGCTGATCGTCCCGCCGCGGCCGTGAAAAAAGCGCAGCCCCACGCCCTCGGCGCGCGCCACCTCGTGCAGCGTCTCCTGCGCCTGGTGCAGCGCCCACTGCCCCGACAACAGGCCCGCCGCTTTGGCGCTGTCGCTGTAACCCAGCATCACCTGCTGCACGGGCCGGCCATCGAGCGAAACGTGGCTGTTCTTCGTCAATGGGCAACGCAGGAACTCGCGCAGAATCGCCGGCGCGGCTTGCAGATCCTCGACGGTCTCGAACAGGGGCGTCACCGGCAGCCGGCACGCCGGCCCCGCTGGCGTCGGCCGCACGAGTCCGGCCTCGCGCGCCAAAAGGTAGACCGTCAGCAAATCCGCGGCGGATCGCGTCATGCTGACGATCAAGGAGCCTAGGCCGTCGTAGCCGTATTCCTCGCCGTGGCTGGCCAGCAGGCGGAAACAGTCGAGCGTCTCTTTAGCCTCCGGCCCGAGGTCAACCGCGCCGGGCGCGAGGGGCCGCGGCATTTCGAGTTCGCGCGTCAGCCAGGCGAGGCGCTTGTCCGCCGGCCACGCGAGATATTCGGCGCCGCTGCGGCCCGCCGCATTGAGCAATTGGGCCAGCGCCCGGTCGTGAAAAGCGCTGTTCTGGCGGATGTCGAGGGCGGCAAGGTGAAAGCCGAAAACCTCCGCCGCGCGCATGACCGGCGCCGCTTCCTGTTCGGCCAGCCGCGGTGCGCCGATCTCGATCAGCGATTCGTAGAGCAGCCGCAGATCGGCGAGAAACTCCGCGGGCCGGCGGTATTGGTAAGGGTCGAGGCCGATCGTGCACGCCTCGGGCTGCGGCAGTTTGGCCCGTACGAGATTGAGAAACTGCCGCCACGGCTGGTCCGGATTGCGCTGCACCGCGCGCCGGCCAGCCTCGCCCATGCGGTCGGCGGACTCGCGAATCGCCTTCGCCAGCGCCGGCGGCGGCTCCTGCCGCATCGAAGTCAGGCTCAGCCGTTGCGCCAGAACGAGCAGGTTCCGGTCGTGCACCGTCAGCGCCGCCTGCCGGAACGCGACCAACGTTTCTTCGGTGACCTTCGCCGTCACCTGCCGGTGGCCGTCGCGGTCGCCGCCGACCCAGACGCCGAAGGTGAGCCGCGGCATTTTGCCGAGACCGGCCAGCGCTGTCGGGTCGCCGCCGGCGTCGCGCCAGGCCTGTTGCAGCCGGCCGTCGAGCCGCGGCAGCACCTCGGGGAAAACGTCGCGCAAAAAATACAGCACGCCGCGCCGCTCGGACGCGACATCGGGCTTTTCCGGCCGGATTTCGCCGGTGCGCCAGATTTTTTCGAGCGCGGCCTTGATCTGTTCGCGAATCGCGTCCTGTTCGCCCGGCGTCCAGATTTGGTTCTCGCGCTTGAACAGCAGCAGGTACAATTGGCGGTGCTGTTCGAGAATCGAGGTGCGCTTGGCCTCGGTCGGGTGGGCGGTCAACACGGGCTCGACCCAAATCGCCGGCAGCGCGGCGGCGATTAGCGCCAGCGCGTATCCGCGCTCGCGCAGTTCGCCGAGCCGCTGCCCCCACAGGCCGGGTTCGGCGGCGGAGTCGCCCCGGCGCTCGACCTGCCGCCGGGCCTGCGCCGACGCGTTTTCCTCGACCATGTTGAGCAATTGGAACGAAAGCGAAAACGCCTGCAGACCGGCCTCCGCGCCCAAGTCGGGCGCCGCGGATTGCTCGCCGATCCACGGCAGCGCGCGCGACAATGCCTCCTCGTGCAATTCGGCCAGCGTTTCCCGAAAACAGCGCATCAGGTAGTCGAGATCGCGGTCCAACTTGTCGAAGGAATATCCGAGGGATAGATCCTGGCTCATCCGGCCTTCTTCGCGACGGCGGCGACGAGCCGCGCCGGCAGCAGATAGAAATGCACGCGAAAATAACATAAGCTCGGCAGCCGAATGGTCAAGCGGCCGGCGGACGCGCGAGCGCGTTAAGCCGGGTAGGAGAAGTGGTTTCCTCCACCGTATTCCCACGCTGCCGTCCCTACGATTCCGCATTCGGCAGATCGGTTCGTCGGGCCAATAAAAGCGCCCGGCCGGACGCAACGAAAAAAAAGGGCGCGGCGAACCGCGCCCTTTTTCCTGCGTACTCGAACGAATGACTAGCTGCTGCTGCCGCACAGGGTGTAGGCGGTCGTAGCGTCCACGGTGCCGAGTTCGCTGAGCGGGATCCATGACGTCCCGTCGCCAAAGCCGCCCGGCGGGTTGATCAACGATGCCGAACCCACCGCGGTGGTCGACAAGAACGGGCCCCACGGGCCAGCGGCGTACGTCG
This sequence comes from uncultured bacterium, assembly GCA_964534375.1. Lineage (GTDB taxonomy): Bacteria > Lernaellota > Lernaellaia > Lernaellales > Lernaellaceae > CAZHPN01. Next base: position 539 of record CAZHPN010000046.1, on the reverse strand, counting down.
CCGACGCCGCGTTGCACTCGAGCCAGTACGTGCCGGCCGTGAGGGTCGGCGGACTGGTGACCGTCATCGCGAAGCTCGACAGCCAGTTGCTGCCGTTAATCGGGTCATGAGTCATATAAAGCGTGATGTTCGCCGAATCCGGAGCACTCGACTGAGTCCAGGTCGGTGTGCCCGCGCCGCCCGGCACGCCGCTCGGCGCGCCGGATGCATCCGTGTAGATGTAGCAATCGAGCGAAGTCACGTTGGCCAACGACGAGAACACGCCCGGAGGGGTCGTCGCGCTCCACGTCCAGCCGTCGCCCGGAATGTACACGGTGTCGATGGTCCAGGACGCACCGGTCGGAACGACAAAGCTCTGGGCCGTATACGCGGTCAGGCCGCTGCCGTCCGTTGCGAACGATTCCGAAATGATCGAGCCGGCGTCAGACGCCGGGTCGGGAGCGTTCGCCGCAAGTTGCGTGTCGCTTCCGCAAGTGAAAGCCGAATCGTCGTTGTCGTCGTTGTCGTCGTTGTCGTCGTTGTCGTCGTTGTCGTCGTTG
>CAZHPN010000045.1:0-36091 GCA_964534375.1 uncultured bacterium | reverse complement strand
CGCCGCAGGCGAAATCAGCCCTCATTTTTTTCCTAACTGGCGAAGTTGGGCTAGCAAGGTAATTCCTTGCGGCGACCCCTTGCGGGGCCGGTGGAGCGCTTGCCCCCCCCCATACCAGTCGGACACAAGAGAGCCCGGCGCCCTGCGGCGCCGGGCTCTTCGATTACGTGACTGGTAAACTTACTCGGCTTCCGGTTCAGCCGCGGGTTCGGCCGCAGCCCCGTGTGAATTGTCGGACGCGACCCGGTCCATGACGACCTGGCCGAGGTCCGCAAGTTTCGATTTCAGTCCGTCGGGCAGCGCGTTCATAAAGCCGCCGATGTTTTGCGCAAAGCCCTGGCCGGCGAAGAAACCTTCGGTCATCTTGGAAACGGCCGACGGGTCGCCCCAGACCTGGATGTTGGCCTTGGCCAACGCCTGCCCCATCGCGTTGGCTTTCGCGATTTCGATGTCGCGCGCCGCGGCGATTTGCGCGAGCAGCAGCTCCTTGCTGATGGCCGCGTCGGCGTTTTCGGTTTGGATGCGCATGTCCGTGCGCTTGACCTCGACGCGGGCGGCGGCGACGGTGACTTCCGCGTTGGCGACGTCGACCGCCACCATTTGCTCGGCTCTGGCGCCTTCCGCGTGGGCTTTGGCGGCGTCGCGTTCGGCGTTGGCTTTGGTCGTGATCGCCTGCGCCTCGGCCGCAGCGGCGGACTTCTGGCCCTCGGCCGTCTTGATGCGGGCGTAGGCCTCGGCGTCGGCTTTGACCTGCATTTCGATCTGTTTTTGCGCGGCGGCGGCCTGCTGCTCAATGACCTTCTTTTCCTTCTCGCGTTCGGCCGTCTTGACGGTCTCGACGGTGGCGACCGCCTGCCGATTCGTTTCCGCTTCGGCTTCGGCGGCCAGTTTCAGGGCCTCGGCCACCGCGCGTTCCTTCTCGGCCTGGGCCACGGCGATCTGCTTGCGGCGATCCGCGACCTGCTGCGCCTGCTCGGAATTGACCTGCGCCACCAACTGCGCCTGTTTCGCCTCGACGTCCGCCACCAGGCGCTTCTGCTCGGCGGCGGCGACGGCAACGCCCTTCTCGCGCTCGGCCAGTTGGACCTCCCGCTCCTTCTTGACCGCCGCGATCTGCTGCGCCTGTTGCGCTTCGACCTGCGCGACGGTCTCGGCCCGCACTTTCGCCGCCGCGGCCACCGCCAACGCCTGCTCGCGTTCGATCTCGGCCTTGCGGATGGCTTGCGCGGAAACGACCTTGGCGGTTTCGGCCTGCCGCGTCTGATCGGCGGTGTACGACTCGGCCTCCTGCTTCCGCTGCGCCTGGGCTTTGGCGATTTCCGTTTCCTGCGCGGCCTTGGCGGTGGCTAGCGACTGCGCCTGATCCAGCAAAAATCGATCGCGTTCGAGATTTTGCGAGGCGATCCGCTTTTTGGCGTCGGCCTCGATCTGGTTCTTTTCGACCAACTGTTTGTTCGTGATCTCCGCGATGGTGCGCAAGCCCTTGGCGTCGAAGATGTTGTTGTCGCGCAGGTCCTTCGTTTCGGTCTGGTCGAGCGACGAGATCGTCACCGATTCCAGGGTCAGACCGTTGTGCGCCAGGTCGGTCGTCACATTTTTCTGGATCTCTTCGACAAAGCTGCTGCGATTGCGATTCAGGTCTTCCAGGTTCTGCGTCGCGGCGACCGTGCGCAGGGCGTTGACCAATTTTTGTTCGAGCAAAGTCCGGATGTTGTCCGGATGGGTCGACCGCTCGCCGAGCGAGGTCGCGGCGGACACCACCGCGTCTTTGTCCTTGGCGACCCGCATGAAGAATTCGGCGACGACGTCGGCGCGCAGGTTGTCGCCGGTGATCAGCGCGTCTTTGCCGGTGCGGGCGACGTCGATGCGCATCGTGCGCAACGAGACCTTGATGATCTTGTGCACGACGGGAATGAACATGATGCCGCCGTTGATGATCGTCTTCTGGCCGCCCATGCCGGTGCGGACGATCGCCTCGTCGGCGCCGGTCTTCACGTACAATTTGGTGATGACCACCACGATCATCCCAATGAGCAATAACAGGACGCCGAAGCCGACGAGGATGATCGTGGCCAGCGTCGGAATCGCGACGCCAATGGAAAGGGCGGCCAGCGGGCCGACGATGAACATCAAGGCAAAAACAATCGCGGCTATGCCCATGCCCGCGCCGGAACTGGGGGTCGGCGCATCGCCATAACTGCGTTCCGGCTTGTCGTCTTCGTGATGAGTTGTGGCCATTTCTTACTCTCCTCTGCTCGGGGTGGTGAGTGGGTTTGGACGGACGAGGTAATACTTGCCCGCCGCCCGGTATCCGACGATAATCGCGTCGGCGTCCGGAGGAATTTCCGGCGCGCCGCTTTTCACTCGGCACTGAATTTCCTGAAATTGGTTGTATTTGTCATATAAGACGCAAGCGCCGCTTCCCTCTTTGATGGCGTAGCGCGACTTGCACGTCTTGCCGATGAAGTCCTTCGGGCCGGTCAGGTAGGTTTCGGTCGACGGCAGCACGCGGGAAATGAGGCCGGCGATCGCCCGGGTCAAGAACACCGAGCAAACGGCGGCCAGCGCCAACGACGGCCAGACATAGGCGATCGGAAACCGCAAAAGTTTGCCGAAGATCAGGTTGCCGGCCCAGCCGGTGAATCCCCAAATGAAGAAGAGCGTCATCACAATGATCGACAACGGCACTTTGCCGACGCCCAATAAATTCAACACGCTGAACGCGGCCTCGGCGTGCCCGCCGTCGACGCCGGCGTCGTGAGCGGCGTCGCTGCTCGCTTCGCCCACATCGTGATCGGCGTCGCCGCCGGCGTCGCCGACATCCTGTTCGCCGCCGACGCCGTGGTCGATCGACAGGTCGTGATCGGCGTCGATGTCGTGATCGACGCCGGCGTCCGCCGCGCCCACGTCGTGCCCGCCGAATGCGCCCGCGGCCTGCAGCATCAGGTAGAAAAGCGCGCCGATGAACGGCAGAACAAATATCAAGTTCTGCCACTCGAAAAACAACTCCTTGAAGCCCATGCCGTCCTGCCTCCTGTTCATTCCTCTCTGATGTTTCCAGCGCCGCGCTTGACCGACGGCGCCGACGCAAGTCGTCGAGCGGTCGCAATCGGATCGTGCGGATCCGTAATTGCGGCGTCGTCCCTCGCTGTCGCCTCGACAACGCTGTCGCCGCGATCGGCGGCTTCCAACTCGGCCAGATACTCCAGCTTCAACGCTTCGAAACGCAGACGATCGCGAATCTGCTCCAGATCGGCCGCCGTCAGACTCCGATCGGCTGCGGAAATCGTCGCCATGACGTGCCGCCGGACCAACTCATCCGCGGCCTGCGCGATTTGGGTGGCGGCGGATTTTTTCTCCCGATACGAAGCGAGCAATTTCGCCGCCTGCTCCGCCAGCAAGCGATAGTCCGCTTCCAACGCCGCGACTTTTTTTTGGCAGCCGAGACGAAGCGGCGCCTTTTTCTCCGCTTCCGCTCTCTGGTTCTGCTTCAAGAATTCGCGAATCTCTGCGTCGAACGCGTCGTGCTCTTTGATCGCCTCGCGCAACTCGTCTTGTTTTTCCTCGGCCAGGGCCATGGCATAGGCGGTCGTTTCCGCCAGGGCATCGAGTCCCTTCGTTATGTCGTCCAGATCGTAGTCGGCCGCGCCTTGTTTCTCGGCCTCGGTGTCGCCGTCCGTGACAAAATTTCTGAGCCGCTCCCAAAAGGCGCCGAGCCACGAAATGAGCCGGCTTTTCTTGGAGGCCACGGGCTTTCTCCCCTTGCTTGGCGAAGCTCCTGCGCTCTCTTGTCTTTAACTTCTGCTGCGTTGTGGATGCCGGCTGACCTGTCGCCGGCGTTTTGTGCGGACATCATCGCACTTGGGTCGTGATTGTCAACGACGCTCGTCGGTCGATCGCACGCATTTACAACACGTCGAGGATGCGGACGCGGTACGGCGCCATGTCGACCTGGATCGCGCCGTCGCCGAAAAAACGGTCGCCGGTTTCGAGGTCGACGAAATATTCGGCGGGGGTCGGCGTCGCGATCCGCGGCCGTTGCGGCGCCGCGGTGGGGTTGGCGACAAAGAGCACGCGGCGGCCTGCGGCGCGGTCTTCCAGCAGGCTCGTCTCGCACGGCGGCGAGGCCGGGTAGATCGGGGCGAGCGCGAGCCGGCGGCAGACGGTTTCGACGATGGGCGCCGCCGCTTCGGGCGTCGCCGGCGCCTCGGCGACGAGCACGAGTTTGCCGCGGCCGGCCTCGCAGAGCACGATATCGACCGCGCCGTCGAGCCGTTCGATCGGCCGGCCCGTGTAGTGGTCGAGGCCGGAAAATTCGCGCATCGCCTCGTCGAGCGCCGGCGCCTCCGGACCGCAGATCAGGCAGCCGCCGCCGGCCGCGTAATTCGCCAGCGTCTCCTGCGCGCGCCGGCCGAGAAACTCGAAGGTCGGGCAGACGACCGCCTCGTAGCAGGCGAGCGCGGCTTCATCCAGGTCGGTCGAGCCGATCGCGTACGGCACGCCCATTTTCGTCAACGCGCTCTCCCAACCGCGCAGGATCTTCGCGTAGAGGCGCTGGATCGGCTTGGCGAAACCGATGTTCGTCTCGAGGCAAAGGTCTTCGGGCAACGCAAAGTTCTCGAGCAGCAGCGGCGAAAGCGGCGCCGTGACGTTCGCCGCCGCCTCCAGCCGTTCGTAGTCGCGCGGCGACAACAGGCAAATCGGCGCGCGCCGGCGCAGCCGCCACGGCTGGAGCCGCCGCAGCAACGCGATGTGCTTTTCGTAAAAATTCCACGCCTCGCGCCGGACCCCGCCCGTGCGCGTGATCGGCGCGCCGTACCAGCGGTCGCGATCGACGATCATGTAGAAATTGACGCCGCGCAGCCCGTACATCCAGGCGACGCGCGTCGTGAATTCCTGATCGGCCAGGTCGATCGGCGGCCACGTGTGCCAGACGCCGCTGCCGAACTCCGGGCTGACCGGAAAACGCGACTGCGCGGTCAGGAACAGCAGCCGCCGCTTGAGCGACGCGAATTCCGTTTTGCGCATGTAGAAATCGACGCCGCAAAAGTGCGTGTGTTGTTCGGCCAGCGGCAGGTTCAGCGGCGTGCGGACCTCGGTCGCCGGGAAGTTGTGGAAGAACACGGCGTCCGCCACGCCGCGCTCCTCCCACATCCGGCGCAAACGCGCCAACGAATCGCCGAGCAGCCGCTCCTTGAATTCGAGCCAATCGAGATAAAACGGCGTTTCGGCGGGCGTCCGCGCCAGGAATTCGTCGGGCAGCGGGCGGTCGCCGGGCGCCGGGCCGCCGTGCGCCAACGAGGCCCCGGTCAGGTCGCCGTATTTGGCGCGAAGGAAGTTGAGCCATTTTGCGCGGGCGTCCGGGTGATAATCCTGGTCGTAGGCCGAGGTGCGGAAGAAATAGGATAATTCGTTGTCGAGTTGCACGCCGACGATCGGTCCGGCCGGGTGCAGGCGCGGCTTGAGGATCGGCGCCAGCGCGTCGAACCAGCCCGCGACCTCCTGCCAGAACGGCTCCGACGCGTAGGAAATGACCGGAAACACGCGCGGGAACACGGGCAGCAGCACGAAGCCGCCGCGGGCGTTGCGCGCCAGCATCGCCGGGTTGTCGAACAGCCGTTGCGGATAGCCGAAGTAGGTCAGCTCGGAATTGATGTGCGGCCCCGGCCGAACGAGCACGTGGAAGCCGTATTGGCCCGCCAGATCGAGAAAACGCCCGAGCGCTTTCGCCGGGTCGAGGTTGCCGAAGTCGTACGTCCCCGGCGCGCCTTCGTGCACGCCCCACGGGATATACGTGCAAATCATCCGCAGGCCCAGCGCCTGGATGCGTTCGAGCAGCGCGGGCCAATCTTTCGGCGAGTGGCGCCAGTAATGGATTTCGCCCGAAAGCCAGGGCACGGCCTGGCCGTCCAGCGACAAACCTTGTTCGTCGAACGCGATGCTCACCAAGTCCCCATCGTGCGGCAGGCCGGCGGAATCGCGCCGGCGGACGAATTATAACACGGTCCGCCGCCGATTCGTCAGGACGGATCCGCGCCGCGGCGATCCTCGCCGCCGGCCGCCTCCCCGCCGCCGTCCGGCGCACGCGGTCCGTATCCTAGATCGCCGAGCAGCCGTTCCAGAATGCGCACCGTCGTATCCACGCCGTATGGAAGCGGGTGGACGCCGTCGAAGGTGTACGTCGTTCGCGGCGCCGCGTGCGGAAACCGTTTCTTGACGTCGTCGAAGTCCTCTTGGAAATACGGCGCCAAATCGAACGCGGCGAGGCCCGCGTTTTGCGCCGCCGTCGCCATATCGTAATCGACATGGCAGCCGGCGATCCCCGTCCGCGCGCTCACGATCGCCGCATCCGTAAAACTCGGCCAAAGCATGAATACGGCCCGAAAAGCGTGCTCCGCCGACATCTCCCGGAACATGGCGATGCCGCGCCCCACATTGTCGTCCATCGGCACGGGGCTCGGCCGCTGGTCCCGAGTGCGACGGTCGTATTGAAGACGAAAACCGAAAAGATTCAGCCTCATCGCCGCGGTGCGAAACAATCGGGACCCGACGAACAACTCGTCGGCCCATTCCGGCCGTTCGGTCGAAAAATGGTGATTTTGTCCGATAAAGGCCCCAAAATCGCAGCACAAGAAGACGACGATCGCCAGATCGGGCGAGAAGGCCAGGCCCTTGACGCGCACCAATTCGGCCTCGGCGACGGTGTTGTACCCGGAAACGCCGAAATTCAGGATTTCCACGTTTTGGGCCTGGAGTTTCCGCTCCAATCGCCGCGAAATCGTGTCGTTGACATCGTCCACGCCGACGCCCATCACCACCGAATCGCCGACGAGCAGGATTCGCCGCGCCCCGGGCGGCTTTTGCCGCGTTCGTTCGATGTCGCGAAAGCCCCAGGCGTTGATGCGGTCCACGGCGTCGACCGTGCGTTTGGCGCTCTTTGCGCGGAAATTGGGGCGAGGGACGTACCGCAGCAACGGATCGTCCGAGACCATGTAGGGATTGTCCGCGGCGGTGACGTGAATCGGGTAGACGCGCGGCCCGATTTCGAAAAAGCGCACGACAAGTTCGCCGACCAACGCCGCGACGACGGTCGATACGCCGAGGGCGGCCAGCGACTTGCTCAGTTTGGCAAGAAAAAACCTGTATCTTGGCGAGAACCGCCCCGGACGATCGCTTCGCGAAGCGTCACGTCGAATCGCCGTTTCCTTTCCGCGATAGAGACGCCGGCATCGGGCCGCGGGCCGCGCTCAGATGCGCCAACTCTCGATCTCGGCGGGCGCGAGCCGGCCGGCGGCGGCGAGTCGCGTCGTGGCGGCATCGCGCACGATCTTCACCGTAAAACCATCGTCTGCAAGCTTCTTTTGGTGATGCGCCAGCAGGCGGGCGAGCGCCGGCAGGTCGTCGTCGGTCACGTCGCCGCAGGCCACGAGCGTCGGACCGGGCATGTCGGCCAGTTCCATGCGCAACCGGGGACCGGCAAGCGCTTCCATGCGCTGGCCTTCGGCGTCGGCGCGGCTCACGATCGCCTTCAGGGCGGGCCGCAGCCGATAATGCCGGCCGACCGTCAGCAGCCGGACCTCGGGCATGTCGTAGCCGGGGCAATGGTGGAACATATCCGCTACGCGACGGCCGATCGCCGGGTCGGTCAGCAGACAGCCGCCCGCGGCGCACGAAAATGTCTCGACGCCCATCGTGCGCGCCATTTCAAGTTGCACACGCCGAGTTCGGCCCTGGATCGCGAGCAGCCGGCTGCGATCCACGAGGCCGTCCAGTTCCGGCTTTGACGGCGCCAGCAATGCCGCGCTCAGCGGGCGGACGATCAACCCGGCGAGGCCGCTTTCCTTTTCGATCAGCTTGATCGCCGCCAGATGCTGCGACATCGGCCGCTGGCCGAGCACTTCGCCCGTCGCGACGAACGCCGCGCCGGTCTCGCGCATCACCTCGGCCGAGCGCCGCAGCATGTAAATGCGACAGTCGATGCAGGGGTTCATGCCGCGCCCGCGGCCGTGCCGCGGATTTTCGACGATCTTGAGGTAGTCGAGGCCCTTTACCAGCGTCTTGAGTTCGACGCCGAGTTCGCGGGCCACGGAAGTTGCGATGTGGCAACTCGCGGTTTTCGGCGTGCATGTGCAAAAAACGCTCGTGAAATTCAGCGCGATGACGTCGATGCCTTGGTCGAGCAACATTTTGATCGTCAACGTGCTGTCGAGCCCGCCCGACAGCAGCGCGATCGCGCGAGTTTTTTTCTTGCCGCCGTCCGTCTCCAAACGACACCCCTCTCAACTGCAATAGTCAACACGCCGGGGGCAATCGTAGAGAAGCGAACACCGTCGGTCAAGGAAGGAAAAAGGAAAAAGGAAAAAGGAAAAAAATCCGACCCAACAACGGGCCCCGCAACGACCGGCTCTCACCCAACCCCGAGGCGGCGCCTTTTCTAACTTTTTCCTTTTTCCTTTTTACTTTTTCCTTCTCTACCTCCCGTGTTCGAGCACAATCTTGATGGCGTGACCGTGTTCCTTATCGAGAAACGTCTTTACCGCCTCTTGATAACGATCCAGCGGAAACCGGTGCGTGATCAGTTCGTCGACCGGGAATTTCGGATCGGCGAGCAGTTTGGCGGCGAGGTCGAACGAACTTTCGCTTGCGGTCTCCATCGCATGGCAATTGATGCCGGTGACTTGCAGTTCCTGCGTCCAGATCGCCGAGTAGTCGATTTTCCCCGGATGAAAATTGATGCCGAGAATCACGGCGCGGCCGCCGCCGCGCGCCCACCGCAGGGCGTCGTTGATGCTGCGGTCGTTGCCTACCGTGTCATAAACCACATCATAGCCGCCGAGCAGAATCTCGTTGCCGAAATAGCCGCGGAAATAACGGGCGCCCGTGCGCGCGGCCAGCCGCTCGTACAGCTTGCCGCCGCTGACGACCTCGTCCGCGCCCAGACGCCGCGCCGCGTCCGCCTGAAACGGATGCCGCGCCACGCAATCGATCGTCGTCTTCGGCGACAGCGCGCGCGCGATCGCCACGCACAGCAGGCCGATTGTGCCCGCGCCGATCACCAGCGCCCGCTCGCCCGCCCGCGGCGCGCCCTTGCGCACGCCGTGCAGCGCGCTGGCCGTCGGCTCCAGCAGCAGCGCGCGATCGAGCGACAGGTTTTTCGGGAGGCGATACGGCTGCGTGCGGTGCATGACCATATGAGGCGAAAAGCCGCCGCCAAGGTCGCGCAGCGGCAACTGCTTCTTGCCGAGGTTCTCGCAAAGCATGTAATTGCCGGCGCGGCATTGGCGGCACGGCGGGTCGATTTCCAGTTGAAAACACGAGGGCCACTCGATGCGCAGCGCCACGCGTTCGCCAACCCGCCAGCCGTCGGCCTCGGCGCCGACCTCGACGATTTCGCCGACCAATTCGTGCCCGAGGAATTTGCGCGCGATGCCGGGCGTCGCGGCGGAAAAGCACTGCGGGTCCATGTCCATGAAGAGAAAATGGATGTCCGTGCCGCACAGCCCGCAGGCCAGGTTGCGGACCTTCAACCACCGCGGATTCGGCAGCTTCGGCTCCGGGACGTCGGCGTAGCGCACCGGCGAGAACCGCCCGAACGCCGCGTATTTGTCGACGACCGACAGCGCCTTGAGCGCGAGGATTTTCGGCAGGTTGTTGTCGAAATAGAGCGCTTTCATGGGGAGTCTCCATCATTCCGTCTTAAACACAGAGGGCACAGAGAACGCCCGGAGAACACAAAGATAACGCGAATATGGCAAGACGGTCGCCGATAAAACCGTCATTTGCCTTTCGCGGCGCGGCCAACGGCCGCGACGATCTCGTCGGCGTCGGCGGCGGTGATCGTCAGGCACGGCCGCAAAACCACGGCGCGTTTCTCGACCGCGCCCGGCATGGCCAGCACGCCCTCTTTCGCCAGCGCCTTGCAAAAATCGCGCGCCTTGGCCGGCGTCGCCAATTGCAGCGACAGCAGCAAGCCGACGCCGGCGACGGATTCGATGACGCGCGGCCGCGCGGCCGCGATCTTTTCCAGGCCTTCCCGCAACCGCACGCCGAGCTTCTCGGCGTTCTCCCACGGGCGCGTTTCTTCGTAGACCGCGAGCGCTTCGAGCGCGACGAGGCAACCGAGGTCCGAGCCGCCGAAGGTCGAAAGATGAATCAGCGGATGATCGTTCATGAACGCGTTGAGCCGCTGCTGGTAGATCGTCGCCGCGATCGGAAAGATGCCCGCGCCGAGCGCCTCGCCGACGATCAGCATGTCCGGATCGACGCCCGCGCGCTCGACGGCGAAACGTTTGCCCGTGCGGCCGAAGCCGGTCTGCGTTTCGTCGGCGACGAGCAGGGCGCCGACCGCGCGGCAATGCCGTTCGAGGTCGCGCAGGAAATCGCCGGCGAAGGCGCGGCCGTGGTTCTCGGCCTGCACCGGTTCGAAAAAGACCGCGGCGGTCTGGCCGGTGATCGCTTGGCGGGCCGCGTCGATGTCGCCGAACGGAATGAGGCGCGTGCGCGGCGTCAGGGGCGCGAAATGCGGCTGATCGGGCCGCGTCGAGAGGCTGAGCGCGAAGCCGGTCTCGCCGTGCCAGCCGCCGGCGAAGGCAATCAGTTCCGGCCGGCCGGTGAAGCCGCGCGCGAGTTTGCAGGCGAACTCGACGGTCTCGCCGCGCACCACGCTGAACACCGCGCAGTCGAGCCCGCCGGGCGTGAAGTCGGCGAGCGTCGCCGCCAGGCGCGCTTTCTCGATCGAGATCATCGCGAAGTTGCCCTGGTCGGTCAGGGTCAGCGCGCGCTGGAGCGCGGCGACGATCCGCGGCGGCCGGCGGCCGAGGTTGAACGTCCCCGCGCCGGCGAAGCAATCGAAATAGCGTTTGCCCGCGGCGTCCCAGACGCACGGGCCCGCGCGCCGCGTTTCGAGGAAATCGTGGCCGAGGCCGCGCAGCCGCGCCACGGCGCCGGGCCCGACGAAGGCGGCGAAGTCGTCAAACGGATCCGCGACCGCTGTCCGTTTCGGGCTCATGAGCGACCTCCTTTGAACGCGCGGCCGACGACGCCGACCGCATCCTCAACGCGCCGCAGGAAACCGAACAGAACGATCTGCGCCTTCTCGTTGTTGAGCGCGCGCAGCACGGCCGGAATCTTCGCGGCCGGCAGGGCGAACGGCAGCAGCATCTTCATCGACGCGACGGCCCCGCGAATGGCGGCGATGACCGTGTCCATTTCCTCGTCGGTCACGGTCAGCGGCAGCATGAAGCGCATCACCTGCGGGGCGTTGCCCGAGTACGCCGCGAACATCCCATTTTTCGCCAGCGCGTCGGACATCATCGGCCCCATGAATTCATGGATATATTCGATGCCGATCATCAGGCCGCGCCCGCGCACTTCTTTGATGATCTTCGGGTTCTGCTCGAGCAGTTCGCGCAACGCCCCTTTCAACCGCGCGCCCATCGCCTCGGCGTTGGCGCAGAGGCGGTTCTTCTCGATCAGTTCGATCGCCTTGAGCGAGACGAGGCAGGCCAGGTCGGCGCCGCCCGCGGGGCTCGGGTGAAAATCCGGATTCTTGTCGACGTACCCGGCCAGCGTTTTGCTTCCGCGATAGAGCACCGCCGCGTTCGGGTACAGCCCGCCGCCGAGCGACTTGGCGATCGTCATAATGTCGGGCGAGACGCCGGAATGCTCGCAGGCGAAGAAGCGCCCGGTGCGGCCGAAGCCCGTTTGGATTTCGTCGAAGATCAGCAGCGCGCCGCAGCGATCGCAGAGCGCGCGCAGGCCGCGAAGGTAATCGTCGTCGCCGACGAAAATGCCGGCCTCGCCCTGCACCGGTTCGATGATAATCGCTGCGGTCCGCGGCGAGGCCATCGCCTCCATCGCCTTGAGGTCGTTGAACGGCGCGAAACGGAAGTCGGGGATCAGCGGCTCGCAGTATTCGCGATAATGGGCTTTGCCGTTGGCGCCGAGCGCGAAGCCGGTGTGGCCGTGATAGCCCTTGACGGTCGAAATGATTTCCGACCGGCCCGTGGCGCCGCGCGCGAGCTTGATCGCCGCATCGACGGCGTCGCCGCCGCCCGCCGCGAACAGCACGCGATCGACGCCGGCCGGCGCGAGTTCGACGAGCTTTTTCGCCAGCCTCGCCTTCGGCGCCGAGACCATGTGGAACGAGCCCATGTCGTATTCGTCGAGCGCCGCAACCAGCGTGGCCATGACTTCCGGATTGCGGCGGCCGACATTGAAGCAGCCGGCCGAGCCGAAGCAATCGATAAACGGCCGGTTCTGCACGGGATCGACGAAACGAATGCCGCTGCGTTGCGTCTCGATGACATCGAGGTGGCCGGCCTTGAGATATTTGACCTGCCCCTCGTTGATATGGCGGCCGAACCGCGCTTCCAGTTCCGCCTTTTCGCGGCGAGTCATCGCCGCGCCGGCCGGCTTTGCCGGCAGATTGTGCGATTCTGGCATGAGACGCCCTACCTTTCTTTTCTACGCGATGTTCGCCCGCGCCGGCGCGCACTACCGCGACGGCCCGGGAAAGGACCTATGGGACCTATAGGACCTATAGGACCTATCGCCCGCCTACAGCGACTACCTTGCACCTACGTGATCGCCCATTGTTCACTGTTCACTGTTCACTGTTCGCTGTTCCCTGCCGCTTCGGCAGGAACACCTGCGTCGCCGGCGCGCGCATATTGTAATGCGAACTCATCACGTACCCGTAGGCGCCGACGGTCGCGATCAGCAGGACGTGGCCTTCATCGACCGGCGCGATGCTGCGATCGTGGCCGAGCACGTCGCCCGATTCGCAGATCGGCCCGACGATGTTGGCCTGAATGCGGTCTTCTTCGTCGAGCGCCGTAAGGTTGACGATTTCGTGATACGCGCCGTAGAGCGCCGGCCGGATCAGCGTGTTCATGCCCGCGTTGACGCCGACGTACTGTGCGCCGTTTTTCTGCTTGGTCTGCGTGACGGTCGCCAGCAACGCGCCCGCGTGCGCGACCAGGAAACGGCCCGGCTCCAGCCACAACTCGAGCCGCGGATACGCCGCCTTCACTTCTTTCAGGCCGGCGTCCATCTTCGGCAGGTCGAGGGCGAGCTGGCCCGGCTTTTCAACGACGCCCAGGCCGCCGCCGACGTCGAGCACCTCGACCTCCGGCAGGCTGTCGGCGAGCGAGGCAAGGAACGTCGCGGTCTCCTTCCAATTTTCGTGCATCAGGATGCCGCTGCCGGTGTGGGCGTGCAGGCCGCGAATGCGCACCCGATTCGCGCGCGCCAACTCGACCAGTTTGTCGAACTGCTCGCGCGTCACGCCGAATTTCGACTGGCTGCCCGCGGTCATGACGTGGCTGTGATGGCCGCGCCCCTGCCCCGGGTCGACGCGCACGAAAATCTCGCGGCCGGCGAACAACTCGGGCCACTTCGCGAGCGGAAAGACGTTGTCCAGCGTGACGATCACGCCGGCCGCCAACGCGTCTTCGTATTCCTTGCGCGGCGCGAAATTCGGCGTGAACAACACGCGCCGCCGATCGAGGTCGGGGAACAACTGCAGCACGTGCGCGACTTCGCCGGGCGACACGCACTCGAAGCCGAGCCCCTGCTCGTAAAAGAGCCGGAGAATCGGCGGAAAGGAGTTGGCCTTGACCGAATAGAAGACGCGGCTCACGGCATCGAGCCCGCGCAACTGCCCCGCGGCGTCGGCCAGCGTCGCCTCGTCGTAGACGTACAGCGGCGTCTCCTTCGCGGCGAGGGCGAGCAGATCGGCCCGGCGATCGCGCCACCACGCGGCGGCCGGCGCGGCCTTGGCGATCGTCTTTTCCGCGAAAATGTCGCTCCACATCGGGCCCAACAGCGCCTCGCTGCGATGATGTTCGAAAAGCAGCGAGTGCAGTTGATCGACGAGCCGATCGACCTGGTCTTCATCCACGATGAACGTCAGATTCAGATCGTTGGCCGCCTGCGAAACCAGATGAATCTTCGACTCGCCGAAAATCTCGAGCGCCGGGCCGAGCTGGTGCAGGATCGTCCGGATGTGCCGCCCGACGAGGCTGACCGACGCGCACGGCCCGATGCGCCGCGGCGTGCAGATTTTCGCCAGGTCGGCGAGCAGCGGCTCGAAGCTGTCCGGCGCGAGGGCGTTGGCGGCGGCGTCGAGCGTCACCGTGACGTTCGTTTCGGACGTGCAGACCAGGTCGATCGAGAGGCCGTGCGCCTTGAAGCAGGCGAACACGTCGGCCAGGAAGCCGACTTGCTGCCACATGCCGAGCGTTTCCATCGACACGACGGTGATGTTGCGTTTGGAGCAAATCGCCTTGACCTGTCCGCCGGTGGCCGGCGCGTCCGCGGCGATGACCGTGCCTTCGATCTCGGGCCGGAACGTGCTGAGGATGTAAATGGGGATGTTGCTCTCGCGCAGCGGGGCAATCGACCGCGGGTGCAGCACCTTGGCGCCCATCGAGGCGATTTCCTGCGCCTCTTCGTAATCGAGTTTCATCAGCAGGCGCGCGTTCGGCACCTGCTTGGGGTTGCCCGAGAAAATGCCGGGCACGTCGGTCCAGATTTCGCAGCGGGCCGCATCGAGCAAAGCCGCGAAGTACGCCGCCGACGTGTCCGAGCCGCCGCGGCCGAGCAGCACCGTGTCGCCGGCCGGGTTGCGGGCGATGAAGCCCTGGGTAACGATCGCCTGCGCCGGCTCGGCCGCCAGCGCTTCCTGCAAATGGCGGTCGGAGGCGCTGCAGCACATCGCCGAGAGGTATTTCTGGCGCAGCCCGAACCGTTCGTTGTCTTCGGAGACGAGAATCTCGCGCGCGTCCTTCCAGGTCGTGCGAATGCCCTCGGCCTGCAGGAACGCCGCGCCGAGTTTGGTGGACATCAACTCGCCGAAGGCCATCACCTTCGCGTGCAGCCGCGGGCTGACCTCGCCGACCAGCGCCGCGCCCTGCGTCAGGCGCTGCAGCTCCGCAAAGGACTCGCCCAGCAGCGCCGCGCCGTCCACGCCCATGTCCGTGGCAAGTTTGAGGTGCTTGTCGCGGACCCGGTCGAGCAGGCCGCGGGCGCCTTCGCCCGCCGGCTTGGCCAATAGCGCTTCCAGATCGTTCGAAACGCCGGCGAGCGCCGAGCAGACCACCCATGGCCGCAGCCCCTCGGCCAGGCGCGACCGAACGATCGCGGCGATGTTCCGCCAATTGCCGACCGTGGCGACGCTCGCGCCGCCGAACTTGATCACCACCCACCGCTTTTTCCGCCTCATAACGACCTTTCTGCGCTCGCGGCCGGATCGCCGGAAGCTTCACGATTTCTTGTTCGATATGAAGTGCGCCCCGTTCGCGAATCCCCGGGCGAACCCTTGTTTTTTAGCTTCGCGCCGAGGCAAATTCAAGAAGAAAGATGCGGCAGGCCGAAGTTTCCGGGAGGAAGGTCGGGCGCACGGCGTCGCGGCGGGCGACTCCGCGGCCGCCGTGCGCAATTTAAATGGGCAACAACTTGACATCGTTTCGATTCTTGCCCTATATAGACACGGGGGCGATCCATCGACGCTGGACCAGACGCAAATGCCTCCCTATGAGAGTTCTATCACGGAGCACGTGCGGGCTTGAAAACCGACCCCAAAGAGGACGAGAACACGGTCGACGCCGGCATCCCAAGTTCGGCGTTTGAAGAAGCGTTGCTCGCCGTCGAAAAAATCCGCTCCGAAGCGCGCGCCGCAGCCAAAGCCGCGCCGCCGACGCCCGTCGTCGCGCCTGCCGTCGCCGCGCCTGCCGCCACGCCCGCCCCGCGCGAAAAGGTCGAGCGCACGCCCGATCTGGAAGCCGAATTGGCGACTCTCTCCCGGATTTTGGAGAAAGAAATCAGCGTCGAGAAAGACGCCGGAGCTTTCAAATCCGCCGCGGGCAAGGCGGCGAGCGCGCCCGAGACGAAGGTCGACGATGCTGCCTTGAAAGAGAAAGAGCAGCAAATCGAGGAACTCACGAAACGCGTGAATTCCATCCAGGAAGAAACCGAAAAGTTTCGCAGCCGGGTGACGAAAGAAGCCGAATCGGTCAAGCGGTTCGGCAACGAAAACCTGCTGTTGAAACTCTTGCCGATTTTGGATAACCTCGAACGTGCAATCGAGCACGCTGATTCGACGGAAGAGAAAGCTGCGATGGTGCAAGGCGTGCGCCTCGTGCATAAGCAACTGGGCGCCGCGCTCGTCGCGGCCGGGTTGACGCCGATCGAAGCCAAGGGGCAGGTTTTCGACCCGAATTTCCACGAGGCGTTGGCGACGGTGGAAACGGACGAGGTCGGCCCCAACGTCGTCATCAGCGAGTATTTGAAAGGCTACAAATTGTTCGATCGGTTGCTTCGCCCGGCGCGCGTGGTCGTCAGCCAACGGGCAAACAACCATGCGCCGGCAGCCCCCGCGGCGCCGGCCAACGCCGCCGAAGCAACCGCGCCGCCGCCGGCGAAGGCTGCGGAAACAGATTCGCCGCCGCCGGCAAAGGCCGGCAATGACAATTCGTAATTTGAACTGCGAGCAAACGTCTTGGCTGTGAGGAGGTAAGGGGATATGAGCAAGGTGATCGGCATCGATTTGGGAACCACCAACAGTTGTGTGGCTCTGATCGAAGGGGGGGAACCGATCGTCATCGCGAACTCCGAAGGTTCCCGAACGACGCCGTCGATGGTGGCGTTCACGGAAAGCGGGGAGCGCCCGGTCGGCCAGGTCGCGAAGCGGCAGGCGATCATCAACCCGCGCAATACGGTCTACGCCGTGAAACGGTTGATCGGCCGCAAGTACGGCAGCTCGGAGATCCAGCGCGCCAAGAAGATGGTGCCGTACAACATCGTCGAGGCCGACAACGGCGACGCCTGGGTCGAAGTGAACGGCCAGGCGTATTCGCCGGCGCAGATCAGCGCGATGATCCTCGAAAAGATGAAGCACATCGCCGAGGATTACCTGGGCGAGGAGGTCACCGAAGCGGTGATCACGGTGCCGGCGTATTTCGACGACGCGCAACGGCAAGCGACCAAAGACGCGGGCACGATCTCCGGCTTGAACGTGCTGCGCATCATCAACGAACCCACCGCGGCCAGCCTCGCGTACGGCATGGACAAGCGCGAAGCCGAGAAAATCGCGGTGTTCGACCTCGGCGGCGGCACCTTCGATATTTCGCTGCTCGAAATCGGCGACGGCGTGTTCGAGGTGAAGTCGACCAACGGCGACACCTTCCTCGGCGGCGAAGACTTCGATCAGCGCATCATCGAGCACTTGCTCGAAGAATTCAAGAAACTGCACAACGTCGATCTGCAAAAAGACAAGATGGCGATGCAGCGGCTCAAGGAAGCGGCCGAAAAAGCCAAGCACGAATTGTCGTCGGTGTACGAGACGGACATCAACCTGCCGTTCATCACTGCCGACGCGACCGGCCCGAAGCACCTTAACATTCGGCTGACGCGCGACAAGCTGGAGGAACTGGTCGACGATTTGATCCGGCGCCTCGAAGGCCCGAGCGTCCGCGCCATCGCCGACGCCGACGTCAAAACCGACGACATCGATCGCGTCATCCTGGTCGGCGGCATGACCCGCATGCCGCGGGTCCAGCAGGCGGTGCGCGACATCTTCGGCAAGGAGCCGTACGGCGGCATCAACCCTGACGAAGTCGTCGCGATCGGCGCCGCGATTCAGGGCGGCGTGCTGCGCGGCGACGTGAAAGACGTGCTGCTGTTGGACGTCACGCCCCTCTCCCTCGGCGTCGAAACCCTGGGCGGCGTCTTCACGAAGATCATCGAACGCAACACGACGATCCCGACCAAGAAGAGCCAGATCTTCTCGACCGCGGCGGACAACCAGCCGGCGGTCACGATTCACGTGCTCCAAGGCGAACGCGAGATGGCGGGCGACAACCGCAGCCTCGGCCGCTTCGAACTGGTCGGCATCCCGCCGGCGCCGCGCGGCGTGCCGCAGATTGAAGTGACCTTCGACATCGATGCCAACGGCATCGTGCACGTCAGCGCGAAAGACCTCGGCACCGGCAAGCGCCAGCAGATCCAGATTTCCGGCGCCTCCGGCCTTTCGGAATCCGACATCGATCGGATGATCCGCGAAGCCGAAACCTCCCGCGAGGGCGACCGCTCCCGCCGCGAGTTGGCCGAGTTGAAAAACAACGCCGACGGCTTGATCTACACGGCCGAAAAGAGCCTGCGCGAATACGCCGACAAATTGTCGGACCGCGAAGTCGATCAGATCGAAAACGCCGTCTACGAATTGCGGGAAGCAATGAAGGGTGAAGACGCCCGCGCCATCCGCGCCGCGATCGACGAACTCAACCGCGCCAGCCATAAATTGGCCGAGACGATGTACGCCACCAGCTACGAGGGCGGCAAAGAAGAGGAAGAGGAAGCCTTCGACGAGTCGCTCGACGACGAGTTCGACGACAACGACGATTTCAAATAGCCCGTTAGGCGACCGAACCCAGGGGGCGCGGCCGATGGCGGGCGCCCCCTTTTTTCGTGGTTGAGGGGGCATGCGCGACCATTACGCGATTCTCGGCGTCGGGCCGAAGGACAGCGACGACACGATTCGCGCCGCGTACCGCCGTCAGCTCCGCCAGCATCATCCGGACGCGAGCGGCCAGCCGGTGGATTCCGCCCGTTTCGCCGCGATCACCGAAGCCTACCGCGTGTTGTCCGATCCGCAGCGCCGCCGCCGTTACGACGCCACGCGCCTCTTCGTCATGATGCCGCCGTTGCGCCGCCTCGCCGATTTGATCCAGGAACCGAGCGGCCGAGCGCGGGTCGCCGGCTACCTCATGCGCAACGCGCGCGCCATTTTTGCCGCTGGCGCCGGCGCGCAACTCCACGGCGGCGACATCGTGCGCCGAGCATCCGTTTCGTTCGTCGACAGCTACAAAGGCGGCGATCTGCGGGTCGAATACCGCCGTCTCGCGCGCTGCACGGCGTGCAACGGCGCGGGCCGGCCGCATACGGAAGAGTGCCCGCTTTGCGGCGGCAAAGGACAGTTGCTCTTCCCCGCCGTCGGCCTGCTGAAGAAACGGTGCCCGAAGTGCGGCGGCTTCGGCGTCGTCGGCGAAGGCCGCTGCCGACCGTGCCGCGGCAAGGGCCGCGTAGCGGAGGACGCCGCGGTCACGCTCCGTCTGCCGGCGGGGATCGCGAACGGCGCCGTCTTGCGCGCCAAGGACAAAGGCGACGCCGGCCTCGCCAATGGCCGCGACGGCGACCTGCTCGTCGAGGTCCGCGTCGAAGGTTCGCTGCATTTCTCGCGGCGGGACGACGACCTGGTGCTCGAAAAGCCCATTCCGTTTTGCACGGCGATGAAGGGCGGCAAAGTGGCCGTCGCACTGCCGACGGGCGACGCGGTGGAAGTGAGCATTCCACCGGGCTCGTACCCGGATCGCGAAATTCGCGTTTCGGACCTGGGCTTTTATGCCGAGTCCCGGAAGAAAAAGGGTGACCTGGTGCTGGCGCTGGAAGTTTTCCTGCCGGAAAATCTGGACGCGCCGGCCCGCCGCGCGGCCATGACATGGCTGCACGCCGCGCGCAACGGCGACCCGAAAACGGCAGCGGAATTGGCCGCCCGCCTCGTCGCCGAATCCAAAGGAACGATATGCGCCGATCCCGACGCCTGAGCTTTATCATCGTCTTGCTGTTGCTGTCCGCCGCGTGCGCGTCGGGCGCCGCCGCGGTCAAACCCGCCGCACCCGTAAGCGCCGAGGCCGCGGACATGTACGAGAAGGCGGAGGCTTACTACCGGAACAACTTCCTGGCCAAGGCCATGGAGACCTTTCTGGCCGTGATCGAGCGTTGGCCGTCCAGCCAGCCCGGCGCGGCGTCGATGTCCCGCGTCGGCGCGATTTATCAGAAAGCGAACCTGCCGGAAAAGGCGTTGAATTATTATGAAATGCTGGTCGCCCGGCATCCGGACAACCCGCTGGCGGTCGAGGCCCATCGGCAAATCGGCGTCTGCCGGCGGCAACTCGGCCAACACGAAGAAGCGATCGCCGCCTTGAGCTACTACATCAGCGTCGCCGGCGTGAAAAATCCCGATGAGGCGCGGCTGCTGCTGGGCGACAGTTACGAACATGTGAAAAAATTTGACGACGCGTTGCTCACGTACGCCGCCGCTGCGGTGCACTCCGAGCGCGACACCCAGGTCGAGACGCTCAAAAAGGCGCGGCGGATCGTCGACGAGGAACTGACGCCGGCGCATTGGCTGACGGTGATTCCGCGTCTGCCCGAAGGCCCGATCGCCGATTTCACACGCTTCCGCGTCGCCGAATGGCTCGTCGAGCACGGCCGCCGGCCGGAAGCGGCCACGTTGCTGCGCGCGATTAACTACACCAAGAAACCCTACACGTTTTACGAAAAGGCCGAAAAGTTGCTCGACGTCGCCGAGGCGCAGGCCCCGCGCGCCGCCGCCGAGCCGACCCGCGCCGCGCCGTCGCTCGCGCCGGCGCCGGTCGCCGCCGCGCCGCTCGCGCCCGCGACGCCAACGGAAACGCCGCGCCGCTCGGTCGGCGTCATCTTGACGCTGTCCGGGCCGGAAGCTTCGTTCGGTCAGCAGGTGTTGCAGGGGATCATGCAAGGCGTCGAATTGTTCGGACCGGGCGGGGCCGGCCGGTTCCAGGCGGTAGTGCGCGACGACGCGGGCGACCCGGATATTGCGGCGAAATTCGTCGACGAATTGGCCGACGATCCGACCGTGTTCGCCATTATCGGCCCGCTGCTCGGCAAATGCGCCGAGAAGGCCGTCGCCGAGGCCGAATTGCGCGGCGTGCCGCTGATCGCCCTGACCGCGCGCGAAAACATCCTCGGCCCCGGCCAATGGACGTTCCGCAATTTCCTGACGCCCTCCGCCGAGGTCAAAGCGTTGATTCAATACGCCACGGGTCATCAGGGCGCGTTCCGGTTCGCGATCCTCTACCCCGACAGCGCGCAAGGGCGGACGTACCGCGACTTGTTCACGCAATTCCTCGACCCGCAGCACTATCGGCTCGTCGCGGCCGTCGCCTATTCGCCGAACGAAACCGACTACAAACGCGCCATCGCCCAATTGCAGGCGCACGGCCAGTTCGACGCCCTTTTCCTGCCGGACGGCTCGCGGCAGATCGCCCTGCTCGCGCCGCAGCTCGTTTATTACGGCGTGCGCGACGTGCTGCTGCTGGGCGTCAATTCGTGGAACGACGACGACCTGGCGAAACGGGCCGGCCGGTATTTGACCAAGGCGGTTTTCGTCGACGCGTTCTTCCCGCGCAGCAAGGCCAATGCGGAAATCGAGCCGTTCGTGCAGCGCTACGAAGAGGCGTTTCATCATCCGCCGAACATTCTCGCCGCGGCCGGCTACGACACGGCGCGCATCATGGCCAAGATCGTCGGCCGCCCGGGCGAACTCGACCGCGCGGCGGTCATCCGCGAGTTGCTGCGCGTGCGCGATTTCCCCGGCGTGACCGGCGACATCACGATCGGCGAAAACCGCGACGCCGAGCGCCGGCTCTTCCTGTTGCGCGTCGGCGCCTCGCAAATCGAGGAAATTTACTGAAACGAGTTTGGCCGGCCGCGCCAGGCCCGGCCAGGATAAGGCGGCAACGAAATTGGATGCATTGTTCGGCCCCGACGGCGCCCTCGCCGCGGCCTTCGACAAGTACGAACATCGCCCCGGTCAGGCCCGCATGGCCGAGCGGGTGCTCGCGACGCTCGCCGACGACGGCGTGGCGCTGATCGAGGCCCCGACCGGCACGGGCAAGACGATCGCGTATCTGATTCCCGCCGTGCTCTCGGGCCGCCACGTCGTCGTGTCCACGGGCACCAAAGCTCTGCAGGAGCAGATCGTCGCGAAGGATATCCCGCTGGCGGCGCGCGCGCTGGGCCGCGCCATCGACGCGGTAGTCATCAAAGGCCGGCGCAATTATCTCTGCCGCCGCCGGTTCGCCGAGTTCGAACGCGAGCCGACCTTCGCCGCCCGCGCCGACATCAAACGCTTCACGGCCATCCAGAAATGGGCCGAACGAACGCCGACGGGCGACCGCGCCGAAATCGCCGATTTGCCCGACGACAGCGCGCTGTGGCGCGACATCTGCGCCGCGCCCGAGACCTGCCTCGGCGGACGCTGCCCGACGAATCGCGCGTGCTTCATCGGCCGGGTGCGCGCCCGCGCCGCGAAGGCCGACCTGGTCGTCGTCAATCATCACCTGCTGTTCGCCGATCTCGCGGTGCGGATGGCCAGCGGCGGCGAAGGCCAGGCGTTGCCGGAATACGACGCCGTGATTTGCGACGAGGCGCATCAGATCGAAGACGCGGCCGTCAGCTTCTTCGGCAAAACGACCAGTTCGTGGGCCTTCGACGACTGGGAGCGCAATCTCGACCGTGCGCTCGGCGCCGCGAAGGTTCCCGCCGGCGCGTTGGAAAAACTGCTCATCGACCTGCACGGCGCGCGCGACACGCTGTTCACGGCCTGCCGGGCGATGCGGCTCGACAACGACCGCTTGCGGCCGGAGAACTTCCCGCCGGAGGCTGAGGAAGCGTTGATGGCGTTGCGCGAGACCGCCGACGCCCTCGCCGCGAAACTGGAGACGCTTGGCCGCGGCCCGGGGAAAGCGCCCGAGGCCGTCGCGGAATTTCCGTTGCTGGCCCGCCGCATCGCCGAATTGGCGCGTACGGCCGACGAGGTCTGCGCCGCCGACGATCGGAATTTCGTCTATTGGCGCGAGCAGCGCCAACGGACGCTCGTGCTGCACAAGGACCCGATCGACCTCGCCGGGCCGATGCAGGACAGCTTGTTTGCGTACACGACGGCCGTGGTTTTCACCAGCGCGACGCTTTCCACGCAGGGCGATTTCCGCTACATCAAGAGCCGCTTGGGCATTACGTTCGACACGGTCGAAGAAATCCTGCCCACGTGCTTCGATTACGCGCGCCAGGGTTTGCTCTACCTGCCCGGGCATCTGCCGGACCCGCGCGACGACGATTTTCTCGCGACGCTGATCGAGCAAATCGCCTCGCTGGTCCGCACGGCCGGCGGCCGGAGCCTCTGTCTGTTCACCTCGATCCGCAACATGGAAGCCGTGTATCACGCGCTCAAAGACCGCCTGCCGTTTCCCTGCATGCTCCAGGGCCAGGCCCCGAAACACCTGCTGCTCGAACGCAAACGGCGCGAACCGGAAACCGTGCTCTTCGCCACGGCCAGCTTCTGGGAAGGCGTCGACGTGCCCGGCGAAGCGCTGCGTTGCGTGGTCATCGACAAGCTGCCGTTCGCCAGCCCCAGCGATCCGCTGGTCGCCGCGCGCATGGAGAAAATCGAAGCCGATGGCGGCGAGCCGTTCAACGAATACCAGCTTCCCGCCGCGATCATCATGCTCAAGCAGGGCCTCGGCCGGCTGATCCGCACCTCCGACGACCGCGGCGTCCTCGCGCTCCTCGACAGCCGCCTGCGCCTCAAGAGCTACGGCAAGCGCATCATCCGCAGCTTGCCGCCGTTCGCGCAAACGTCCGAACTGGGCGATGTCTTGAAATATTGGGAAAACCGCCGTTCGGAGTGATCGACCCCGCGAATACAGAATTGCGCCGGCGCAACGCGTCGGCCATAATAACCGCCGCAACGGTCGACGCGCGAAAACCAAACGGGCGGCACGCCCTCGCCACGGCGCGTCACACGCGGGAGAAAAAAATGAAGTTTCGCAGCCTGTGGCCACGAATCGTTTGTTGTCTGGTCGTCGTGACGGCGCTGTGGTGCGTCGCCTGCGAACAGAGTTCCAAAATCTACGCCATCGAAAAAGCCAACCCGCAAACCAAACGCACGTTGCCGGTCGGCGAAATCGTCGGCGGCGACGGCCGTTACGGCGCCTATGCCTGGCTGGGCATTCCCTACGCCGAACCGCCGGTCGGCGACCTTCGCTGGCGCGACCCGCAGCCGGCGAAGCCGTGGGCCGGCGTGCACGAGGCCTTGTCGTTCGGCGCCGCCTGCCCGCAGTACACGAGCATGATCGCCGGCGTCTCCGGGCCCAGGGGCACGGTCGGGGGCGACGAAGATTGCCTGTCGTTGAATGTCTTTTCCCCGCCCATCGCGGCCGACGCCGTGCCCAAGGGCGACGCCCGCCTGCCCGTCATGCTGTGGATTCACGGCGGCGGCAATTCGGTTGGCGCCGCCGCACGGTACGAGGGCGGCCATCTCGCGACGACGCAAAAGGCCATCGTCGTGACCGTGCAATATCGCCTCGGCCCGCTCGGCTGGTTCCGCCTCGCGGCGCTGCGCGACTCGGCCAAGACCGACACGGAGCGGTCGGGGAATTACGGTCTGCTCGACATCCTGCTGGCGCTGCGCTGGGTGCACGACAACATCGCGGCGTTCGGCGGGAGCCCGGACAACGTGACCGTCTTCGGCGAATCCGCCGGCGCCAAGAACACTTACTCGCTGCTGATTTCGCCGCTCGCCAAGGGCCTTTTTCATCGCGCGATCGCCGAAAGCGGCGGCGTTTATTGCTCCTCGGCGGCCGAGGCGGAGAACTTCGCGGACGCGCCGGAGCCGGGCAGCACGAAAAGTTCGGGCGAGGTCGTGCTGGCCCTGCTGCAAGACGAATTCAATCTCGATCGCGCCGCGGCGAAGCGGAAGCTGGGGGGCATGAGCCCGGCCGCGGTGGCCGCCTATTTGCGCTCGAAGTCGGCAAAACAAATCATCGCGGCGACGCCGACGAAGAAAACCATTGCGATTTATCCGCAATTGTTCGACGACGGCGTCGTGATTTCCTCGGGCTGCGCGCGCAACTTCCAGCGGCCCGACGGCTGGAACAAGATGCCGGTCATCCTCGGGACGACCCGCGACGAAGCGCGCCTGTTCCTGTTCCGCGACGAACGCTTCATTCGGACGGACGGGCTCATTCCTCAGTTCGTCCACGAGGACCTTTACCTGCGCACGACCGCCTTCATCTCGAAAATGATGAAGGTCGCCGGCGCCGATCTGCCGGCCGCGGCAATTCAGGCGCAGCAGCAGGACGCCTTCGTCTACCGCTTCGACTGGGATGAAGAGCCGACACTGTACGGCGCCGATCTCTCGAAAATGTTCGGCGCCGCGCATGGGATGGAAGTCCCCTTCGTGTTCGGACACTTCGACCTCGGCGGCAAGATGGCCAACATGATCTTCACCGCGGACAACCGCGCGGGCCGGCTGGCGCTGTCCGACGCCGTGATGGGGTACTGGGGCGAATTCGCGCGCACCGGCAAACCCGGCCGCGGAACTTCGGGAAACCTGCCCGAATGGGCGCCCTTCGGTTCCGCCAGAAATCATATGGTGTTCGCCGCGCCGAAGGGCGGCGGCTGGCGGCTGGAAAAGAGCGACCTCGACGACAAGGCCGTAATCGCGGCGATGTTGGCCGACAAAGCGCTCGGCGTCGCAGGCCAATGCGAAATGCTGCAATCGCGGGTCTATATCGGCTGGGGCTTCACGAAGGAAGATTACGCCGCCGTGCCCGAGTGCAAGCCGTTTCCGTATCATGCGCGGGCGGATCTTTAGGGGGCTGGGGATTGGGGACTGGGGACTGGGGATTGGGTAGGCAACGAGCCGCATATGCCGTGCCGTTTTTCCCAACCAGCGCCCTAGGACCCATAAGTCCTATAGGACCGATAGCGAACCCCCTTGGCCACTCAGCCTTTCAGCGGCGCGGCCGAATTACTATGTTATGTGTCGTTGAACCTTGGTCGTGAGAGGGCGGCAGATGCGTGAATTCGCCTGGATTGGCAAAGCCGGCGAACTGTTCGGCGCGCGGCATCCGGGCGTGCCCGTGGGCATCGGCGACGACTGCGCCGTGCTCGATGGCGCCGGGCCGACGCTGATCAGCATCGACACGGTCGTCGAGGGCGTCCACCTCGATCGCCGCGTGATGAGCCCCGCCGACATGGGCTGGCGCGCGCTGGCCGTGGCGCTGTCCGATCTCGCGGCTTGCGGCGCCGATCCGCGCCGGCCGATCAGCGCGCTGCTCAGCCTGCAATGGCCGGATGACTTGCCCGATGCGGCGCTCGACGAACTGGCGATCGGCGTGCGCGATTGCGCGCTCGCGCACGGCTGCGCGATTGTCGGCGGCGATACCGTCTCCACCCCCGGGCCGCTGGCGCTGACGGTCACCGTCGTCGGCGCGACCGCGCGGCCGGTCTTGCGCCGCGGGGCCCGCGCCGGCGAGGCGGTCGTCGTCACCGGCCCGTTCGGCGCGGCGGCGATCGGCCTGGCGGCCTTGCGCGCCGGGTTGGACGGCGAGGCGGCGCGGCGTTGCGGCGAGGCGTACCGCCGGCCGCGGGCGCGGCTGGCCGACGGCGCGGCGCTCGCGCCGTTGGCGACGGCGATGATCGACGTTTCCGACGGTCTGCTGCAGGATCTCGGCCACCTGTGCGAAGCGGGCGGCGTCGGCGCCGACGTCGATCTCGACCGGGTTCCGCTCGACGACGCCACGCGCGAGACCGCCGCGCGGCTCGGCCTCGACGCAGTCGATGCGGCCGCGGGCGCCGGCGACGATTATCAGCTTCTGGCGACCGTCGACCCGCACGATTTGCCGGAACTGCGCCGCGCCCTGCCGGACGCGACGGTCATCGGGCTGATGCGCGCCGGCGCCGGCGTCGCGGCGACGCGCCGCGGCAAACCGTATGAGCCGCCGCGGCGCGGTTACGAACACGGGAAGACGGTATGATTGAATTTGCACCACAGAGGCACGGAGATCACAGAGAAAAACCAAAGAATCTCCGTGTCCTCTGTGTCTCTGTGGTTCAAATTCTTACTCTAACGTTTGCGCCCTCGATCTCCCCCGCGGGGAGAGGCGCTAAGGAAAACGTATGAATTCGTTCGACCAGTGGATTCGCGAGGTTCTCGAAAAACTCGCGGCCGGCAAACTCGACATCGCCGGCGCGCTCGCGGAATTGAAAGACCTGCCTTACGAGGACCTGGGATTCGCCAAGCTCGATCACCACCGCGGCCTGCGCGGCGGGTTCCCCGAGGTCGTGCTCGCCGAGGGCAAAACGGCTGAGCAGATCGCGGCGATCGTGCAGCGCCTGGCCGCCAAGCAACACAACATCCTCGTCACGCGCGCAACGCCCGAGCAGGCCGACGCGGCCATCGCCGTCGCGCCGCAGGCGACGTACGACCGGCTCAGCCGCTGCCTGCGCCTGGTGCAGCAGGCGATCGCGCCGATCGGCAAAGGCCCCGTGCTGGTGCTCTGCGCCGGCACCGCCGACCTGCCGGTCGCCGAGGAAGCGGCGATCACCGCCGAATTGATGGGCAACCGCGTCGAACGGGTGTACGACGTCGGCGTCGCCGGCATCCATCGCCTCTTCGGCAACATCGAAAAAATCCGCGCCGCGTCCGTGCTGATCGTCGTCGCCGGCATGGAGGGCGCGCTGCCGAGCGTTGTCGGCGGCCTGACCGACCGGCCGGTGATCGCCGTGCCGACCAGCGCCGGCTACGGCGCGAGTTTCGGCGGCGTCGCGGCGCTGCTGGGCATGCTCAACTCGTGCGTCGGCGGGGCGGTGACCGTCAACATTGACAACGGCTTCGGCGCGGCGTACGCCGCCACGCGCATCAACCGCTTGCAAGGAGACTGACCATGGGACGGCTGCTGTACCTCGATTGTTTTGCCGGCGCGGCCGGCGACATGCTGGTGAGCGCGCTGCTCGACCTCGGCTTCGCGGAAGCGGAACTCGCCGCGCTGCCGGCGGCCCTCGGGCTGCCCGACGTCCGCATTTCGGTGGAACGCATGCGCCGCGGCGCCCTCGCCGCCCCGCTGCTGCACATCGATTTTCCCCACGACCAGCCGCACCGGCGCTGGGTCGAGATCGACCAGCTCATCGCCGACGCCCGGCTGCCCGAGCCGGTCAAGGGCCGCGCCCGTTGCGCCTTTCGCCGTCTCGGCGACGCCGAGGCGAAGATCCACGGCGAGTCTCTCGAACACGTGCATTTCCACGAGGTTGGCGCCGTCGACTCGATCATCGACATCGTCGGCTTTTGCCAGGGTCTGCACAGCCTCGCCATCGACCGCGTGGTGTGCAGCCCGCTGCCGCTCGGCCACGGTCAGATCCGAAGCATTCACGGCTTGCTGCCGCTGCCCGCGCCGGCGACGGTCGCGCTGCTCGCCGACGCGCCGGTGTACGGCTATGCCCTGCCGGTGGAAACCGTCACGCCCACCGGCGCCACGCTGATCTCCACCGTGGCCGACGGCTACGGCCCGCCGCCGGCGATGATTCTGCGGCGCGTCGGGTACGGCGCCGGCGCGCGCAACGACGCGAACGGCCCGCCGAACGTCGTACGCGCGCTGCTCGGCGACGATCAGAATATGCCCGAGACCGCGGAAAAGACCTACACTATCGAAGCCAACATCGACGACATGAACCCCGAGCACTACGAGCCGCTGGCGAAAAAGCTGGAAGAGGCCGGCGCGCTCGACGTCACGCTGATCCCCTGCATCATGAAGCGCGGCCGGCCCGGCGTGCTGCTGCTGGTCGTCTGCGCCGAAAGCGCGCTGCAAAGCGTCATCGAGGCCGTGTTCACTCACTCGACGACGCTCGGCCTGCGCTATCGCTCCGCCGAACGCGCGGCCTGCGAACGGCGCTTCGAGACGATCGACACCGCCTACGGCCCCGTGCGCCTCAAACACGCGTACTACCAGGGCAAGCTCGTGCATTCCAAGCCGGAATACGGCGATCTGCTCAAATCGGGCCTGCCGATGGCGGAGGCGTTGCGAGTTTTCGAGGAAGCGCGCGGGAAGAAATGAGGAATCTTAAACACAGAGGGCACAGAGGAAGACACGGAGGGCACAGAGGACGAGATTGAACCAATGGGGATGGTTTTTTTGACAGGATCAACAGGATCAACCGGATCACTTCGGGATAGTGTTTTTTTGACGGGATCGCGAAGATCAACCAAATTTCTTCAGCGCCATGCCTTGGTGTGCGCGATCACGGTCCGCCGGCTCGAACAAAAAGGTGCACATATCACAAGTGATCCTGTTGATCCTGTTGATCCTGTCAAAAAAACGCCCAATTAACCCTATTGATCCTCAAGAAATCCATCCAATTGATCTTGTTGATCCTGTCGGCATCGAAGAACGGCGCGGACGCCGCCGTCAAAGTTGTGACTTCTCAGGCGAAAGCGGCGTCCGCGCCGAAGCGATAACCTAATTCAGGTTCGGCGACAGGGCGAACTTCAGCGCGTCGTCGACGTTGCCGACGAAATGCAACGTCAGGCCCTTGCGGATTTCCTCGGGGATTTCCTCGAGGTCGCGCCGATTCTTCTCGGGCAGCATCACGTCTTTGATGCCGGCGCGCCGGGCGGCCAGCACTTTCTCCTTGATGCCGCCGACCGGCAGAATCTGGCCGCGCAGCGTCACCTCGCCGGTCATCGCCAGGTCGTTGTGGACCGGTTTGCCGGTGAAGAGGCTGGCCAGCGCGGCCAGCAGCGTGATGCCCGCCGACGGACCGTCTTTCGGGATCGCGCCGGCCGGAATGTGAATGTGCACGTCGGTTTCTTCGAAGCGCATCGGGTCGATGTCGAACTCCTTCGCGCGCGAGCGCAGGTACGACATCGCGGCCTTCGCCGATTCCTGCATCACCTCGCCGAGCTGTCCGGTGAGGATCAACTGGCCCTTCCCCTTCATCAGGGTCGTCTCGATGAACAGAATGTCGCCGCCGGACGGCGTCCAGGCCATGCCGGTCGCGACGCCGGGCGACTTGGTCGCTTCGGCGACTTCGGGGAAGAAGCGCTCCGGCCCGAGATAAATGGGCACTTGGCGCTTGTCGATCGTCACCTTTTTCATATCGTCGCCGGCGATGCGCCGGGCGGCGCCGCGGCACAGAGCGGCAATGTTGCGCTTCAGGTTGCGCACGCCGGCCTCGCGCGTGTACTTGTCGATGACCACATCCAAGGCGGCGTCGGTGATTTTGAAGGTGTCCGGACTGAGGCCGTGGTTTTCCATCTCTTCGCTGATGAGATGGCTCTTGGCGATCAGCTTCTTCTCTTCCTGCGTGTAACCCGGAATGTCGATCACTTCCATGCGATCGCGCAGCGGCCCGGGAATCGTGTCATGCACGTTCGCGGTGCCGATGAACAGCACGCGCGACAGGTCGTAGGGGATGCTCAGGTAATTGTCGACGAAGGTGTCGTTCTGCTCGGGGTCGAGCACTTCCAGCAGCGCCGACGACGGATCGCCGCGGAAATCCTTGCCTACCTTGTCCAACTCGTCGAGCATGAGCACCGGGTTGGCCACGCCGGCTTTCTTGATGCTCTGAATGATGCGGCCCGGCAGCGCGCCGATGTAGGTCCGCCGGTGGCCGCGGATTTCCGCCTCGTCGTGGATGCCGCCGAGGCTCATTCGCACGAACTCACGATTCATGGCGCGCGCCACGGACCGCCCGAGGCTCGTTTTGCCGACGCCCGGCGGGCCGATCAAGCACAGGATCGGGCCTTTGACGTCCGGCTTCAACTTGCGGACGGCAAGGTATTCCAAGATGCGCTTCTTCACCTTCTCCAGTCCGTAGTGGTCCTCGTCGAGGATTTTCTCAGCCTCTTTGATGTCGAGATGGTCCTCGGAGAACTTGCTCCACGGCAACTCGAGGATGGTGTCGAGATAGGTCTTCGAAACCGTGTACTCCGGCGACGACGAGGGAATCTTCGCCAGCCGCTTGAGTTCCTTTTCGGCGGTTTTCAGCGCTTCCTCGGGCAGATTGGCCTCTTTGATCTTCTTGCGCAGTTCGTCGAGTTCGTCCTCGGCCGAATCTTCGTCGCCCAATTCGCGGCGAATCGCCTCCATCTGCTTGCGGAGGTAATAGTCGCGCTGGTTCTTGTCCATCTCGCCGCGCACCTGCTGGTCGATGCGCCGCTTCGTTTCGAGCATATTCAACTCGGTGGACAGCATCTGCGCGACGCGCCGGGAACGTTGCTTGACGTCGAGCGTCTCCAGGATGGTGATCTTTTCCTCGATCGGCGCCGAAAGGTGCGAAGCCACCAGATCGCACAACATGCCCGGGCGTTCCATCTCTTCGACGAAATGTTTCGCTTCCTGCGGCAGGCCCGGGTTCTTTTGGATGACGTCCAGCGCCATTTCCTTGATTTTGGCGAACAGCGCCGTCGTCTCCGGATCGTCTTCGTCGAGATCCTGCGGATACTCGACCTCGACCCGCATGATCGGGCTCAAATCGAGAAAACGCAAAATACGAATGCGAAACAATCCTTGAAGAAGAACGGTTTTGCCGCCGCGGCGATCGTCGGCCATCTTCAAAATTTTCGCCGCGACGCCCATGTGGTGAATGTCGGCTCCGGTCGGCTCTTCGACCTCGGGGTCGAACTGAGTGAACACGCCGATCATGGAGCGCTCGGACTCCGCGGCTTCGAGCGCGCGCAACGAGAACGGCCGTCCGACGGCCATCGGCGCGATCGTGCCGGGGAACAACGTCGCATTACGTAAAGCCAGCACGGGCAAGCTGCTGGGCTTTGATTCGTCGGGAGAAAACATCATGTGCCACCTCTCCTTCGTTGGCTGTTACTACCATAACCATCTCGCCGCTTTTGCACAACTTATTTCGATTTTCGGGGAGGTCGGCCGCGTTAGATGCCAGTTGAGCGCCTAAAAAGGACACCTTTTGGCGTTTTCCGCGACCTTTTCGCGCCGTGCGCCGCGCGCTGCAAAGTTAGGTTAGTCAAACAAAAACAACGGCCTGCAACGCGGGCGGCCCGGAATTCGAAAGGCGAACCCGATCGCCCGGCGGCCTCGGCGCCGCCTGATTTCCCGCTTCGGCACGGGCGTGGCCAACCGGCCGAAAAAAAACGGGAAAGCCGCCACAGCGGTTTCCCCGTTTTTCGCTCGATGCGGAAGGGGGGACTTGAACCCCCACGACCGTAAGGCCACTGGACCCTGAACCCAGCGCGTCTACCAATTCCACCACTTCCGCACATCTTTTAAAGAGCCTCAGCGAGTGCTCTATTTACTGACCCGAATGCGGCTTGTCAAGCGCGCATTCCGAGCGCGGCCGTCGGCCACAGCCAAAGGCACGGAGGTCTTTTTCCCGGCCAAAGCGTCCCGCGAAGACGCGGAGGCCGCGGAGTCGACACGTGGCCGCCTCGCCTCCCTCGGCGACCTCCGCGTCCGCGTGAACTTCGGCGGATTTTCCGACCGAATCCGGCGTCGGCGGCCCGAATCGCGGCGCGCCGGCGAAAGCGCCGGTCCAACCCTGGACGGCCCACGCCGAACAGCCGGGATCAGACGTCCGACGAACCACGGTCAGTTTTGACGGCATTTTGGATATCGAAATTCATGGCTCCATTCGACATCCAACATTTGTCCGATGACGATCTTGTGCCGCGTAATGGCGACCTCTTTTTTGGACATAGACGGACGCGGGGGCCCTGGGGTCGGTTTTGCGGAAAAAAAGCTTGCGTTCCGAAGGCGGACGGACCAGAATCAGCCGTCTAATCGTAGAGTTGCGTTCAATGCAGCGGATCGAAGGCGGTCTTCCGAGGAGTGAAAGCCGAATGAACCCACGTCACCGGTCGATATGGGGAATGTCGGTTAATATGCCCAAGAAACTGACCGAACCTGTTGTCGAGGTATGCCCATGAATTCGAGACGCGACATCCTTACGGCTATTGCAATTGGCATCGCATCGGCTCTCGCACTCGTTTCCTGCGCGAGCAAGACACCGGCTCGGCCCGCCCAGCCCAACTATGACGCCGCGATTCAGGAGGGGCAGTCGGCCGCCAATGACGTGATCAGAGCGGGCACAACCACCGCGCTCGGGATCGCGCTTACCGACGGCAACCGGGTCATTTGGAGCCAGACCTTCGGCCTGGCCGATCGAGACGCCGGCGTGCCGCCCGCCGAGACCACGATGTTCGGCATCGGCTCGGTCAGCAAGATGTTTGCAACCGTGGCCACGATGAAACTCGTGGAAATGGGCTTGGTGGCCCTGGACAACCCGGTTACCGATTACGTTCCGGATTTCCAGATGGCGTCCGCGGATTACACGAAGGTGACCGTCCGCATGCTCGTCAACCACTCCTCCGGTTTCCCGGGGACGGACTACCGCAACGCGGACACCAACTCCGCGTACCCCGGGTACGCCGCGCAGGTGCTCCAGACGCTTTCCGAGTCGCGGCTCAAAACCGCCCCGGGCTATATGAACGTATATTGCAACGACGGGTTCACCATGATCGAACTTCTCGTCAAGGCCGTGACGGGCAAGACGTATGCACAGTTCGTCAAAGACGAAATATTGACGCCCCTCGGCATGGCGCACACCACTTACGCGACGGCCCCCTTCGCCGATGGTTCGTATGTCAAAGGCTACAGCAACGGAGAAGTCCTCCCGCAAGAGTTCCTCAACGCGCTGGCCTCCGGCGGCGTCTACTCCACCGCGAGCGACATGGCCCGCCTCGCGATGATGTTCCTCGGCGACGGGCAGGCGGGCGGGACGCGCATCCTCTCCGCCGCGTCGATCGCGGAGATGGCGGTCGATCAGACCGCCGGCACATTCGACCCCGTGGTCAACAACGAAATGATCTACGGTCTGGGATGGGACTCGGTGGCGGAACCGGGGATGACGGCCGTCGGTTTTGACGGGTGGGAGAAGGGCGGCGACTGCGCGCAATACCACAGCGCGCTCCTCGTCTCGCCGAAAGCACAATTGGGCGTCGTGGTCCTGGGGGCCGTCGGTTTTAGCTCGACCGTCGCGGCAGCGATCACGGAGCGCGTGCTGCTTCGCGCCCTGTCGGAAAACAATTTGATCCCGGAGTTCCCGTCGCCGATTCCTGCCGCGGTCCCGCCTGTCGTGGCGGTTCCCGACGGCATGCTCGCGACTATGGAAGGCGTCTACGCCAACAGCAGCTCGGTCTTTCAACTCGTGGCGCAGCCCGACGACAGCGTGCTGTACATGTCGTGGACAGGGGACAACTGGGCGCCTAGTTCGCAACCCTGGAAGCACCGGGGCGACGGTTGGTTTTCCAGCGATCAGAAGCCCCTCTCGACCGTGAAGGTCATCACGGCGAACGGCAGGCAGTACCTCGTGTTTCAATCCCCGGGAGGCTACGGGCACTATTTGGACGAAAGCGTTTACGCGGAAAAGGTGCAAGGCACGAGCGATCTCTCCGCCGCGTGGACAGGCAGGGTGAACACCTTGTGGCTCGCGGTAAATGCCTGGCTGAATGTGCCCCTGTGGCCGGTCCCGGATCCGCGGATGCGCTTGTGCACGATCCCGGAGCTCAACGGAATCATCGCTGTTCAGCAAGATCAGGAAATGACCGTCGTCGACCCGTCTTCCAGCGATGATCTGGCGACAATGATGCTGGTGATCCCGCAATTAATGGGACGGGATCTATTTGACCTCGACATCCTTTCGCAGAACGGCGCGGAATTGATCAGGCGGGGGAGCTATCTTTATGAGCCGATCACCGCGGTGCAGGCGATTCCGCCCGCGACAACGCAAACGGTCGTCATCGGTCCCGACGGCTACAACGAGTGGCGTTCGGTGGCCGTTGACACGGCGTCCGTTCCCTTGAACCTGACCACCGCCGGCGGCTGGGTCGTTTTTGATTCGTCGTTCAACATGTTGTACAGCGGAAACGGAAACGCCGAGTTGACGCTGTCGATGGGGACCGGCCTCGATTACATCGTATTCGTTGGCCCTCCCGGGCAGACGTCGACGGTGACGCAGCCGTCAACGTGACGGGCGCCGCCGCCCATCATCCAAATTGCAGGAGGCGCCCACGTTTATACCCGGAAGGACCGACTAAAAGGGCCGCAAGCCCCAGGATAAACCCCGCCTGGAACGGGTCTTTCACCCTGAACCTCCATTCCGCGCCGTCGCCAACAAAATCGCCGACAAAACGCGCCGCTCACGCATCGTTCGCTCTCTCATGCCGCCCGCGTCGCCGTTATTGCAGCGGGCCATAGTGCAGGATTACGCCGGCTTGATAACTGTAATCAGAACCCACAGCGAACACGTCGGAAGGACCGGAGCCCCAGGCACTGAAGAGCATAAAAGGATAGGTTCCGTTGTCCATAATCGACCAGGACAATCCATCGTAATGCAGGATGGTGTCATGGTCCGCGTTTTCTTGGTCTTCATAGCCGCCGACCGCAAAAACGTCGTCAGGCGACGCGCCCCAAACGCCAAAAGCACACACCGCGGACGGTTCCTCGTACATGACCGACCAAGTCGAGCCGTCATAGTAAAAAACGACGCAGGCGGAAGTGACGCCGCCAACCGCGAAAATGTCGGACGGCGACAACTCCCAGAAAGACGAAATACCCGCGTTGGCAATCACCCCCGGCGCCGGCGACCATGTCGCTCCATCGAAATGCGACGTTCCGTTGCCGGAGACATACACATCGGAAGGCGATGTTCCCCAAGCGCACTGCAGGTGCGACGGAAAACCGCCATTAACCAAGGACCAAGTTGCGCCGTCGAAATGCCCAACCACCCCGTCGTTTTTCGCGTCGAAGCCCACGGCGTAAACGTTAGAGACAGATCCTGCCCAGACCCCTCGAAGGGCGAATCCGAGGTCGAGGGGCGCTGGCATGACTGACCACGAGTCGCCGTCGTAACGCAGGATCACGGTTTCCTCGCCGCCTTCGCCCACGGCGAATACGTCCGATGGCGATGTTCCCGATACCGACCACAGGGTAAATTTGCCTTCGCCGCTTGTCATGTGCGACCATGACGCCCCGTCGAAGTGAAGAACGGCCGCCGCGTTGGCGGGCCAGTTCCACCCGACAGCGAAGACATCATCGTGCGAAGTTCCCCAAACGGAAACCAGTGCCGGACAATCACCGCCCATTTGCGACCATGCGAAATCATCGTCGTTGTCGTCGTTATTGTCATCGTTGTCGTCGTCATCGGCAGTCGCGTCATCGTCGGCCACTGTTCCGCGGCTTGCCGCACACCCAAGGATTGCCAAGGAAACCAACGCCAATAAGGATGTGAACATTAAGGCAATAACACGCACGGCTTCCTCCTTTGTCCGTCGCGGCCCGCTGAACGACGACCGCGCGCCGCGCGAGGCGGAGCGCCTAGTCAAGTGCCGCCCCGTTCCTTCCCGCCGATCAATAAGAGTCATCGTCATCATCAATTGCAATCCGCCAGCCCCAGTCGCCCGGCC
>CAZHPN010000044.1:13149-36141 GCA_964534375.1 uncultured bacterium | reverse complement strand
AATCGGCGAGCAGTTCCCGCAGCCGTTGGCGGGCCGCCGGGTCGTCGCGCCGCGCCCGCACGCGGGAAATCAACAACGTCTCAATTTCGCGGGCGGAAGCGGTGGGCGACGGGGCAGCGTGCAATGCGTTGAGAAGGTCGCGCACCTTTTGGGCGGTCGTGCGTTCCAAATACGCCGGCATCGTGGTTCTCCCTTCTTGAGTTTTTTGTCGCCCCCGAACGGACGATACCGCCGGTTCGGGACAAAAGGCAAGCCGCGGTAAAATGGATATCCGTGTTCTGCAGATCAGCGCAGCGAGACGGCGCCGACGATCCGGAGGAGCGGCTCGGGCAGGATGCCCAGCAGCAGGATGGCGAGGGCGAGGGCCGCCAGGGCCACGCTGCCGGCCACGGACAACACCGGAACCTGCGCGCGCGCCGGCGAGGCGTCGTCCGTCTGGTACATCGCGACGACAACGCGCAGATAGTAGAAGACGCCGATGACGCTGTTGATCGCCAGGGCGACGAGCAGCCGCCACAGCGAACTTTCGACGCCCGCCGCCACGACAAAATATTTGCCGACGAAGCCGGCCGTGAGCGGGATCCCCGCGAGCGACAGCATTGCGCCCGCGAACAGCGCGCCGAGGACCGGCCGCCGCCAGAACATGCCGCGGAAATCGGCCAGCGTCTCCGCCTCGCGGTGGCGCGGCGACAAGACGGCGATCACGCCGAACGCCGTCAACGTCGTGGCGAAATAGGCCGTCAGGTAAAACGCGACGGCCCGCACGGCGGCATCGCCGCCGGCGAGAAACGCGACCAGCACGTAGCCCAGGTGCGCGATCGAGGAATAGGCCAGCAGGCGCTTGACGTTGTCCTGCCGCAACGCCAGCAGATTGCCGAGGAACATCGAGGCGACGGCGATGACGGCGAAGGTCGTCCAAAGCGGGTCGCCGACGGCCAGGTCGGCGGCGCGGAAAAAGCGCAGCAGGAAGGCCGCCGCGGCGGCCTTCGAGACCGTGGCCAGAAACGCGGTCGCCGGCGCGGGCGCGCCCTGGTAGACGTCGGGCGTCCAGATGTGGAACGGAGCGAGCGCCAGCTTGAAGCCGAGGCCCACGATGAACAGCGCGACCCCCGCGACGACAAACCCCGGGGCCGTCGCGAGCTTGCCGCCGGCGAGCGCCGCGCCGAGGCCCGGCAAATCGAGCCGGCCGGCGTGCAAATAAAGCAGCGCCATGCCGAACAACAGGAAGGCGGACGACGCGCCGGCGAGAATGAGGTATTTGACGCCGGCTTCGAGCGCCTGCCGCCGGAAATGCGGATAAGCGATCAGGCCGTACAAACTGACGCTCAGGATTTCGAGCCCGAGGAAGAAACTCGCGAAGTTGACGGCCGCGGCGAGCGTCATCGCGCCGAGCGTCGCCAGCATCAGCAGCAGGTGGAATTCTTCGCGGTGGCCGCGGTGGGTTTCGAGGTAGGCGAACGCCAGCAGCGTCGTTGCGAAAGCGCCGGCGAGCATCAACCCGATGAAGAAGACGGCGAAGTGGTCGACCAGCAGGAACGCGCTCGCCGCCGGGTCGGGGGCCGGCAGCCCGGGCAGCGAGGCGAACGCGCCGGCGAAGCCGGCCAGCGCGAGGCCGGCGACGACCCGGTGATCGCGGCGCACGGCCAACGCGACCAGCGCGGCCAGCAGCGCGCCTGCGAGGATCGCGAAGGGCGTCAACGTGGGCTGCCAAAGTTCCGTCATGCCGCCTCACCAACCTGGGAAAAGCGTTTCCGGCGTGCCGCCCAATTGCGCCAGCACCGGGGCGACCGCGTCAAACAAGCCCTGGGGAAACAAACCGAGCGCGATCAGCGCCACGGCCATCGCGCCGAACATCGCCGCCTCGCGCGGCGTCAAATCGGGGAAGCGCCAGGCCTGCGGGTTCGGCCCGAAAAACACGCGTTTGACGATGTGCAACGAGTAAACCGTCGCCAGCACGAGGCCGAAAGCCGCCGCGGCGGTCGCCGGCGGCGCGACGCGCCAGCTTCCGGCCAGCACCAATATCTCCGCGACGAAATTGCCGAGACCCGGCAAGCCGAGCGACGCCATCGCGAAGAGCAGCGCCGCCGCGCCCATCTTCGGCGCCACGCCCCAGAGGCCGCCGAGGCGGCTCATGTCGCGCGTGTGGACGCGTTCGGCCAGCGCGCCGACAAGCGCGAACAAGGCGCCGGTCGAGAGGCCGTGGCAGATCATCTGCATGACCGCGCCCTGCGCCGCCACGCGATTGAGGGCGTAAACGCCGATCAGGACGAAGCCGAGGTGGCTGACGCTCGTGTAGGCCACGAGGCGCTTCAAATCGGTTTGCGCGAAGGCCAGCACCGCGCCGTAGAGCACGCCGATGGCGCCGAGCCAGATGAACAACGGGGCGAACTCGCGCGACGCGCCGGGGAAGAACGGCGCGGCGAAGCGCAGCAGGCCGTACGCGCCGGTCTTGAGCAGCAAGCCGGCGAGGATGATGCTGCCGGCGGTCGGCGCCTCGGTGTGCGCGTCGGGCAGCCAGGTGTGGAACGGGAACATCGGCAGCTTGATGGCGAAGGCGACGAAAAAGCCGAGCATCAGCCAGCGCGCGGCTGTCGCCGACATCGGCGTGTCGAGCAGGGCGATATAGTCGAAGGTGAGTTCGCCCGACGCGTGGCGGTGGAAATACGCGAGGCCGACGATTGCCAGCAGCAGCAACAGGCCGCCCGCCTGCGTGAAAAGGAAGAACTTAGTCGCCGCGTAAATGCGCCGTTCGTGGCCCCAAATGCCGATCAGCAGATACATCGGGATCAGCATCATTTCCCAGAAAAAGTAGAACAGGAACATGTCGGCGGCGAGAAAAACGCCCGTCACGCCCGCGAGCGTCCACAGCAAATTGAAATGAAAGAACCCGACGCGTTCCTGAATTTCTTTCCACGAGGCGAGCACCGCGATCGCGCCTAAAAAGGCGGTCAGCAGCAGCAGCGCCCACGACAGGCCGTCCATGCCGAGATGGAAGCGCACGCCGAACGAGGCGATCCACGGCCGGTTGAATTCCAACGCCCACGGGGCGGACGTCGCGGCCACGGTCGTCGGGCGATTCGCCGCGATCCAGGCGAGATCGGCGAGCGTCGCCGCCAGCGCGATCCAGCGCGCCGCCCACGGCCGGCGATTCCCCAGCGGCCAAGCGACGAGGCCCGCGACGAGCAGAATGGCAATGAGGCCCGGCAACATCATCGCCACACCGCCAGCGTGAGAATGGCGATCGCCCCGGCGACGATCACCGCGGCGTACCAGCGCACGCGGCCCGTCTGCGAGAGCCGGACCAGCCGATGAAACGCGCCGGCGATCGCGGCGAGGGCGGCCGGGATCAGGTCGACGGCGTCGGCGCGGTTAAGCGCCGCGAGCCAGACGAATGGCCGCACGAACAACGTGCGATAGAGCGTGTCGAAGCCCCAGCCGCCGCGCCAGAAACTCGCGACCGCCGCTGCGGCCGGCGAGGCGAGCGCGCGCGGCAGCGCCTGGCCGGGGCCGTAGAGCCAGTAAGCGAAGGCGATGCCGGCGAAGCAGACGGCCGTCGCCAGCGCGGCGAGGGCCATTTCGGTGTCCGCCGCCGGACCGTCGGGCGTCTTGGAAAATACGCTGAATAGCGCGTTGCCGAAGGTCGACGCGCCGCCCAGCCATTCGGGCATCTCGAGAAAACCGGTCGCGACCGAGCCGACCGCGAGGACCGCCAGCGGAATTGTGATAAGCCAGCCGGGCGCGTGCGCGGAGGCGGCGGCGGGCGTGCGCGGCTCGCCGAAGAACACGATGAGGATCAGGCGCGTCGTGTACAGCGCGGTCAGCAACGCGCCGGCGAGGCCCGCGGCCCACAAGGCCGGGCCGGCGCCGGGGAACGCCCAGGCCTGGCCGAGAATCCATTCTTTGCTGTAGAAGCCGGCGGTGACGAGCGGGAACCCGGCGAGCGCGCCGCCGCCGATCGCGAAGGTCCAGAACACGAACGGCAGCCGCCGGCGCAAACCGCCCATTTGGAAAATATTCTGTTCGTGGTGGCAGGCGAGGATCACCGCGCCGGCGCCGAGGAAGAGCAGCGCCTTGAAAAACGCATGCGTGAAGAAATGAAACAGCGCCGCGGAATAGGCGCCGACGCCGAGCGCGAGAAACATGTAGCCGATCTGGCTGATCGTCGAGTAAGCGAGCACGCGCTTGATGTCGGTTTGCGCCAGCGCGGCGAAGCCCGCAAGCAGCAGCGTCGCCGCGCCGACCGCGGCCACGAGCAACTGCACATCCGGCGCCAGTTCGAACAGCGCGTGCGTCCGCGCGATGAGATAGACGCCGGCGGTGACCATTGTCGCGGCGTGAATGAGCGCCGACACGGGCGTCGGGCCGGCCATGGCGTCGGGCAGCCACGTCTGCAACGGCAATTGGGCGGATTTGCCGACCGCGCCGGCGAGCAACAGCGCCGCGGTCCACACGGCCAACCGCGAGCCCACGGCCCACTCGGCCGTCGCGCGCGTCGCCAATTCCTGAATCTGCCACGTGCCGAAATGGCGATAGAGGATGAACAGCGCGATCGCCAGCGCGGCGTCGCCGACGCGCGTGACGATGAACGCTTTGCGCGCGGCCGCGTCGTTCGCCGGGTCGCGCCACCAGAAGCCGATCAGCAGGTAGCTGCACGCGCCGACGCCTTCCCAGCCGAGATAGAGCAGCAGCAGGTTGTCGGCGAGCACGAGCAGCAGCATCGAGCCGACGAAGAGGTTCATGTAGGCGAAAAACTTGGCGAAGCTCTCGTCGCCGGCCATGTATTCGACGGAATAGAGATGAATCAGAAAGCCCACAAAGGTGATAACGACGATCATCGCCAGCGACAGCGTGTCTAAATGGAGGCCGAACGGCACGACCAGGCCCGCGACGTCGAACCACGTCCAGAGTTTTTGCGTGAAGACGCGGCTCAGTTCCGGCAACTGGAAAAGTTCGACGCCGGCCGCCAGCGCGACGACCGCCGAGAGCCCGACGCTGCCGACGCCCACCGCCGCCGCGCCCGTCCGGCCCAGCCGCGCGCCGGCCAGCGCCAGCACGGCGAAGCCGAGCAGGGGCAGGGTCGGGGCGAGCCACAGCAGGTCGAGCATCTCAGCCTCGCATCTCGTCGAGCGCGTCGGCGTCGAGCGTTTTGAAGCGGCGATAAATCTGCAGCGCCAGCGCGAGCCCCACCGACACCTCGGCGGCGGCGACGGTCAAGATCACCAAAAACATCACCTGGCCGTCCGGCGCCTGCCACCGCGCGCCCGCGGCGACGAACGCCAGGCCCGCGGCGTTGAGCATGATTTCGAGCGACACCAGCATCAGCATGATGTTGCGCCGCACCAGCAGGCCCACGACCCCGAGGGCGAACAACGCCGCCGCCAGCGCAATCACGTGCTCGACCGGGACGGTCGCCGTCATAATTCGTCCTCGCTTCCCTTGCCGCGCCGGCCCAGGTGATACGCCCCGATCAGCCCCGCCAGCAGCAGCAGCGAGGCCAGTTCGACCGCGAGCACATACGGCCCGTAGAGCGCCGTCGCAACCTGCGCCGGCGTCACTTCCAGGCCGCCCGCGTTCGGCCCGCCGGCGCCGCCGAGCAGAAAAACGACTTCGCCGAAGAGCACGGCGGCGAGAATCGCCGGCAGGATCCAGACGCCGGGCCGGGTCCACTCGCGCTCCTGCGCGACGGCGGCCGGGCCGAGGTTGAGCATCATCACGACGAAGACGAACAGCACCATGATCGCCCCGGCGTAGACGATCACTTCCAGCGCGGCGACGAACGGCGCGCCGAGCGTGAAGAAGACCACGGCGATCGCCAGCAGCGAGAGCACGAGGTAGAGCAGCGCGTGCACGACGTTGCGCCGCGTGACGACCATCGCCGTCGCCGCAATCGCGATCGCCGCCGCCAGGTAAAAAGCCGTTTGCATGCTGCGCTCCGCCGCTCTACGGCAGCAGGCTGCGGACATCGACGGGCGGCTGCTCGCCCGCCGACGATCCGGGTTCTTTGACGCCGACCGCGACCCCGGCCACGCGATAGAAATTGTAGTCGGGGCGTTTGCCCGGGCCGTCGATCAGCAGATGTTCTTTTTCGTAAACGAGGTTGCGCCGGTCGTACTCGCACATTTCGAAATCGTTGCTCAGTTGAATCGCGTACGTCGGGCAGGCTTCCTCGCAATAGCCGCAGAAGATGCAACGCGAAAAATTGATGCGGAAGAATTGGGGATATCGCCGCCCGCGCTCGTCTTCGGTCGCCTGCAGCGCGATGCAATCGACCGGGCAGGCGGCCGCGCACAGATAGCAGGCGACGCAGCGTTCGGCGCCGTCGGGGTCGCGCGTCAGCACGATGCGCCCGCGCCAACGCGGCGGAATGGCCGGCATCTCTTCCGGATATTGCACCGTGATCGGCCGGCGAAACGTGTGGCGGAAGACGTGCCACAGACTGCGCAACGAACTCAAAATCACTGCCGTTCTCCCGCGTCTACGACTGGAGCCACAGTTTGACGCCGCCGGTGACGACCAGATTCAGCAAGGCCAGCGGCAGCATCGCCTTCCAGCCGTACGCCATCAGTTGATCGAAGCGCGGCCGGGGCAGGGTGCCGCGCAGCAAGAAAAAGAAGCAGATGAAGAAATAGGTTTTCGCGACGAACCAGACCAGCGGCGGCAGCCACGGCCCCAGCCAACCGCCGAAAAATAAGGTGACAATCATCGCCGAGACGAGCGTCACGCCGACGTATTCGCCGACGAAGAACATCCCAAATTTCATGCTCGAATACTCGCTGTGAAAGCCGGCGACCAGTTCGCTTTCGGCCTCGGGCAGATCGAAGGGCAGGCGGTGCGTCTCCGCAATGCCGGCGATCAGGAACACGACGAACCCGAGAAACTGCGGCCCGATGAACCAGCCGTGCGCCGCCTGCGCCTCGACGATCTTGCGCAAGTCGAACGAGCCGGTCAGCGCCACGACGCCCGCCAGCGACAACGCGAGGAACACCTCGTAGCTGAGCATCTGCGCCGCCGCACGCATGCCGCCGATCAGCGAATATTTGCTGTTGCTCGCCCAGCCGCCGAGCACGACGCTGTACACCCCCATCGACGACATGCCGAAGAAGAACAGCAGGCCGATGTTGAGGTCGACGATGCCGATTCGCGGCGCGAACGGGATGACGGCGAACGACAGCATGCCCGCGATCATCACCACCGTCGGCGCAATGACGAACACCGGCCGATCGGCGAAGTGCGGAACCCAATCCTCTTTCGTGAAGAGCTTGACCACGTCGGCGATCAGTTGCAGCAGGCCGAACGGGCCGACGCGGTTCGGGCCGCGGCGATCCTGCCAGCGCGCAATGATGCGGCGTTCGAGAAACACGTTGAGCATCACCACCAGCAGCACGGCGACGAGCACGCCGATCACGACCGCCAGGCTGCGCCACGGCTCGCTCATCGCGCCTCCTTGCGTATCCGCGCCCACGCCGGCGGTCGCGCGTCCGCGCCGTCGGGGCCGGCCCAGACGGCCGCGACGCCGTGCGGCAACGGCTCGATCGCGAGCGGCAGGCGAACCGCCTCGTCGTCGAGTTCGACGAGCAGCGCATCGCCGGCAGTAGCGCCCAGCGCCTTGGCCGCGTCGTCATTCAACGCGACGAACGGCGCGAGAATGCGCGCGGCGATCGCCGGCGACAACGCGCTCAATTCGTCGGAGCCGAACACGGTTTGGATCGGCAGCAGCAACCAATGGTCCGCGGGCGCGGCGAAGGCCGGCGGCGCGGACGAGGGCGCAAGACTTGGGCCGTCGGGCGCGAGCAAACGCGCGCCGGGCTCACCGCCGCGCAATGGCCCGCCGACCTCGGCTTGAAACTTGTTGAGCGCCTGCACCGAATTCCAGTTCGGCGACCAGTAGAACGGCGTCAGCGCCGGCGGCGGTTGGCCGTCGCAGCCTTCCATCGAAAACGCGAACGCGGAATCCGGATCGAGCGGCGGCTTCGGTTCGCTGACCTCGACCGCGGCGTCGATGGCCGTGCGGCCGGAAAAACGCCGCGGCTGCATGGGCACGCGCTCGTTGAGCAGGCGGAATTTCGCATCCGGCGCCGCCTGCGGCAGCGCGGCGAACTCGGGCGAACTCGCGGCGAGCGCCGCGGCGACGCCGTCGAGATCGCGATTGACGCCGGCGAGCGCGTCGAGCCAGCGCCAACTGTCGCGGACCAATTCCTGCGGCGGAATGACGCGATAGA
Source organism: uncultured bacterium (assembly GCA_964534375.1). GTDB lineage: Bacteria > Lernaellota > Lernaellaia > Lernaellales > Lernaellaceae > CAZHPN01. Next base: position 27,922 of record CAZHPN010000044.1, on the reverse strand, counting down.
AGCGCTGGGCGCGGCCTTCGTTGTTGACGAACGCGCCGTCGCTCTCGGCCCAGGTCGCGGCCGGCAAAACGACTGAGGCGCGCGTCGCCGTGCGCGTGCTCACGCAATCGAGCGCGACGAAGTTTTTCACCGCCGCGAAAAATTCGTCGACCGCGGCGGCGGGCGCCCGGCGGTGCAGATCGTTTTCGAGAACGAGCGCCGTCTCGACTTCGCCCTGACGGGCCAAGGCGAACGCGTCGGCGAGCGGCCGGCCGCCGAGCAGCGCCAGGCCGAACGTGTTGGCTTCGGGCGGAACGAGGCAAAGGCCGGCGTCGAAGCCGGCGCCGCGCAGTGCGCCGACGACGTGCGCCGCCGCGAGCAACACGGCTTCGCTGCCGAGCCAGAGGCCGGCGACGACGACCGTGCGGCGCGCCGGTTTCAGCGCCGCGGCGATTTCGGCGACCAGCGCCGCAACCTCGGCGGGCAGATCGGCGACCCGCGGCAGCCGGTCGTCGAACGCCGCCGCGACGGCGAATCCGAGGCGGGCGACGTCGTCGGGGGCCGCTCGATAAGTCCGCGTCGCGATTTCGTCGAGCCGCGTGGCGACCGGGCCGGCGATGTACAGCGGGCCAAGCCGATCGTGAATCGCGTCGGCGATCGAATGCGCCTGCCACGCCGGAATGCCGGTGGCCGCGGCCGCGCGGGCCGGTTGCCGGCGCGCAGTCTGCCGCAACGCGAGCGCCAGGCGCGGCGCGGTGTTGGCGACATCTTCGCCGAGAATCAGCGCGGCCTCGGCGTCTTCGATTTCGTGCAGCGAATACGCGGGCACGGCTGGCGTGCGCAGAATCTGCAACGCCAGCGAGGCCAGCCGCGCATCTTGCGCCGACAGTCCCAGGTAAAAGCGATCGACGCCGACCAGTTCGCGCAAGGCAAAATTGCCTTCGAGCGACGCGCGCGGCGAACCGATGCCGATCGCCTTGTTGCCGAGCAACGCCGCAGCCTGCTTCACCGCCGCTACGGCCGAGGCGGGTTGCAATCCGCCGGCGGACGCCTCGCGCACCAGCGGCGTCCGGATGCGCTTTTCGCTTTCGACGAAATCGCGCGCAAAACGGCCCCGGTCGCAGAGGAAATAGCCATTGATGGCCGGGTGATAGCGGTTCTCGACGCGCACGACGCGGCCGTAGCGCGCGGCGACGATCGTGTTGCAGCCCAGGCCGCAATGCGCGCAGATCGAAGGCGCGGTCGTCAAATCCCACTTGCGCGCGTAACGCGCCCGCGCCGGCTTGTCGGTGAAAACGCCCGTCGGGCAGACCTCGGCGAGGTTGCCGGCGAACTCGCTTTCGAGCGCGCCGGACGCCTCGCGGCCGAAATAGACGTGATGATGGGCGCCCAGCGCCGCGAGGTCTTTGCCGCCCGCGTATTCGCGATAAAACCGCACGCAGCGATAGCACTGAATGCAGCGGTTCATTTCGTGCTGCAAAAACGGCCCGAGATCCTGGCTGCGGTGCGTGCGTTTGGGGAAGCGCGTGGTGCGGCAGTTGTGGCCGGTCATCACCGTGACATCTTGCAAGTGGCATTGCCCGCCCTCGTCGCAGACCGGGCAGTCGTGCGGGTGATTCAGCATCAGCCACTCGATCACGCTCTTGCGGAAGCGCTTCGCCGTCGCGTCGTCGACGGAGACGAGCATGCCGTCGCGGACCGGCGTCATGCACGACATGACGATCTGGCCGCGTGTGTCGTTCTTGTCGCGGAACACCTTGACCGCGCACTGCCGGCACGCGCCCACCGAGCCGAGCGCCGGGTGCCAGCAGAAATAGGGCACGTCGTAGCCGAGCGTCAGCAGCGCCTGCAGCAGGTTGCCTTCGGCGTGCGCCAACTCGCGCGGTTTTCCGTCGACAAAAAGCACCGTCATCCGTTGCTCCACGGACACCTTTTTTCGTTGATGTGCCGTTCGAAATCTTCGCGAAAATACTTCAGCGCGCTTTGCAGCGGCTCGACCGCGCCGGGCGCCAGCGCGCAAAAGGTCATGCCCGGGCCGAGCAGGCGCGTGTGTTCTTCGAGCACGGCGAGGTCGTCCGGTTCGCCAGCGCCGCTTTCGATTGCCTGCAAAATTTGCGCGAGATACGGCAGGCCTTCGCGGCACGGCGTGCACCAGCCGCACGATTCGCGCGCGAAAAACCGCGTGAGGTTCAGCACCATGCCGACGGGGCACGCGCCGTCGTCGAGCACGATCATCGTGCCGGTGCCGAGGCGGCTGCCGGCGCGCTGAATCGAGTTGAAATCCATCGGCGTGTCGAGGTGCTCGGGCGTGAGGAAGTCGGTCGATGCCCCGCCGGGCAGCAGGCCGCGCAGCTTCCGGCCGTCCTGCATGCCGCCGGCGCGGTCTTCGAGAATCTCGCGGATCGTCGCGCCCATCGGCAGTTCCCACAGGCCGGGTTTTTTCACGCGGCCGCTGACGCCGTAGATTTTCGTGCCCGCGTCCGCCGAGCTGGAGAGCGATTTGTACCAATCGGCGCCGCGACGCAGGATCGGCGGCAGGTTGGCGAGCGTTTCCGCGTTTTGCACGACCGTCGGTTTGCCGAAGAGGCCGCTGACCACCGGGAACGGCGGCTTGGCGCGCGGCGTGGCGCGGCGGCCCTGCAACGAATTGATCAGCCCCGTTTCCTCGCCGCACATGTAGCGCCCGGCGCTCGTGTGCAGGTGGATATCCAGGCTGTAGCCCGAGCCGCGGATGTTCGCGCCGAGCCAGCCGCGGGCGTACGCCTCGGCGAGCGCCTGCCGCACCCGCGCCGCGGCCCGCGTATATTCGACGCGCAGAAAAATGTACGCGGCGGTCGCGCCGATCGCGTAGCCGGCGAGGAGCATGCCCTCGATAATCTGGTGCGGGTTGCCTTCGAGCAACAGGCGGTCTTTGAACGTGCCCGGCTCCATTTCGTCGGCGTTGGCGACGAGGTACGTCGGCTTCACCGCCCGCTCGCCGCGCGGCGCCAGGCTCCACTTGGCGCCGGTGGGGAAGCCGGCGCCGCCGCGCCCGCGCAGGCCGGAGTCCTGGACCGTCTTGAGCGCCTCGTCCGGCGTCAGCGACGCGAGCGCCTTGGCCGCGGCCTCGTAGCCGCCGGCGGCTTCGTATTCGGCGAAGCTCAGCGGCGAGCCGTCGGCTTTGAGGTTTTCGGTCAGCGGCCGTTCGCTCATGCGCGGTCCTTTTGCCGGCAGGCGTCGAGGAGGGCGTCGAGTTTCGCCTCGTCGAGGTTGCCGTAGAGTTCGTCGTCGATCATCAGCGCCGGCGCGCGGTCGCACGCGCCGAGGCAGGCCGTGGGCAGCAGCGTGAACTCGCCGTCGGCCGTGGTCTGGCCGGGCTTGAGGCCGAGGCGGCGGTCGAGGTGCGCGAACAGACGTTCGTAGCCGAGCAGCCAGCAACTGACGCTGTCGCACACGAGAATCACGTGCCGGCCGACCGGCTGGCGAAAGATCAGGCTGTAGAACGTCGCGACGCTTTCGACTTCCGCGGGGCCCATGCCGAGCAGCGCGGCCACGTCGCGCACGGTTTCGTCGGACACCCAGCGGCGATGCGCCTGCGCGATCTTGAGCGCTTCGAGGCAGCCGGCGGCGCGATGCTCGTACGAATGGATCGCTGCTTCGATCTCGCGGATTTCGTCGGGCGTCAGCATGACGGCATGATTCCTTTTAATTGAACCACAGAGGCACAGAGGACACAGAGGAGCACAGTGGATTGAACCCTTGTTCCAATCGCCAACAAACGCGAATAAGAAAGTACATGTCCGGATTCGCGTGCATTCGCGTGCATTCGCGGTTTAATAATCCCCTCCGTCTCTTCGCGGTTCAATATTTCATCCCCTTAGCGGTCAATGTCCGCCAGGACGTAATCGACCGCGCCCAGAATCGCCAGCACGTCGCTCACCAGCGCGCCGCGGCAGAGCAGCGGCAGCATTTGCACGTGCGCGAACGACGGCGTGCGGATGCGGCAGCGGTACGCGCGGTTGTCGCCGTCGCTGATCAGGTAATAGCCGTTGCCGCCTTTGGTCCCTTCGACGCCGACGAACCCTTCGCCCGGCGGGATCACCGGCCCCCAACTCACCGCGAGAAAATGGGTGATCAGGGTTTCGATATCCTGCATCGTGCGTTCTTTGACCGGCGGCGTCGCCAGCGGGTGGTCGGACTTGTACGGGCCGGCCGGCATGTTTTTCAGGCACTGCTCGACGATCCGCAGGCTTTGCCGAATCTCGGCCAGGCGCACCTCGCACCGCGCGAAAACGTCGCCGGCCTGCGCGGTCGGGATGTCGAAATCGAAATTTTCGTAGCCGGAATACGGCCGTTTCTTGCGGAAATCCCAGTCGAGGCCGGTCGCACGCAGACCCGGGCCGGTGACGCCCCAGTCGAGCGCTTCGGCCAGCGTGAAGCGGCCGACGCCCTTCGCCCGCGCCTGGAAAATCTTGTTCTTCATCACGATCTTTTCGTATTCGCGCAGGCGGGGCGGCAGGTAGGTCAGAAAATCGGCAACCAACTCGGCCCAGCCGTTGGGCAGATCCTGCGCGACGCCGCCGATGCGGAACCACATCGGGTGCATCCGCCCGCCGCAGATCGCTTCGACGATATGGAAGATTTTTTCGCGGTCGTTGAACGTGTAAAACAGGGGCGAGAGCGAGCCGATGTCCTGCGCCTGCGTGCCGAACCACACCAGATGGCTTTCGATGCGGAACAACTCGGCGATCAGCACGCGAATCGTCTGCGCCCGCGCCGGCGCCGCAATGCCCGCGAGTTGCTCGACGGCCAGCACGTAGGGCAGGTTGTTCAGCGCGCCAGCGAGGTAATCGATGCGGTCGGTGTAGGGGATGTACGTGTGCCAGGTCTGGCGTTCGGCCATTTTTTCGGCGCCGCGATGGTGGTAGCCAATATCGGGAACCGCGGCGACGATCTCCTCGCCGTCGAGTTGCAGAATCAGCCGCAGCAGGCCGTGCGTGCCCAGATGCTGCGGGCCGAGATTGAGAATCATGGTTTCGGTTTCGCCCGCGCGGACGTCGAGGCCCCATTCCTCGGGCTGGAAGCGCAACTCGTCTTCGTATGCCATCCAGGCGTCTTCGGGCATCGAAAAGCGGCCCATTTCGGTGGCGCGCGCCGGGTGGTCCTTGCGCAGCGGATGGCCGTCCCACCACGGCGGCAGCAGGATGCGGCGCAGGTTGGGATGGCCGTCGAAGACGACGCCGAAGAGGTCCCAGGCCTCGCGTTCGTACCAATTTGCGTTGGGCCAGAGGTCGGCGATCGAGCGGAGGTGCGGCGCGTCGCCTTGCAGCGCGACCTTCACCCGCACGTCTTCGTTCCGCTCCAGAGACAACAGGTGATAGACGACCGTGAAGTCGCTCGGCGGCTGGCCCTCGCGGCGGTGGCGCGCGCGCTCGTCGATGGCGGTGAGATCGTAGAGCAGCGGATACGGCCCCGGCGCGTCGTACTTGAGAAACCGCAGCACCTCGCCGATGGAGGCGGCGGGAACCCAGACGGTCGGTACGCCGTCGCGCGTCGTTTGCGTGCAGACCACGCCGCCGCCGAAGCATTTTTGCAGGGCGTCGTGCGTCGGGGGAAAGGCGGCGGCAGTCATCGGCGGTTCAACCCTCGACTTCGTCGGGCGACGGCAGCGTCGTCATGCGGCGGCGCGCGTCCAGTTTCAGGTCGCGCATGCACGGCGTCGCGGGCGCGAGCGTTTCCTGCGAGCCGGCGACCCAACTCAGCGGCCGGCGTTCCTTGCCGACCTTCTCGCGCAGCAGCAGCAGGCCTTCCATCAACGCTTCGGGCCGCGGCGGGCAGCCGGGCACGTAAACATCGACCGGGATGATTTTGTCGACGCCTTGCACGACGCTGTAGATGTCGTACATGCCGCCCGAGTTCGAGCACGAGCCCATCGACACGACCCAACGCGGTTCGAGCAACTGCTCGTACAAGCGGCGGATCATCGGCGCGCATTTGACGAAGGGCGTGCCGGCGACGATCAGCAAGTCGGCCTCGCGCGGCGTGCCGCGCAGCACCTCTTGCCCGAAACGCGCGATGTCGTGCCGGCTGGTGAGCGCCGCGGCGTATTCGATGAAGCAGCACGAGAGGCCGAAGCCGAACGGCCACAGCGAGTTCTTCCGGCCCCACGCGACCAGGTCTTGCAGCTTGGTGAGCAAGAACCCGTGTTGCGTCTGCGCGATGAGCGCCTCGCGCGCGAGGTCCGCCGAGGTCTTGCCGCCGGGCGTGCCGCGGGAAAACGGGTTCATCGCGCGCGCTCCTTGTCCGCCGGGCTCTCGCGCGTCGGGCGCGGCCCGCAATCCAGCGCCCCTTCGCGCCAGAGGTAGGCGAGGGCGACGACCAGCGACACGACGAAGACCAGCATCGCGACGTAGCCCGTCCAACCCGACTCGCGCGCCGCGGCGGCCCAGGTGACGAGGAATATCGTCTCCAGGTCGAAGAGCACGAAAAACATGGCGATGAGGTAATACTTGATGGAAAGGCGGATGTGCGCCGAGCCCGTCAGCGGCATGCCGGATTCGTACGGCTCTTCGGTCACCCGGTCGCGCCGCCGGCCGCCGAGCAGCCACGACGCGGCCAGCATGAAGAGCACCAGGCCGATCACGAGCGCGATAAAGAGCGCGAAGGGCCAAAGGGGTGCGCTGCTCACCGTTCCCGTTCTCCCCGGCGAAAAACCGCGCTCGCGCCCGTATCGCCGACCGCCTCGGACTAACCGCAAGGCGGCGCGTCCGACCGTGAACTAATTAGGAATATGCTCTCGGGACTACTTTCATGATCTGCATGAAATTTGGCCACGCGTCCGCGGGTTGTCAATCAAACGAACGATGTTCCGCCGCCGATCGATCGGCAGCGCGCCGCGGGCGCGAAAGTGAAGAAACCGTCCAAAATCAACGCAATTTAGCGCGTTGCCGACGCGACGCCGAGCGGGGATGCTCGGTTCGCCGAACGACCGCGCGGCTGCACCCCCGGGTAGTTCTTTTGTTATTTGCTTCCGATCCGACGGGCGTGGCCGCCGCCGGACGAAGTGTTTGTAATGTCGACGTGTCGCGCAAAACGGCCCCGCGTCGCGACCAAACGCCGGCGAAACGTTAATTCTTGCCAAAAAATGCACGACTGCGCAAAATTAGTTTGACACTTGTTCAGTTGTGTGGCAAAATGATCTCGTGAATGGAAGAGTTGCCAAGAACAGGAGCGACCCATGCGCGTCCCCGAGTTTCGGAGCGGTCGTGGGCCTTCTGAACGAGTCGGATCGCGGCGCGCCCCTCTTCGACGAAAACGTGGAAGCGGCGCGCGCTTCGCGGCCCGACGCCGAAGTACTTGATCGCGACCCCGGCAGCCGGATCGTGCGAAACGAGACCCGGTCCGCGAGTGGACGATCGAGTACAGGCCGGGACTGACCGCCGCCGCGCTGACCCTGATCCAGTATTGGAAGGTCCGCGGCTGCGCCCCCCGGCGGCAAACGCCTCGGCTCGTTTGATGTGACGATCGTGGAACCGACAACTGTGGAAGCGGGAGCCCGTTCAGCACGGACTGACGCGGAGTCCTGCCTGGCGACGGAGGCGCGAAGCCGCCGCCAACGCCGCGCATTTCGGCTAACTAAAAGAAAATGAAGCGTTTTTTGCGCGCGGCCGCGTAGCGCTGCCCGACATCTCACGCCCAGTGCGCTAAGTGTTTGAATACAGGCTGTTTGCGGGAGTGGCCGTGCGCGCGGGCGTCGAAAAGAGGCCGGCTCTGCGTGTAACTAGTTGAAAATAAAGCGTTTGCGGGAGTGGCGGGAGTGGCGGGAGTCGGCAAAAAGCACTCCCGCCGCCCAACTATATGAAATTACTTGGAAATTTCAGATTTGGCGGGAGTGGCGGGAGTGTTTCCCTTTCCTGGGATTAAGAAAAAAATGAAGTTAATAATTGTCTAAAGCCGTGCGGAAGGGGCGGAAACACTCCCGCCACTCCCGCCACTCCCGCAAACCGCTTCCTGGGCCGCCACATGCCGAGTCGCCGGCGACCACCGCTTGATGCGCCAGTTCGCCGAGCAACCGCGCCGCTGCCCCCCCGGGTCGGAAAACGGAAGCCAAAGATCGGCCGCGGGACACGGCGCTAGCCACGTCGGTGGGGGCCGGGGCTGCGGACGACGAATTCGATTCGGACGACCTCAGCGAGAAATAAGCGGGCGGATTCTGGTGCCGCCGCAATGGCCCCGCTGCTCGCCGCGCCGGTCCGATGCCGCGTGTACAAAAATAATACGAAACGTATTAAATTTGAACGACTCTTTCTTTTCTCGGCGGAAGCGTCCGGTGCCCGCGAATGCAGCATCTGTTTGATTAACAACGGAAATCAATAAAATTCCGATCACGCAGCGTTTTGGGCGCGTTTTTTGCAGCCGCTTTCTCGCACGCTCGCGAAGCGTCATGACGTCCACGACGCCATTTGTGGCGGAAGCGCGCGTGGTCGCCGGCCGTTCGCGGCCGGTTGGTTGTTCGAAAGTAGATGGAGAAGGAGAGAGAAGTGGATACGTGGCCATCTTCGGCAGCGACACTGGCGGTCTTGCTCGGCCTGCTCGTCGTCGCAACCGCCTGCAGCAGTCCGGGCGGCCACGGCTCTTTGCCGGCAACCGACGACGACTCGTCGACGGATGACGACGACAACGACGATGCCTCGCCGGGTGACGACGACAGCGCGGGCGCGACCTGTCCGAGCGTCTATAACGAATACTACGTCACGTGCGGCCTCGTGATCGACGACGCCGGCGGCAAACCGATTTCGGAAGCCACAATCGTACTGGCTTGCGAGAGCGACCAACCGTGTTTCGAACTGAGCGGCGCGATCGCCAACTGCATTATCGACGACGCCGGCGAATGCTCGACGATGGCAGCCTGTGTGGCCGCGGCGTCGCCCTGCGATGACGACGACGACACCGCCGCCGACGACGACGACAACGATGACAACGATGACGATAATGGCACATGGTCGATCGGGAGCACGCTCCCGAATACCGAGATGTTCGGCGTTTGGGGAGCCGACGCCACGAGCGCCTTCGTCGTTGGCGGAACTGTGGACTCAAACGGGCATCCGGTTGCCGGCAAAGCCGTCTGGTTCTTCAACAACGGCGCGTGGACCGGGAATTATTGGACTTATAGCGTCCCGGTTCAGCTTTTCGGCATTTGGGGAGCCGACGCCTCGGATGTGTGGGCCGTCGGCGAGCAATTCACCTCAGGCACGTCTACGGTCACCGACACCATTATCGTGACGCCCAACAATGGCGGTTACAACTACTGGGCCGGCACGAGCCAGTTGTACTCCGTTTCCGGCGTATTCGCGGGCGTGTACGCCGTGGGATACGACTTCGCCAACGGCACGAGTGTGATGTGGAACTACGCGGACGGCTCGTGGTCGGCGATGACGAACGGCGCCGGGCTCAACCCGGAATTGTTCGGCGTGTGGGCCGCCGATTCCGCGGACGTGTACGCGGTGGGCTGGAGCCCCAATTTCCAGTCGGCTTATTTGATGAAGTCGAACGGCGGCGACTGGTATCCAAACCAGCAGAGCAACGACGCGGAGCAGTGGTACGCCATTTGGGGAAGCTCCGGCTCGAACATTTTCATCGCGGGGGCGTACGATGAATCCGGAAATAGGCCCGTCCCGATAATTTGGAACTATGACGGCGTCTCCACGTTCACGTTGATCCAAGCGCCCGGCACGGGCTCCTTGTACGGCTGTTGGGGAAGCTCACCCACCAACGTGTACTTCGTGGGGCAGGACAACACCGGCGCCGCCGTGGTCCTGAATTACGACGGTTCCGCGGTCTCGGCGGCGACGTTGCCGAGCGGGCTGTCGAGCACGCGGTTGAATGGCGTTTGGGGAAGCTCGCCTTCGGACGTATACGCCGTGGGTTATGACGACACGACCTACACCGGCGTGGTCCTGCACTACGGCTCTTAGCCGCAGGCACGGCGCAAGGATGACACATTTGGCGAACCGGCGTTTCCTTCGGGAAGCGCCGGTTCGCCGAGAAATTCCGCCAAGGACTTGCCGCGGCCGGAGTCGGCGCGGCTGTTCCGGCCCTGGAGGCGGGGCTTCGGCCCCGCCCGAACCGGCGTCAGTCCAAATCGGCCTGGCCCGCGACACATTTTGGTCGATGCGAGGTGAATCATGAAGCGTTTCTATTCTCTGGCGACTGTCGCGGTCTTGATCGTGGCCATCGCGTTGGCCTGCGCCGGCTCCAAGAACAACGGCAGCAGCGGGCCGGACGTCATCGTTTCCCCGGAAACAATCGTGCTTTCCGATGCGCAAGCCGCGCAGGCCACGGTCGGCGCCGACACCCTGACCTTTCCGGCGAGCGGCAACGACAATCTGCTGAAACTGCACGCCGGCAACGTGCTGGTCAGCGGCTACATCGTCGAGTCGGCGAACGTTTACGGTTTCTTGAAGAAAGTGGTCAGCGTGCAGCAGCAGGGCGACCAGATTGTCATCGCGACGACCGACGCGGCGTTGACCGACGTTTTCGAAAAGCTCAACACGTCGTTCACTTTGCCCGGGCCGAACACGAACAGCGACCTCGTCGACAATCGTCTCGTCGAACCGGAGCTTGGCGGCAGCGCCCAGCATTCGGCGAACATCTCAGAGGACTTCAGCGGCTGGCCTCTCCTCGATGCCGGGCTGGTCGACGTCTCGGTCTCGAACGGAAATGTCAGCTTTGACCCGTTGTTGACGTTTACCCTGGACATCGAGCGCCCGCCGGGCCACGTTCTCCCAGTGTTGGAGGATTTCGGCGTGGCGATGACGGGCAATTTTAATGTCACCGCCGTGTTGAACGCGGCGATCGCCGGACCGGTTAATCTCGGCATCAGCGTTCCATTGATCACGTTTTACACGAGGGCGTGGGTCGTTGTGATCGAGGGCATTCCCGTCGTCGTCTTGTTGACGGGTGCGATCAATTTCGGCGGTTCGGTGTACGCGGCGGATGCGATCACCGTTTCCGGAGGCGTCATTGGAGCCGCGACGCTCGACGCCAGCGTCGGTTACACGCCCGCCGGGGGCTGGTCCACATCCGCCAACGTCTCCGACTCCCAATGGAGCTACGTGGGGCCCGATTACGACGCGTATATCAACGCCGAACTGAACGTATCGGTCGGTTTGGGGATCGATCTGCGCCTCTACGGCACGTACGGGATATCGTGGTCCGAAGGACCTTATCTGGACTTGAAATTTGTGAAAGTTCCGCCCTGCAATTACGCGTTGACGGCGGGATTGAGCGAGACGATCGCCGCCAACACCGCGCTGGGACCGATCATCATTCCTACGCCGCTCAACAAGACGCTTTATGACCGCGGAGAAGTGCTCACGTCGGGGCTGTGCTGCAACGTAAAAAAATGTCCGGACGGCTGCTGCGACAAGAACAGCGTCGACGAATGCCAACCGGGGACGACCGACGCCCAATGCGGCACGAACGCCACGATCTGCGCCAATTGCGCCGCCGCGGCGGAAAATTGCGTCGATCAGTCCTGCACGTACGTTCCCGACGACGACACGGCCGACGATGACGACGACGACAATGACAACGACGACGACGACGACGGCGGCTGCAGTGCGGGGGCCCGTGCGTGTTACCAAACGGCGGTCAACACGTTGCAAAATACATGCCTCCCGACGTGCATCGGCTCGAGCTCTTGTCAATTCGACCTCTGCTTCGCGACATGCTGGCTTCAGCTTGCCGAGGCTGCCGTAGACTGTGGCGTCCAATACGATTGTCCGCCGCAAATCAATCTTGGCCACTGCGAGGAAAGTTGCTTGAACACGGAGATCGCTTGCCTGACGCCAACGCTGAGCCACTGCGGCGCCGGCCAAACCGGCGAGGCGCAAGCAAAGGTTTGCGCGAAGAACGGCTCGACTTGCATGCAGCAGTGCCTACCGTCATGACAACGATGACCGCGACGACGCCGCTGGCGTGATCCTGTACATCGTCAGTAAACAGCGCCTCGCGGCGCGATGGCTCTGGCGTGCGCTTGATCCGTGTCGAGCGTCAGCCGTTTGGTCCCCGGCAGATTCTCGTCGAGCGGCCGCAGCGCGTTTTCCGGCTCGGCCCGTCAGTGCGCGCCTGGTCTGCCGCCCGGTCCGCCAGCCGTCCGTGCTGGTTCTGCATCGGCGCGTGCGGCGAGTACGGCAGCTTCGCTTCCCTAGCGATCAGGCTTAGAGCAGTTGCCTCGCGCCGGTTGCGAAGCGGCCGCCGCGCGCCTCAATCGCGCAGACCGTATTTCTTGATCTTGGCGTAGAGCGTCGCGCGTTCGACGCCGAGCCGTTCGGCGGCCCGGGTGACGGAGCCTTTGGTTTTGTGCAGGACGCGCGCGATGTGCAACTTCTCGTTTTCTTCGAGCGAGTCGATCTCCGGGCCGCACGCTTCGGAGAACGGCAGCGAGAGATCGGCCGCAGCCACGACCGTGCCCTTGGCGACGACCATGGCCCGCTCGACGACATTGCGCAGTTCGCGCACATTGCCGGGCCAGCGATATTCCGTCAGCAGTTTGACGGCCTCGGGCGCAAAGCCGACGCTGGCCTTGCCCATCGAGCGGCGGAACTTGGCGAGGAAATATTCGGCCAGTCTGGGGATGTCCGCCTGGCGCGCGCGCAACGGCGGAATCTCGATGTGGAAGACGTTGAGGCGATAATAGAGGTCTTCGCGAAAGCGGCCGTCCCGCACGGCCCGTTCCAGGTCCATGTTGGTCGCCGAGATGACGCGGAAATCCGTCGTCACGATGCGTTCGCCGCCGAGGCGGGTGAATTGTTTCGTTTCCAGCGCGCGCAGGAGGTCGACCTGCATCTTGACGCCGATGTTGCCGATCTCGTCGAAAAACAGCGTGCCTTTGTTGGCGAGTTCGAGTTTGCCGCGCCGCAGGGCTTGCGCGCCGGTGAACGCGCCTTTCTCATGGCCGAAGATTTCGCTTTCGAGCAGCCCGTCGGTGTAGGCGCCGCAGTTGATGCAGACGATCGGATGGTATTTGCGCGGGCTGTTGGCGTGAATCGCGCGCGCGACCAATTCCTTGCCCGTGCCGCTCTCGCCGCGGATCATCACCGTCGCTTCGCTGCGCGCCACCTCGCCGACCAGTTCCAGCACCCGCCGAAATTCGGGCGTTTCGCCGATGATTTCCTCCGGCGTCGCGAGTTCTTCGACCGTCTGCCGCAGGGCGGCGGTCTCGGCCAGCAACCGCCGTTTCTCAGCGGCATTGCGAACGACGAGATCGAGCTGGGCGAGGTTGACCGGCTTCGAAATATAGTCGAACGCGCCTTCCTTGAGCGCCTCGACGGCGGTCTCGGCCGAGGCGAACGCCGTGATCATGATGCGGATGACGCTTTCGTCGATTTCGCGGATGCGGCGCTGCAGTTCGAGGCCGTCCATCCCCGGCATGCGAATGTCGAGCAGGACGATGTCCCATTTTCCGCGCGCGAGTTTGGCCAGCGCCTCGGTTCCGTCGGCGGCCACGTCGATGCGGCAGCCGTACGAGGTGAACCAGCGCCGCAACGAATCGCGCACGGCGTGTTCGTCGTCGACGATCAAAACGCCCAGATCTCGCAGGTCCATGCCTTACCCTTTGCTCTCGGCTGCGTCGGTGATTTTCTGCATCAAGGTTTCTTCAATGCGGCGCGTCGGGCTGCGCCGGCGCGGCAGCGCAATGGTGAACGTCGTGCCCTGGCCGAGCCGCGATTCGACGCCGATGCGGCCGTTGTGCGACTGCACGATGCCGTACGCGACCGACAAGCCGAGACCGACGTTGCTGGTCGCGCCTTTCGCGCTGAAAAACGGTTCGAAGATGTGCGGCAGCACGTCCGCCGGGATGCCGCGGCCGTCGTCCTGAATCTTGATGATCGCCTCGTCGTCCCCGGCGCAGTCGACTTCGACGACGATCCGCCCGCCGTTTTCCATGGCTTCGATCGCGTTGACGATCAGCGCGATGAACAGTTGCACCAAACCGCTCGCGTCGCACCAGATCGCGTCGGACCCGGGACCGAAACGCTTCTCCAGCGCAATTTCGCGCACGGCCAGACTATGATCGATCACCGCCGCCGTGTGGTCGAGAATCTGCCGCAGCGACGCTTCGGCGAATTCGCCCCACGAGTTCTTGGCGAACATCAGGAGGTTTTTGACGATCTGGCCGCACCGCTCGGCCTCGACCGTAATCGTGCGCAGGCATTCGCGCAGTTCGCCGACGTTCGCCTCGTCGAAACGGCCGCTCGCCACTACGCGTTCGCAAACCATCGAGTAGCTGAGGATGCCGAACATCGGGTTGTTCAACTCGTGCGCGACCATCGCCGCGATTTTCCCCAGCGACGAGAGCTTTTCGACCGTCACCATTTGCGTCAGCGCGTTTTGCAGGTCGCCGGTGCGCTCCGCGACTTTGCGCTCCAGTTCCCTGTTCCATTCCTGAAGTTGCCGAATCTGCGTCTCCTGCAGCCGGTGGACCATCAGGTTGAATTCGCCCGTCAGCCTGCCGATTTCATCGCGCGAACCGGGCGGTTTCACCGCTTGGAATTCGCCGTGGGCGATGCGCGAAGCGGCGTCGGTCAACTGCAAAATCGGCTTCATCATGCGGCGCGATGCGAAAAACACCAGCCCGCCGAACACCGCCGGCGTCAGCAACAGCATCAGGTAAAACAACTGGCGGGCGCCGGCGTACGGCGCGGTCAGTTCGTCTTCGTAGCAGCCGACGACGACGATCCAGTCGTAGGGCTTGAAGTAGCCGAACCCGGCCAGGCGGGCGCGCGGCCGGCCCGCCGGGTCGCGCGGATCG
>CAZHPN010000044.1:0-13139 GCA_964534375.1 uncultured bacterium | reverse complement strand
AAATTGGGCCGGCAAGGGGATCGACGTGTCCTGCCAGGTGGCGCCGTCGTTTTCCGACACGCCCACACCGATGCCCGCATAGCCGGTGGTCAGCAGCGAGTAGTCCAGGTAGGCGGTCACCAGATGGTCGGGGTCGCGCGGATCGACCGCGTCGTACCGAATCGTTTCGATGCCGCCGACCGGCAAGCGCAACGCGTGGTTGCGAATGTTGTTCCGAAAGTTGGCGCTTTCTTCCTGCGGATCGAACTCGCTTTTCGGCACGTTCTGCGGTTGGATCACCAACTCGCCGCCGCTGTTGAACACGTAGGCCACGCCGGACTGGGCGACTCGGACGCCCAGGATGATCGATTTGAGCGAGCGGTATTGCTCGCCCTCGCGCCATGCGGGCGAGGCGCCGCTGATCGCGTCCGTTCCGGCGGCGGCGGACGTCGCCGCTTTTCGCAGGCGGTCCAGCGCTTCCTGCGCCTCGCACAGCATGATCAAGGCCTTGGCTTGCTGCTGCAATTCCATCTTGGCGGAGGCGACGATATTGCGGCGAAAGAGCTGCGCGGCGAGACCGACGTAAATCGTCAGCGGCGCCAGCGTGAAGACCAGCGTCATCACCGTCAGCCGGTTGCCGAAGTGCCAGTTGCGGGGTCTCAGCTTTCTGAACCGAGAGAAGACGCCGCCGTTTCTTGTGTCGCCGGTTTCCATTGAGGCACGTTACGCGACCGAGGGGGCGATTGTAAAGACGAACGCCCCGTTTTGTCGGACGATTTGACGGGGCGAAATCCTCGAAATCGCGGTCGCGGCCCATCGGGCGCATTGGGGGTTGTTATAAGTTATTATCATATTGAAAAGTCTGTCGTTGGCTCATGCCGTTTTGCCGCGCCCCGGGCTCGTCAAACCACGGAGCGCCGCGTTCAAAAATAACACGCCGTGTATTAATTTTGAACGCGATCTCTGTTTCTCAGCGGACTTCGGTCGCGCGTCTTGTTTGCACAACTAGCTGATTATAAATTGAAATCAAAAACTCGGGGTGATTTCCCAAGAACCGGCGTGTTTATTGCAAACATTTTCTGCGAGTGCGCGCCGAGTTATTTCGGCAAAATAGCTATTTCGGCGCGAGTTGAGGTTATTTGTGGTGACTGTCGGACAGATTGACCTTCGGAAAGCCGAAAGGCAGGTTGCGCCCCGTCGCCAAACGTGGCCGATAACTTATTTTGCCTGCCTCGGCGATGCAGGATCCCGAAAACGCATTCGTCACGAGCCAGCGGCTGCCGGCCATAGGTGGCCGGTCGCCTGTTTGATAACACTTTTGTAAGGAGCGGCCGATGAAAACAAGGACATTTTCCCTGATGGTTTTGGTGCTGCTGCTCGCGCTGATGGTCGGCGCGACCGCCTGCGGCAGTTCCAGTAAGAGCAGCGGCAGCCATCCCGCAGTCGACGACGATAACGATACGTCGGGTGGCGACGACAACGACGACAACGACACCGCCGACGACGACACGTCGCCGGGCGACGACGACAGCGCGACGCCAACCTGCCAGAGCGTCTATGATGAGTTCTACAATACGTGCGGGTTCGACTTCACGACGGCCGGCGGCGCCGCGATCCCGGAAGCCACAATCGTCGCGGCTTGCAACATCGGCCAGCCGTGCTACGAACTGAGCGGCACAATCGCCAACTGCATTATCGATGACACCGGCGACTGCTCAACGATGGAAGCGTGCGTGGCGGCGGCGTTGCCGTGCGGCGACGACGACGACGATTCTTCACCCGATGACGACGACGACAACGACGACAACGACAATGACGACAATGACGCTTCCCCGTCGTGGTCTCCGTCGGTATTTTCGGAAGAGGTGCTTTGGGGCGTTTGGGGCACGTCTTCCGCGGATGTGTGGGCCGTGGGCGGACTGCCTGACCCAACGGACAATTACGTTGGGACCGCAGGTTACATCGATCATTACGACGGCGCCAGATTTACAACCTTCTTCACTACGTCGGATGCGGAGATGTTTACCGGCGTTTGGGGAACCTCCCCGTCGGACGTGTACGCGGTAGGTTCGACATTTGCCGGCGAAGTCGTGTCTCATGGCGCCGTGTGGCACTATGATGGGAACTCGTGGTCCGAATGGACTACAGGGGATGCGGTAACCTGGCAAGGCGTTTGGGGGGCCTCTTCGACGGACGTATTCACCGCCGGATACGACCAGACCCAGAACATCATGGATGTTAATCAAGGGTCTGTCGGCGGGTGGACGACGATGGCCAACGCCAGCGGCATTGAGCCGGAGTTGTTCGCCATTTGGGGAGACGCTCCCACCAACGCGTACGCGGTGGGCACGAGCGACATTGGCCTTGCAGGCGCCGGTGTGATCATGCACACCAACGGTTCCACGTGGACGGAGCAGTTCTCGACGCCGGGACCAGCCATTTTGTACGGCTTTTGGGGACACTCAACGGCATATGCCGTGGGCACGGACACTCTGGCGAACACCGCGCTGATTTATCACGGCGCGGGCGGCACATGGACTGCCATGGATCCGCAAGACGGGGACCTTGTGAGTTTGTATTCCGTTTGGGGAACGTCGGAAAGCAGCATCTACACCGTTGGCGCCGACTTCACCGGGAGCTCCGCCGCCATCTTGCACTACGACGGATCGGCCTGGTCGCCGATGGCGGTCCCGAACGATTCGGCGGCTATTTTGGGGGGTGTTTGGGGCGTTTCCGATTCGGATGTCTGGGCCGTGGGCGTTTCCGCGGGCACATTGAACGGCGTGATTATGCACTACGGCAATTAGCCGCGCGCCTCGAGCAGCGGAGACTCGCACGGAGGATCGGCGTTTTCTGCGAAAAGCGCCGATCCGCCGGGAAAATCCGCAGCGGACTTGATTGACGCGGCGGGATTGGCCGCCTCGTCAACACCGAGGCGGAAGCGAGCGCTCGAAGAACGAAAAATGCCGGCGCCGAGCAGCGGGTCTCTGCGCCGGCCAGAAAAAAACGGGTTCAGTCGATTGCCGGCCTGAACCGGAACCAGCTCGTTCGCGGAGGAAAAGATGAAGCGCTTTTATTGGTTGGCGACCATCGCGGTTTTGCTTGCGGCCGTTGCGTTGGCCTGCGCCGGCCCAAAGAACAACAGCAGCGGGCCGAACGTCATCGTCTCTCCCGAAACGGTCGTGCTGTCCAATGCGCAAGCCGCCCAGGCGACGATCCATGCGGACAACCTGACCTTCCCGGCGAGCGGCAACGACAATCTGCTTAAGTTGCACGCCGGCAACGTGCTCGTCAGCGGCTACGTCAACGCGTCGTCTGACATTCACGGTTTCTTGCGAAAGGTGACCGGTGTGCAGTTGGACGGCGCCCAGATCGTCATCGCGACGACCAGCGCGACGTTGCTCGATGTTTTCGAAAAGGCCAACGTGACGTTCACTTTCCCGGGGCCGTCGGCGCAGGCCGCTGATTTCTTCGATGAGCCGTTCAAAGACGGAACGATGGAAACGATGGGCTCCGGTAGTGCAAGCGCTCTGATGTCACTCGATTTTGGCGGTATCAGTCTGTATAACGGGGGCGGGCTGGACCTTTCCGTAGAGAACGGGAACCTTTCCTTTGCCCCGGAATTCACGTACGCGCTAAATATCGAAGACAATCGAGTGAAGTTGATCGATTTCACGGCGACGGGTAATTTCGCCGCCACCTTTGGGTTAAGGGCGACAGCGACCGCAGGGGTGAACATCGGCTTCAGCAAAACATTTCGTACATTTTTTACGGGTGACTGGACTGTATGGGTTGAATTTGTGCCGATCGTTTTCACTGCAAACGCCACGGCAAGTGCTACTGTTCTTGTCAAGGGCGACGGCGCGATCACCGCGTACGGAGCGGTGACGGGGTTCGGGATGATCACCGCCAGCGAGACGTATACGGACACCGGCGGCTGGTCGCACAAGGTCACCCAGCCGTCCATCTCGTGGGCCGGCGTGGGGCCGGATTACGACACGTACGTCAACTTCGATGTCCAAGGATCGGCGGGACTGGGAATCGACGTAAGGCTCTACGACGTCGTTGGGCCGTATTTCTCGGTTGGACCCTTTTTGGAAGTTAGCTTCGTGAAAGATCCGGTCTGCAATTATCGGTTGGACTGCGGTCTCAGCGGCACGATCGGCGCCAATGCGACAGGCGGCGTGCTCGGTTCGCTGGTCGTGGGCGATTTCAACACAAATCTCTTCGAAATCAGACGAAACTTGACGCAAGGGCAGTGCTGCAACGTGAAGAAATGCCCGCAGGGCTGCTGCAACATCGATAGCGTTTGCGTTCCCGGGACGAGTCAATGGGAGTGCGGCAAAAACGCCAACGCATGCGTCGATTGCCTCGCACAGAATTGCGTAAACCAAACCTGCGCGGTCGATGACGACGACAACGACGACGACACTGACGACGACGATAACGACGACGACAACGACGATAACGACGACACCGACAACAGCGGCTGCAAGAATTCCGCCCTGCAGACGTGCATTCAGAATGCTCACGCCATCGACCTGACATGCGTGAAGGCTTGCGCCGACCCCTCCAATCCTTGCCAACAAACCAGTTGCTCAGCCAATTGCGACATCCAGTATCAAAACGCCGCTATTGCCTGCGCCACCAAATATCCTTGCGCGGCGGCCGCCGCCATCGACCGATGCGTGCAAGCCTGCGATCAGGGGGAGGTGGGCTGCCTTGCGTCCACGTTGGGCGATTGCGGACCGCTCCAGCCGGGCTCCGTGGAGTTGATCACCTGCGCGTTTAATTACACAACGTGCGTCAGCCCGTGCGTTACCGACGACGACACCAGCGACGACGACGCCAGCGACGACGACGATGACAACGACACCGCCGTCGACGACGATGACGACACTGACAAATGCAATTCCAATAATTGCGCCGGCTGCTGCGCCGGGACGGCCTGCATGGCGGGCGACGGGAAAGACGCCTGCGGCACGGACGGCGCGGCCTGTGTTGCCTGCGCCAAGGGCCAGGAATGCGCCAGCAACGGTCAAGGCGGCGTTTGCGCCTGCGATTGGAATAGCTGCCCGACGGGCTGCTGCGGCCCGGACGCCTCGTGCCTCCCGGGCAACACCAACGCCCTCTGCGGCACGGGCGCCGACGCGTGCCTGGCGTGCCCCGCCGGCGCACGTTGCTATTCGGGCTGGTGCATCTGCGATCCGATTAGTTGCCCGACAGGTTGCTGCGACGCCAGCGGCAAATGTCAGCCTGGCGACGCAAAAACCGATTGCGGCGCCGGCGGCGCCGAGTGCATCAGTTGTCTCCAGAGCGAAGAATGCAACGCCAACCGATGCCAGGAAAGTTAGGAATCGCCCGCGGACATCGACGAAACCGATGACAGTCGCCGCGGCGACGACGACGACAACTTCCCGCGCTTTTCGAGCGTGATCGGCGCTTTGCCCTGCCGCCGCATTACCATTCTAGCGGACGCGACGAAATTGCACCGGCAGTAAAGACGAAAAAACTACTTTTCGACGAATCGGGACGGCAGAATCTTAAATATCGTGGTGGCGGTTGACTGCTCGCGTCTTTGGCGCGAGCAAGTTATTATCATCGCATAATTGTCTGTCTTCGGACCTGCCGTTTGCCGAACGTTCGGGTTGCTAAACGTTTGAACCGTGCGTTCAAAAATAATACGCAGCGTATTAGTTTTGAACGCGGTCATGCTCCTCGGCAAAACGTCGTCGCGCGTCGTTTTCGCGCAAGTAGTCGATTATAAGTTGAAATCAAATATTCAGGAGTATTTTCCTAGACCGGGCGCGTTTATTGCAAACAATTTTTGCGAATACGCGTCGAGTTTTTACGGCCACCGCGGCTGCTTCGGCGCGAGGGAAGGTTATTTGCAGTTACATTCGGACAGATTAAGCTTCGGGATACCGAAAGGCGGGATGCACGCCGCCGCCAAACGCGGCCAATCACTTGTTTTGCCGCCCGCCGCGATGCCGTAGCCCGAAAGTGCATTTGTTGCGAGCGCGTGGTCGCCGGCCAAGGCTGGCCGGTCGCTTGTTCGATAACATTTTTGCAAGGAGAGACCGATGAAAACAAGGACATTTCCCCTGATAGTTTTGGCGCTGCTGCTCGCGCTGACGGTCGGCGCGACCGCCTGCGGCAGTTCCAGCAGCAGCAGCGGCAGTTCCAAACCGGCGGTCGACGACGACAATGACACGGCCGACGACGACGACGATTCCTCGCCCGACGACGACAATGACACGACCGACGACGACGACAACGACAACGACGACAACGACAGCGTCGACGACGATGACGACAACGACGACAACGACGATAACGACGACAACGACGATAACGACGACAACGACGATAACGACGACAACGACGACGCTTGGTCGGTGTTGAACACGTTCCCGAGCACCGAACTGTTCGGCGTTTGGGGAAGCAGCGCTTCGAACGTGTTCGTCACCGGCGGAACCGTGGACTCCGGCGGGCAAGCGGTTGCCGGCCAGGCCGTCTGGTTCTACGACGATGCCGCCTACGCGGCGAACGGCTGGTCATTTGGCATCCCGATGCAGCTCTATGGCATTTGGGGAGCCGATGCCTCGGACGTGTGGGCTGTGGGCGCCCAATTCACCTCGGGCACGCTGACGGCGACCGATACGATCGTCGTGACTCCGAACAACGGGGATTACGGCTACTGGCCGGGCCCCAGCCAATTGTTCGCGGTTTCCGGCGTTTTCGGCGACGTGTACGCGGTCGGATATGACTTCACCAATAACGTGAGCGTGATCTGGAACTACACGGGTTCGTGGTCGCCAATGACGAACGGCAGCGGCTACAACCCCGAGTTGTTCGGCGTCTGGGCCGCGGATTCGTCGGACGTGTACGCGGTGGGCTGGGACCCCGGCGCCAGTCCGGTCGCCGAGCTGCTGGAGTGGAACGGTTCCGCTTGGGCGCGGGCCGCTTACAGCAACGACACGGAGCAGTGGTACACCGTCTGGGGAACCTCCAACACGAATTACTTCTTCGCAGGCACGCGCAATTCGGGAGGCACGCAAAACCCGGTTATCTGGAACTACAACATCTCGTCGGGCTTCTCGGCAGTCGCGACGCCGGCGGGCAGCACGGGCTATTTGTATGGCAGTTGGGGAAGTTCGGCATCCAACGTCTACTTCGTGGGCCAGGACAACACCGGCGCCGCCATGGTCTTGAACTTCGACGGTTCCACGGTCACGGCGGCGACCTTGCCCAGCGGGCTCTCGAGCACGCAGTTGTGGGGCGTTTGGGGAAGCTCGGCCTCCGACGTGTACGTCGTGGGATTCGACGATGTCACTTTCGCCGGCGTAGTGCTGCACTACGGCAGCTAGCCGCGCACCTCGCGCAACGATCGGGCCATCGGCGGGCCGGCGTTTCCGATGAGAACGCCGGCTCGCCGGGAAAATCCGAAGCGGAGGTGAGACAGGGCGGGATTGGCCGCCTTGCCGACGTCCATGCGGGGGCGAGCACTCGAATTCCTTGGACGTTTTGGCCGCGGATTCGAGCGGCCGCCTTTGCGGGCGCGACTTCGGTCTGTGGCGGCTATCGCAGTTACTATACGGACGTAATGCGTCCGCTTGCGCTGGCGTTGTCGCGCCGCTTTCAGATTGCAACGCGATGGCCTCATGCGTTCAAGATTAATACGCCCCGTATTAATTTTGAACGCCGTTTTGACTTCTCACTGGCGTCTACTGATTCTTTCTAATTGCGCAACTGCTCGATTATAAAAGAAAATGCAAAAATGTGCGTTACCGGCCGGACGGCGGCGTACTTATTGCAGCAAATTTATGATGCAACGTCTCGAATTGCGGCGTGCGGAACGCCTTTTTTCGACGCGAAAAGATTACTTTGCGCCGCGCGATGCACGGAAAGGAAACCATGACGCGCTCTTATTTCTCGGCGACACTCGCAGTTCTGCTCGTGGCTTTGGCCTTGGCCTGCAGCCCTTCCAAGAGCAGCAGCAGCGGGCTGGCCACCATCATTTCTCCCGAAACGGTCGTGCTGTCCAATGCCCAAGCCGCGCTGGCGACCATCCACCCCGGCAGCCTGACGTTCCCTGCGAGCGGCAATGAGAATTTGCTGACATTGCACGCCGGAAACGTTCTGGTGAGCGGCTACGTCAACGAGTCGGCCAACATTTATGGTTTCTTGGAAATCGTGGTCAGCGTGCAGCAGCAGGGCGACCAGATCGTCATCGCGACGACCCCGGGGGCGTTGACCGACGTTTTCGAACAGCTCGATTGGCAAGTCACGTTCTCCGGCCCGTCCACGCAAAGCGATCGGGTCGAAGGCGCCCGCGAACCCGATTTGCGAAGCGGCGGTCCATCCAACGCGCTGTTCAACTACAACTTCACCGGCGCCACTCTCGCCGACAATGGGGCAATCAAGGTCTCGGTCACGGACGGAAACATCTCGTTTGCCCCGCAGTTCACCTGGCATTTGCAGATCGAGAAACCGCGTCACGTGAAGCTATTCAGCGTCGCGGCGACCGGCGTTTTCGCGAGCACGATCGATTTAACCGCGGTGGCGACGCAGACTGCGGTAGTGAAAATCAGCGTGCCGGGCGGCGACTTTTATAAAGTGACGTGGGTCGGCACGATCGATGTGGTGCCGGTCGTCGTCACTTTCGGCGCCTCGGTCAATATCGGCGGTTCGGCGAGCGCCACGGACAAAATCACGGTGTCCGGCGGCGTCACCGGCTCCACCGCGCTTACGGTCGGGATGCAGTATACGGACCAGAACAACGGCACGTGGTCCGCCATCGCCCCGCCGCCCAGCGTCTCGTGGAACACCCTGGAGCCCGTTTACGACGCCGACATCAGCGCCTACATGAAAGTAACCTCCAGTCTGACGATCGCCATGAGGCTCTATGACGTCCTCGGGCCGTATTTTTCCTTCGGACCGTATGCGAAGGTGAGCCTCGACAAATACCCGATCTGCAATTGGGCGCTGACGGGGGGATTGGCCGCCACGGTCGGCGCCAATGCGAAGGTGGGCTGGCTGCGCCTGGACGCCTGGAGCAAGCCGATTTTCGACAAGTCCGTCCCGTATTTATCGGGGGCGTGCTGCAATGCGAAAAATTGCCCGCACGGCTGCTGCGATTTGTACAACGTCTGCCAGCCCGGCACGATCGATACGGTATGCGGCAACGTCGGCGATGCCTGCGCCAATTGCCTTGTGCAACCCCAGTTGGAGCATTGCGAAAACCAGGCCTGCGTCGATGACGACGACGACAACGACGACGACGCGGCCGACGACGACGACGACGACGGAGACAATAGCGGCTGCGGCAGCGCCGCGCTTCTGAAATGCGATGAAAATGCCGCGGAAACTGTGGACGCTCCCTGCAACGCGGCGTGCGACGAAGGCGGCTCGGACGTTTGTCAGAAAGCCATTTGCCGCGCCAATTGCGATTTCGAGTATCAAAACGCCCTGATTGCCTGCAACACGGAGTACCCCTGCGCGGCGAGCATCCTCATCAGCCATTGCGTGCAAGGTTGCGATACGGCGGAAGTCGGTTGCCTTAACGGAATATCGGATTGCAATAGCATTAATGGCGATTTTGAAGAATTGGCTTGCTTGTCGGCTGACGCGACCTGCACGTCCAAGTGCACCGGGCTCGACGACGACGACAACGACGACAACGACGCCGTCGACGACGACAACGACGACAACGACGACAACGACGCCTGCGGCGCCGATAATTGTCCCGGCTGCTGCGCCGGGTCGGCCTGCATGGCGGGAAACACGGACGCCGCGTGCGGCGCGAACGGCGCGGCCTGCGCCTCGTGCGACACGGGACAGCGCTGCGCCAGCAACGGCGAAGGCGGCGTGTGCGCGTGCGATTGGAAAAGTTGCCCGACCGGCTGCTGCGACTCGGAGGACGCCTGCCAGCCCGGAAACGCCGCTGACGCATGCGGCACGTACGGCGATGGCTGCCTCGCGTGCCCCGCGGGCCAAGAGTGCTTTCTCGGCGGCTGGTGCCAGTGCGATTCGACCAGTTGCCCGGCCGGTTGCTGCGATGCGGGCGGCGATTGCCAGCCCGGCAGCGCCGAGACGGACTGCGGCGTCGGCGGCGAGGAATGCATGAGCTGTGCCCTGATCCAACAACAATGCACCGGCAACCAATGCCTATTCTGAGGAAATTCGAGTCGTTTTCGCGAGGAACGGGGAGAAAGCAATGATGCGCTTCTATTTTCTCGCGATGTTCGCGATGTTAACGGTGGCGTTGGCGTCGGACTGCAGTCATTCCAATCGGAGCAGCGCGCCGGAAACCGTCGTTTCGCCGGAACGGTCGTGCTGACTAATTCCCAGGCTGCGCAGGCGACCATCAAGGTCTCGGCCTCGCAAAGGACGAGCGGTCGGGCCGCCGTCGCTCTCCCGCCGCAATCCTCTTGGGACACCCTGGGGCCGGAGTACGACCACAACATCAACGCGTCCGTGAAAGCAGTTGACGCCGTCATCCACCGCCATGCTGCTGGCCGTCGCGCAGAGCCGTCGCCGCGGTCCGACCCCGAGCGGCTTCGGCGGCTGGCGCACGCCGGGCATCCGTAGTTGGGCCGCGCGCGAAGGGCTTTTGACAAAACTGTTTCGTTATCGCTATCCTTTCTCATGACAAAGTTGGCGACAACGACATGAAGCCGTCTTTTTTTCGGTACGTGCGGAAGTTGCGTTTTCGCAATTGGAACTTCGGCAATCGCCTGGTGGTCATGGTCCTGTTCTTCACGCTCGCCCCGCTGATCGTCTATGCGACGTTTTCGCTGCGCCTCTTTCGGCAGAGCATCATCAACTCGGGGGAGATGCAGCTTTCGCAAATCGCCAAAAGCTTGATCATGCTCTGCGAGGCGCAGGAGGCCCTCGACCGCCTGAAGAAAGGCGCGGCGGCCCCGGCGCGTCTGGACGCCATGACCCGCGCATCGCCGTCGTGGATCGACGGCAACGAGTACAAGTCGCTGCAATCGATCATTCAAGGAATGGGCGTCGCCCGCAGCGGTTTCGCCTACGTTTTCAACAGCGCGGGCCTGCTGGTCGTGCATCCGACGAACGCCGGCGCGAACATCTTCGACGCCAAGCTCGGCCCGCACGCCGATTTCATGCGGCAGATCCGCGGCAAGGCGCTCGGTTTGCGCGTCGGCGAAATCCGCACGATCCGCTACGCCTACTCCGACCCGACGGCGCCATCGTCGCCGCGGCGCACGCGGCTGGAGGCGTACGGCTATTTCAAGCCCTACGACTGGATCGTCGCCGTGGGTTGCGACGAGGACGAGCTGATCGGCGCGTATTTCGAAGGCCGGCGCGTGTTCTTCTTGATGATGGCGGCGGCCGCCGCCGCGGCCGGCATCCTCGTGTTCTTGTTTTCGCGGCGAATGATGCGCCCGATCGTGCGGTTGACCGAGGCCGCCTCGCAGATCGCGCAGGGCCGCTACCCGTCCGTCAAACCGCTGGGCACGCGCGACGAGATTGGCAAGCTCACCGGCGAATTCAACACGATGGTCAACCGCCTGCACGAAGAGCAAATTCGCGAATTGATGGACGGGACCAAGGAACTGGAGAAGAAAGTCGAGGAACGCACCGCCGACCTGCAAAAAGCCTACGCCCAGCTCATGACGATCGAAAAGCTGGCGTCGCTCGGCAAGATCTCGGCGATGGTGGCCCACGAACTGAACAACCCGATGTCCGGCATTTTGTCGTACTCCGTCTACTGCGAAAAAATCTCGCAAGGCGACGGCATTTCCGCGGCGAACGCGAAGGAGCTGCGCGAATGCCTGAACATGATCTCCCGGGAGGCGGAGCGCTGCGGCCAGATCGTCAACAACCTGCTGCTGTTCGCCAAGCATTCGTACGGCGATTTCACGCAGGCCTCGGTGCAGCAGATCGTCGAACGCGGCGCGATGGTCATCGACCACAGCCTGAAGGTCAACGAAATCGCGCTCGAAAAAAAGTTCGACTGCCGCGACGATGTGATCTGGTGCGACCCGAGCGGCCTCGAGCAGATGTTCATCGCCCTGACGATCAACGCGGTCGAGGCGATGGATCGCGGCGGCAAAATCCTCGTCGAAACCGATTGCGCCGCCGACGACGTGGTGCGCATCCAAATCAGCGACACCGGCCACGGCATTCCGGCCGAGTTGCTGCCGCACATTTTCGAGCCCTTCGTCACCGCCAAGAATTCGAAGAGCAGCGTCGGCCTGGGCCTCTCGGTCGTCTACGGCATCGTGCAATCGCACGGGGGAACGATCGCCGTCGAATCGACGGTGGGCGCCGGTTCGATCTTTCGCATTGCTTTGCCGCGGCGGCCGCGCCAGTCGGGGCGGGTCGCGGAGAACTCGGCGCCCGCCGCAACGGAAAAAGGGGAGTAGACGATGGACATGCGCGACGTCAGCGTGCTGGTGGTGGACGACGAGTTGTCGGTGCGCGACTCGCTGTTCCGCTGGTTCAAGACCTACGGCTGCCGGGTCGACACCGCCGCCGACGCCAACGAGGCCTTGGGGAAATTCGGCGACAGTTCGTGGGACATCGTGCTGCTCGACATCAAAATGCCGGGGATGAACGGCATCGAGCTGCAGCGGCGCATCGGGGAAATCGACGACAGCGTCATCCGCATCATGATCACCGCGTTCGCGTCGGTGGACACGGCGATCCAGGCGCTGAAAGAGGGCGCCTTCGACTACATTTCGAAGCCCGTGAACCCGGCGCAGCTCGACCACGTGATCCGCAACGCGGTCGAGAAGCGCAAGCTGCTGGCCGAGACGGCGCTCTTGCGCAAAACGGTCGAAGAACTGTCGCTGCCCGACGAGATCGTCGGCGCGTCGCAGCCGATCAAGCGCAGCCTGGAATTGGTGGCGGAGGTGGCGAAATCCGACGCGACGGTGATGATCCGCGGCGAAAGCGGCTCGGGCAAGGAACTGATCGCGCGCGCGATTCACGCCAACAGCCGGCGCAAGTATTTCCCGATCATCTGCATCAATTGCGGCGCGTACCCGGAGGGGCTGCTCGAAAGCGAGATTTTCGGCCACGAGAAAGGCGCGTTCACCGGCGCGCAGTTCACGCGGCGCGGCAAACTGGAGCTCGCCAACAAGGGGACGCTGTTCTTCGACGAAATCGGCAACGTCGGGATGAAG
>CAZHPN010000043.1:0-36328 GCA_964534375.1 uncultured bacterium | reverse complement strand
CAACGACAACGACGACAACGACGACAACGACAACGACGACAACGACGACAACGACGACAACGACGACACGGCGGCCGATGACGACGACGACACGGCTGGCGATGACGACGATGACACGGCCGCCGATGATGACGACGATAACGACACGGCCGCCGATGACGACGACAACGATGACAACGACGACGACACGACCGCCGATGACGACGACAACGACGACAACGACGCGACGGACGACGACGCCGGCTCAGCCGACGACGACGCCACGCCGACGAATCACGGCGGGACCAACCCGACGAACGGCGGCTGCGGGCGCTGACGCGATAGGCTGATTACATCGCAGCCCGACTCGTACGTCGGGCCGGGCGTCGCCCGCCCGGTTGTCGGCGAAGGCTGCGCTGCGCAATCTGTGGCTAAACCATCGGTCGATCAAGCCGCAAGTCGGCAGGCGTCGGCGAGGGGCTCGCTATTCGATCTCGACTTCGGTGATGCGCTGCTTGGGCACGTCGGGGCCGTGCTCGAGCTCGTGGGCGAGGTACTTCTTCAACGACATCAGGGCTTCGACCTTGAGCACGTCGCGTTCGCCGGAGGCGAAGCGGCCGGTCCGTTCGGCCTCTTTGTCGACCAGGTCGATCAGCTCTCTCAGGGCTTCCTTGCGGGCTTTGAGGATTTCTTCGGGCGGCGGGCCGGGCAGGTAGCTGATGATGTAGTCGATCATTCCCGCGGCGGTCTCGAGCAGGTACACGGGCACGCCGGCGATCGACTCGGGCGCCTCGCCCGACAGTTCGGCGAGCAGTTTGACGATTTCGCGAATCGACAACAGGATCTCGCGCTGGCCGATGAGAAAGTGCCCTTTAGCGTCGTCGAGCCGGCCCATGATCTCGTTCAAATGCAGAACGGTCTTCTGGCGCTGCGCTTCGGTCTCGGGCTCGCTCACGCCGAATCCTTCGCGAACAGGATGTTGAACTGGTCGCCTTCCAGCCGGGCCTTGGCGACGATGTAGCCGTTGAGCTGCCGGGGCAGCAGGAAGTGGCGGCGGAAACCGGCGGCGTTCACAATTAGCTCGCCGTCTTTGACGAACAACTGAATTTCTTTCTTCGAGACGCCCGGCAGGTAGAGCCGCATTTCGTACAGGCCGTTCTTCGCTTCCAATTCGAACGGGGTGCGCGCGAACAGAACCTGGTCGGGCTCGTACTGCGCGAAGATTTCGGCCGCCACGGCCTCGACCGCTTTCAGCCCGGTCATCTCGCGCGGAAAGAGGCGGCACGACAGCAGCGGCAGCGGCGCGAACGAATGCTGGATGACGTCGAGGTGCTTCTGTTGAATGCCCAGCCACTCGGCCAGGTAGCCGTCCACCTCGGGCGGCAACCGGCGGTTGATCACCACGGCGTCGACCGGATAGCCGTAGAGGCCGAGGCAGGTGTACGCCCGGCGGCTTTCGGCGATGACCATCTTCTCGGGATTCAGCACCAGGCGGACGCTCGCCCGGTTCGGATCGGTGAGCAGCGCCTTGATCAGCACCATGCGCCGGTACAGTTGCTCGACCTGGCCGAAGACCTCGTCGCCCGGCAGCGGCGCCTTGATCACCCGTTCGGCCATCGGGCGGATGGCGCGCACCAGCCGGCGCTCCAGATCGAAGAACCGGCTCATGTACCATTCGAATACATCGGTGAAGCCCAGAAGCTGGAGCGTGGCGCCGGTCGGGGCGCAATCGATCACCGCCGTGTCGTATTCGCCGCTCTCCTCGATTTCCAAAAGCCGCAGCAGCGAAAAGAGGTCTTCCATGCCGGGCATGACCGAAAGCTCGTCGGCGATGACGTCGCCGTAGCCGCGGCTGGCCAGGAAATGCTTGATGTAGGCGCGGATTGCGCCCCAGTTCTTGGCCAGTTCGTGGTAAACCTCGACCTCGCAAGCGTACAGATTCTTGGTGATGCGCACGGGCTCGGGGCCGATCTTCTGTTCGAACAAGTCGGCGAGGCTGTGCGCCGCGTCGGTGGACAAGACGATCGTCCGCCGGCCGCGCGCCGCGCAGGCTACGGCCGTCGCCGCGCTCACCGTGGTCTTGCCGACCCCGCCTTTACCCGTGTACAAAATGACGCGCAAGTCCGCCCCGTCCTCTTGACTGCGAGGGCTCAACATCGCACCGTGAGGCGCAAGGTGTCAAGAACCGTTTCCGACAAAAAAACACGGCATTGACCAAACGGACCTTGGGTCCGAAGGAGCACCCCCCATGAAAGTCGTAGCGTTCAACGGCAGTCCGCACAAGAACGGCAACACCTTCGATTGTCTGAAAATCGTCTGCGACGAATTGCAAAAAGAAGGCGTCGTCACCGAGATCGTCCAGCTCGCGCCGCTGAAGCTGCAGCCGTGCGCCGTCTGCGGCCGGTGCGCCAAAGAGCTGGATCGCGAGTGCCACGGCGTCAAAGACGACCACCTCAACGAGGCGCTGCCGAAGCTGTTCGGCGCCGACGCGGTCATCATCGGCTCGCCGACGTGGTATTCCAACGTAACGGGCCACGTGAAAAACTTCATCGACCGCTGCGGCACGGTCAATCGCGCGAACGGCGGACCGCTGACGCGCAAGGTCGGCGCGGCGGTCGTGGCGGTGCGGCGCGCGGGCGGCATTCCGACGTTCGACGCGATCAACCACTTCTTCCACATCAACGGCATGATCGTGCCGGGCTCGACCTACTGGAACCTCGGCGTCGGCCGGCTGCCCGGCGAGTGCCTCGAAGACGAAGAAGGCGTGCAGACCTTCGTCAACCTCGGTCAAAACGTCGCGTGGTTGCTGAAAAAGCTGGCGTGAGGAAGAGGCGGAGAGGCTGAGAAACTGAGAACGAGAGGCGCAACAGCGTTTCTGCCTTCCAGCCTTTCCGCTTTGCCTGGCAGCCTTTCAGCGATGGCGTTGCGCCGGCGCCCGAATAGACGATAATGCGAACAAAAGAATTACGCCGGGGGCGCGGATGAAGCTGCGCGTCTTGGGATGTTCGGGCCGCCTCGATCGTCGCCATTTTTCGCCGGGCTATCTGCTCGACGACGAACTGCTGCTCGACGGCGGCACGGTGAACTCGGCGCTCGATCCGGCCGACGCACCCGGCATCCGCTGGGCGGCGGTCACCCACGCCCACCTCGATCACGTCAAAGAACTGCCGTTCCTCGTGCAATCGCGCGTCGAGGCGACGGCCGGCAGTCTGACCATTGTCGCCATTGCGCCGGTGATCGCCGCGTTGCGGGCGCACATTTTCAACGGCGTCATTTGGAGCGACCTGACCAAGGTCGGGCAGCCGCCGGCGCTGGTCTTCCAGGAGTTGACCGAAGGCGCGCTCAACGCAGTCGGGCGCTATTGGATCACGCCGATTCGCCTCCGCCACACCATCCCCTGCACGGGGCTGCTGGTCGCGTCCGACGACGGCGCATTGGCCTACACCGGCGATGCCGCCGCGGGTGATGATTTCTGGCGGGCCATCGCCGAGAACAAGGATGTGCGGGCGGTGATCATTGACACCGCCTATCCGGATCGCCTGCGCGCCCGCGCCGAGGCGACGGGCCATTACTGTCCCGAGGCCGCCGCGGCGGACATCGCGAAAATCGGCCGTCCGATCCGCGTGCTCGTGACGCATATGCATCCGACCATCGCGGCGGAAATCCTCGCCGATTATGCGAAGGTCGGGCTGGCGGTCGAGGCATTGGAGCAAGGGCAAAGCGTCGAACTCTGAGCCGACCTCGATTCGGCGTATCGAATGCGGAATGCAGATTGCGGAGCGGCCGGCCGGAAATTCCGCATTCGCCATTCACCGTTCGCCAATCGCCAAACCCCGAGTTCCGAACCCCGTCCGCTTCCCCGCAAAATGCGCTAGATTACGGCGCATGAGCCCCACCGCCGCCAGCATCCATGCCGCCTGGCGCCGCGCCGAAGTCGGCGCGCCGCTGCCGCAAACCGGGCAACGCCGCGTCTGCGCCGTCTACCCGGGACGGTACAACGTCGCGATGGCCAACCTCGGCTATCAGTGGCTCTTTTATGCGTTGGCGGAATCGGGATTGGCGGTCGGACGCCTCGTTCAGCCCGAGCCGGAGGTCGAAGCCGAGGTCGCCCGCCACGGCTTGACCGACATCGACGCCGACCATCCGGCGCGGGCGACGGACGCGTGGTTCGTCTCGATTTCGTTTGAAAACGATCTGGCGACGCTGGCCGGCCTGCTGCGCCTCGCCGGTCTCGCGCCGCGCGCCGCCGACCGCCGCGCCGGCGATCCGCTCGTCATCGCCGGCGGCGTCGTGCCGACCCTCAATCCGGAGCCGGTGTCTGACCTGGCCGACGTGTGTCTGTTGGGCGAAGGCGCGGCGGCTTTGGCGCCGTTCCTGGCGCGTTTCTTGACCGTCGAATCGGCGAACCGCGAAGATTTCTTGCGCGGCCTCGCCGATCTGCCCGGGGCGTACGTCGGTCGCTTCTACGTGTCGCACTTCGACGATGAGGGAAAGCTAATCGCCGTCGAGCCGCGCGACGGTTTCCCCGAACGGATTGTCGCGCCGAAAGAAAAAACCGTCGATCCGTCGCAAACGCGGCTGCACCTGCGCGCGCCCGGGGCGGCTTTCGGCGACGCGCTGCTGGTTGAGACGGCCCGCGGGTGCATCGGCCGGTGCCGCTTCTGCGCCGCCGGACATTTGTTTCTGCCCTACCGGCCGGCGGATGCGCCAGCGAGCCTGCCGGATCTCGGCCAGACTGCCCTGGGGCTGGTCGGCTCGAATGTCTCGGGCCACCCGGACCTGGACGCCTGGATCGAGTTGGCCGGCACGAACCGCGTGACGCTGTCGTCGATCCGCCGCGGTTCGCTGCGCCCCGCGCAATGGCAGCGGTTGGTCGACGGCGGGCTCGCGTCGGCCGCGCTGGCCCCCGAGGCCGGCAGCGAGCGTTTGCGCGCCGTCTGCAACAAGCCGGCGACGGACGACGAGATTCTGGCGGAGGTCCGCCTCGCCGCCGACGCCCATCTGCGCAACTTCAAGTTGTATTTTCTCGTCGGCCTGCCGACCGAGACGAGCGAGGATTTGCAGGGCATCGTCGCGCTGGTCGGGCGATGCCGCGAAATCGCGATGATCGGCTGGAAGGCAAAAGGCCGCGCGGGGAAAATCGTCGTCAGCCTCAATCCGTTTGTGCCCAAGCCGCAAACGCCCTTTCAATGGCTGGCGTTCGGCGACCCGCGCGAGCTGGAACGCAAACTGAAGTTCATCAAGAACGAGTTGCGCGGCGTCGCCAACATTGAGGTCCAGAGCGAATCGCTGCGCAGCGCGACATTCCAGGCGCTGCTCTCGACCGGCGATCGGCGCGCGGGCGAATTGGCGCGGCTTGTCGATCAAGCAGACGGCGTCCGCCCCGCGCTGCGCGAGTGGACCGTCGATTGGCGGACGCTGCTCGCCCAGCCGCGCGCGATCGCCGACGCGCTGCCGTGGGATCGCGTCGACGTCGGCGTCAAACGCTCGTACCTCGAACGGGAGTTTGAGGCCGCCCTCGCCGGCCGCGTCTCGCCGCCCTGCGACTTCCGCCGCCCCTGCCGTCTCTGCGGCGTCTGCTGACGCGCCACGAAAAAAGCCGAGAGCGGACTTGTATATATAGAAATTGCTATTTATATATAAGTAGCCGTCGGCAGGCAGAGTTGCCGGCGAGAGAAGGGAAGCAGAAATGAAATATCGAGTGGTTTCCGCGCTGGGCGCGATCTTCGGCGCCGGCGGCGGTTTGGCGTATCAACACTTCATCGGTTGCGCGAACGGTTGCGCGTTGAAATCCAGCGCGTTGTTTATGACCGGCTTCGGCGCCTTGCTTGGCTTATTCGCTGTGCAGATGTTGGCGGAATTTGTCTCGCGTCCGCCGAGCCCGCCGCCGTCGCAACTCGCTACGGAAAAAGTGATCGACAAGCCGCGATGACTGGGAGGCGGGGAGGCTGAGAGGTCGGGCAGGGGAAGTTCCTTTTCCAAGGTGCGTCAGTCGCGCAATCTCCCGAACCGTTTTTCTCTCGGCAGTCTCTCAATTCGCTGGCTCTCGGCGTTTTAAGGGAGGGATTTTCGACAGGATCGACAGGATTTACAGGATCAATTGGATATTGCGGCGGTCGATCCTTTCAATCACGTTGATCCGGTTGATTCCGTTGATCCTGTCAAAGAAATCCACAAATTCTTCGCCGACTCACCCGATAATCAACTTCTCCGCTTCGAGACCGCCTCGGGCGAAGCGTTCTACGCCGTAGTTGGCGATATCCGGGTCGAGCTTGCCGCCGGCGAGGTGGTCGGCGACCAATTCCGAAAGCGCGGGGGCGAACATGAAGCCGTGGCCCATCAGGCCGTGGAATTGGTAGAAATTGCCGGGCTCGGCCACGTAACCGATAATCGGGTTGGTGTCGGGCGTGATGTCATAAAATCCGCCCCACTGGCGCAGCGCTTTCACGCCGGCCGCGCGCGGCAGCAGGTCGATCAGCAGGCGGCTGACTTTCCGCATGAACGCGAAACTCGGGTCGTAATCCGCCGCCGGCCCTTTTTGCAGGCCGACGCACGCGTACAATTCCCCGCGCATCGTCTGCGCCGCGTACATGCCGCTGTTCATCGGCACCAGGCACGTCGACAAGAACGGATGCAGCGCCTCGGTGACGAGCGCCTCGTGCTTCTCCGGATGGTTCGGCAACGCCACGCCGCACATCTCGCCGATCCGCGGCGACCACGCCGCCGCCGCATTGACGACCAGGTCCGCCGCGAACGCCCCGCGATTCGTGGCGACGCCCGTCAGCTTCCGGCCCCGCATCTCCAGACCGACGACCTCGTGCCCGGGCAGCACTCTGACGCCCAGTTCGCGGCAGACCTTCGCGTAGCCCCAGACCATCGCGAACGGAAAGCAGACGCCGTCGCGTTGGTGAAACGCACCGACGACGATGCCGTCGAGGTTGATCTCGGGAACCAGGCGCTGGATCGCCGGCGGCGACATCAGCCGCGAGGCGACGCCGTTTTCGTGTTGCAGTTTGACGTTCGCTTCGAACAGCGCCGCCTGTTCGTCGGAGTACGCCAGGAAGAGATAGCCGCACTGGCGAAACCAATTGTTGAAGCCCGTGTCCTGCGGGAAGCTTTCGAACAGCCGCACGCTGCGCTTCATGATGCGAATGTTGTCGGCGCTCGACCATTGCTCGCGCACGCCGCCGCCGCACCGCGCCGACGCCCCGGCGTTGAGATGATCGCGTTCGAGCACCGTGACGTCGGTCCAGCCGCGGCGCGCGAGGTTCCACGCCAGCGACAGGCCGACGATGCCGCCGCCGATGATAATCGTCCGCGGGCCGGTCACGATCGTTCCCCGGCTTTGCGTCCGGCGAACGCGGCCAGCGGCGTCCACGCGCCCGGCGGGCGGCTGACGATCGGCTTGATCTCGGCGGCGGGAATGCCGGCCTCGAGCAGCAGGCGCGCGAGGTTGACGAGGCACATCTTCCCCTGGCACGGGCCCGTGCCCAGCGCGTGGAAACGTTTGAGCGATTCGATATCGCGCAGGCCGTGCGCGATCGAGGCGCGGATTTCGTCGGCCGTCACGTCTTCGCAACGACAAACGATGGTTTTGCGCGGCATGGCGTCAGTTCTCCGTTGTGCGGCGCAATTCGGCCGCGACGGTTTCGTCCGGATGCAGATCGAGCGCCGCGGCCAGGCCGGCCGCGCGGCCGCGGGCGGCCGCCGTCAGCGCCGGCGCGGCGCCGAGCATTTCGCCCGTGACGAACACGTCGGAATTTGCGGTGCGGCCCGTTTTGTCGCACGTCGCCGCGAAGCCGCCGCGGGCCGCGTCGTAAATCACGTTGCCGCCGGCCTGGGCCGCGAGTTCCCAACTCGGCGCGGGCGGCCCCCCGGCGGCAACGACATCGCAGGGCGCGTCGACGGGCTCGCCGCCGTCGAGCGGTTCGAGGCGCAGGCCCTTCAGGCGCAGGGCGCCGCGCGCCCGCGCCGCGCGATAGCCGAGAAAGATCGGCACGCCGCGGCCGCGGATTTTTTCGGCGCGGTCCGGATCGCCGGCGACTTGCCGCGCTTCGGTCGCGAGGCCGACCACGCGCACGCCCATCTCCGGCAGACGCTCGGCCAGCGACAGGGCGAGGTCGTCGACGCCGAGGATCAGGCAGGCGTCGCCCGGGCGCACGCCCCAGCGGTGAACGAGCTTGCTCACGCCGCGCGTCGAGAAAATGCCCGGCAGGTCGTTGTTCGGAAACAACGGCGGCTGATCGTACGCGCCGGTCGCGAGCACCGTTCGCCGCGGCGTCAGCAGGGTCAACGCTCCGTCGGCATAGAAGGCCCAGAAGCCCTCGCGGTAACGCCCGAGGCACTCGGCCCCGAGCGCGACCTCCACGCCGGCCTTATCGAGCGCCGCGAGTTGCGCCTGGATCCACGCCGGGCCGTCGGCGAAGCCGTCGAGCGGTTCGGGCCAGCCGACCAAATGGCCGCCCAATTCGGGCGCGTCGTCGACGAGCAGCGTCCGCGCGCCGGCCGCCGCCGCGGTGAGCGCCGCGGCCATGCCGGCGGGCCCGCCGCCAATAACCGCGACCTCGACCGCTTTCTCGCGAATGGCCGGCGCCGGCGCGGCCCGGTCGGGCAAGTCGCCGCCGCCGGAGAAAACGCGGACGGCCCGTTGCAGCATTTTGTTCACCGGCGCCGGGCGCGTGAACATCTCGTGGTATTCGAGGCTCTTGGGAAAGGCGAAATCGAACGCGCGCAAAACGTCGCAGCCGGCCTGCGGCACGG
Organism: uncultured bacterium; assembly: GCA_964534375.1. Taxonomy (GTDB): domain Bacteria; phylum Lernaellota; class Lernaellaia; order Lernaellales; family Lernaellaceae; genus CAZHPN01. The sequence continues at coordinate 27,589 of CAZHPN010000043.1, read as the reverse complement.
CGCTTTCGCGGCGGACGGTCATGCCGTCGCGGCAGGCGACGCGGCAGGTGCGCACGTTGGGCACGCCGTCGACGCGCGCCAGGCAACTGAAACAGCGCCCGCCCAGGCACAGCACGCCGCGCGGGCGATGAAACTTCAACGACCGCGACGCGGTGCGCACGCCGTTGGCCAAGAGCGCCACGGCGACCGGCTCGTTCGCGTAAGCGCGCAGGCGATAGCCTTCGAAGCGCAGGCGCACGGGCTCGCCCCGGCCGAAATCGTTTGCCCCTTGATGATAAATCCGTCGATCGTGGATGCGTGACATGGCGTCTAGTCTGCATCCGAAACGCCGGAAAGGTCAATGCTTGCGGGGGGCCGGCGCGCGGCGCGCCGCTTCGTTCCGATCGTCCAAAATCGCGTACAATTATAGTGCGCCATCGCGATGCGCGCGGGCCTGGCCATCCGCGCACATTAATGTTATTTTTCTAATCACAATTACCGGCAGCCGAATATGACAATAAATAGGCCTATTCCCGAGACGCGGCGATGGGCGATGGACACGGCCGATCCGGCGGCGGCATTTCGCGCGTCGGCGGCGAAAAAGGGCGGGGCGGCGCCGGTCGTCGAACCGTCTTCGGAGACCGACCATGAACGAAGCGCGGATCGAGGAACGGCGGCGCGTGCTCGCCACGGCCAATGTGGCGGCGGCGTTTCGCGCGCTCGAGGCGGAAAAAGGCGCGGCGGCGCTGGTCGTCGACGAGTGCGCGGCGTTTTTCGCGGGCGACGAAGCGCAATCGCGCGTCGCGGCAATGAACGCGCGGCAGCGCGCATTTCTTACGGAAATGATGGCGGTGCGAACGCGCTGCTTCGACGAAGAATGCGTTGCCTTTCTTTCGCGGTTTCTGGCGGACGGCTCGCCGCACGCGAACGGCAGGCCGCCGGCGCAGGCCGTCTTTCTCGGCGCGGGTTACGATTCTCGCGCTTACCGGCTGCGCGAGATGCGTTGCGCCGCGGTCTATGAAGCGGATCAGGCCGCGCTGTTTCCGGCCAAGACCGAGTTGCTGCGGGCCCGCGGCATTGGACCGACGGCCGAGCGCGTCGTGCCCGTGGAGATCGACTTTGCGGAGAAAGCCCTCATCCCCGCTCTGCTCGCGGCGGGATTCGACCCCGCCCAACCGACGATCTGGGTGGCGGAGGGCCTTTTGCCCTATTTGAGCGAAGCCGTGGCGAAGTCGCTGGTGTGCGAGACGGCGGCCATTTCCGCGGCGGGGAGCAAGTTCGCCGCCACCATGTCGGACCGTTCGGTCGCCGAGGCCATCGTGGCGTTTGGCGGCGCGCCGCGCGAAACCGGCGGCAATCGCTGGCAGCGTTCCTGTTTCACCAGCCGCGACGACGGCCTGGCGATGCTCGCCGCGGCCGGCTGGGCCGGAACGCAACGCTCGCTTTACGAGATCGGCGCGGCGTACGGCCGCGGCCAATGCTTGCGGGACTTTGATTGCCGCATCGTCGTCGCCGAAAAACGGGCGTAGGCGATCAGAACCGTTCGGTGTAACTCTTCGCTTGCAGGAACAGACCGAGGTAATCGGCGCCGCCCGCTTTCGAGTCGGTGCCGCTCATGTTGAAGCCGCCGAACGGCTGCACGCCGACGAGCGCGCCGGTGATCTTGCGATTGACGTAAAGGTTGCCGACGAAAAATTCGCGACGGGCGCGTTCGATGCGCTCGCGACTGGTCGAGATCAGGCCGCCGGTCAGGCCGAACTCGGTCGCGTTGGCCAGCGCCAGCGCGTGGTCGAAGTCGCGCGCGCGCAGCAGCGACAGCACCGGCCCGAAGATTTCTTCCTGATCGAGCGGCGACCCCGGTTTGACGCGATCGACGATGGTCGGCTCGACGAAGTAGCCGCCATCCAGTTCGAGCTTGGCGCCGCCGTGGATCACCTTCGCGGTTTTCCGGCCGATCGCCACGTACTCGAGCACTTTCTTCAGCGAGGCGGCGTTGATCACCGGCCCCATGTAATTGCCCGGATCGACGACCGGCCCCACCGTGATGTTGCCCGCGTGCGTGAGCAGCTTCTCCACGAATTTTTCGTACACGTCCTCGACGATCACAACGCGGCTGCAGGCTGAGCACTTTTGCCCCTGGTAACCGAAGGCGCTGGTGACCGCAGCCATCGCGGCTTTGTCGAGGTCGGCCGTCTCGTCGACGATCAGCGTGTCTTTGCCGCCCATTTCGGCGACGACGCGCTTGATCCATTTCTGGCCGGGTTGATGCTTCGCCGCTTTTTCGACGATGCCCAGCCCCACCTCTTTCGAGCCGGTGAAGCAGATCGCTCGCACGCGCGGGTTGACGACGAGTTCCTCGCCGCACGTCGCGCCGGGGCCGGGGACGAAATTGAGCACGCCGGCCGGCACGCCCGCCTCGAAGAGAATCTGCGCCACTTTCCAGCCGATGAGCGGCGTTTCGGAAGACGGTTTCAAACAAACCGTGTTGCCGGTGACGAGCGCGGCGACGGTCATGCCGGTGAGAATCGCGCAGGGGAAGTTCCACGGCGGGATGACGCTGATCACGCCCAGCGGCGCATAAAACGTTTCGTTGCGTTCGCCCGGGTAATACGAAACGGCCATGCCGGCGGCCCAGTTCAGGGCGTCGCGGGCGTAGTATTCGCAGAAGTCAATCGCCTCGGCCGTGTCGGCGTCGGCCTCGACCCAGTTCTTGCCGCCTTCCAGCGTCATCACGGCGGACAATTCGAACTTGTACTTGCGCATCAGTTCGGCGGCGCGCCGCAGGATCTCGGCCCGCTTTTGCATGGGCTCGGCGGCCCAGGCGGGAAAGGCTTTCTCGGCGGCGGCGATGGCCAGCCGCGCATCCGCGGCGCCGGCCTTGGCGAACGCGCCCAACGCCTGCTGCGGGTTCGACGGATTGAAAGTTTGGAAGGTCTCCGCGGTCTTGAGCGGCTTGCCGCCAATGATTAGCGGATGCGGCCGGGCGGATTTCGCCTCGGCCTCGATGTGGCCGAGGGCGTTCTCCATCGCGGCTTTGTTCTGCGGGTCCGAAAAATCGCTCAACGGTTCGTTGCGGAAGGGTCCGAACATGAAGCGCTCCTTTAAACCAATAACGGCAGGCCCCTCTGCCTGCCGTTGCGTTCAGGTCGCCAAGCGGCCCGTAGGTCGCGGCAAAAACACCGTGATGTTCAGCGTTGCAATCGTCGCGACCATAAAAAACACACGCCGCTAGTTCAGCGAAAATTCAACCGTAAGTTAACGCTGTCGCGCATGCCGCGCAAGCCGTCGCCGAGACCGGAAAAACCAAAACGGCGTGCGAAAACACCAAATCGACCCGCGCCTGGATGAACCCGGCGGGCGTCGTCCGACTTGTCCCTTTTTTCCCTTTTCCCCCTTCCTTCGCCGCACTGCCGCGATTGTCTTTGCCGCCGGCCAAACCTATGATCGGCGCAAATGACCGCCACCGACCCACGGCCCGGCCCGCCGATTTTGCAGAACCGGAAAACCGCGGTGTGGGTTGGCGTCTTGTTCGCGCTCTGGGTCGCGGTGTATGCGGTGCGTTTTTTCCACTATTCCGAACTCGATCCCGACACCAACAACCTGGGCAACCTCGCGACGGCGTTGCGGCACGGTCTGGCCGCGCCGCTCGACTGCTATCGCGCCAACAACGCCGCGGGCACGCTGACCTACGGCGTACTGCTCGCCCCGGTCTTTTATTTTTTCGGATCGAAATATGTCTGGGTGAAGCTGCTCGGCGGTTTGTTCGTGCTGGGCGGCGTCGTTTTTTGGACGCTGGCCGTCCATCACGTGCGCCGGTTCTCCGCGGCGGCGATGTTTCTGCTGTTTTTCACGTTTCCGCCGCCTGGTCTGGAGCGCGACTTCCATATCTGGGTGCTCGGCAGCCACCTGGAATGCATGTTCTTTTCCGGCTTGCTGACGTGGCTCATCCTGCGCCAGGGCGACGACGCGCCGACCTATCTCGCGGGCGCGGCGCTCGGCCTCGTCGCCGGTTACGCCGCGTTTTTCAGCCCGCAGAACCTCGCCTTGGGCGCCGCGGCGGCGGCGATCGTCGTCTGGCGCTGGCGGTGGAAGGGAGCGGTCCGGGCTTTGCTGCCGGGCGCCGTGTGTTACGCGCTGCTCGTACGGCAACCGGCGGCGCAGCATCTTGCCGCGGGGCCGGAGCGGCGCGTTTTCGCCAAACTGGCGGATTTGTTCGTTCGGCGGCTGCCCGATTTCGCGGCCTATGACGCCACCATCATTTCGCCCGTGAAGGAACTGGTGGCGCATTGGAACGTTTCGTCGCCCGGCGGACACCTCGCGGCGGCGCCGTTGCTCTCGTATTTGTTCTACGGCTGCTTCCTGCTTGGTCTGGCGTGGGCCATCGTCAAAGCGCTCACGCCGGAGAACACGCGCGGCGCGGCGGCGCCGGACAAATGGTTGCTCCGGCTGCTGGCGGCGCAGTTGACCGTCTGGCTGGCGGCCTACAGCCTGTCGGGCCACCCGTTCGAGTTCCGCTATCTGCTGCCGATCTATCCGGCGATCGTCGCCATCGTCGTGCTGCTCGTTCACGCCCTGCCCCGCGGCATACGCTGGCCGGCGGCAACGCCGTTTCTCGTCGTTGGGCTCTGCAACGTCCTCACGCCGCTGCCGCAGGCGGCGACGATGGCGGACAACTGGCGCCGGATGGCGAACTGGCGCGGCGACAATTTCGCGCAATTCGCCTACGTAGCGCTGGGCCGCTATTGGCAGGGCGACTTCGCCCGGCAGGCCGCGTCGGTCGCCAAACTGCCGCCGGCGTGGCGGGACTGGGCGTGGGCGGGCTTCGGCGCCGCGTCGCCGCCGGCGGAGATCCTGGCGGCGCTCGACGACGATCCGGCGTGGCGCGTCGCCGGCCGCAACGCGATCGCCTTCGGCGCGGGCGTCGGCGTCGGCGGCCGGGTGCGCCAGACGTACATCGACACGAGCGGCGCCCAGGCGGAGGAACTCCGGCACGAATTGGCGGCCGCCGCAGCGTCGGCCGCGCGGCTCGAGCCGGAGGCGGCGACGGAGTTCGCCGCCGGCGTCGGGTACGGATTCGGCGGGATCGACCTTGCCGCGGGCGGCTTTGAATCCCTGGTGCGGCGGGCGTTGGCGGAGGGCGCGGGTCGCGACAACGAGGCGGCGCCGGCGCCCGGCATCCGCCAATTGTTCGCGATGGTTCCGCAGCTCGAAGCCGGCGCGGCGCTGCTCGCGTTCGTTCGCGGCCAAGGCCTGCTCTGGGGCCGCAATCCGACGGCTTGGAAATCCGCCGACGCGCAGAAGTTCGTCGCCTTCTGGGCGCACGCGTTCGCCGTCGAGCCTTCGCCGGAACTCGCGGCCGCGTGGCGGCGCGGCTTTTACGAAGGCAAGGCGCTGCATCTGATGAGCACGTGCAACCGCTTCACCAACGACGACGACCCCGCGTCGTTCGCCTTGTTGCGCGAAGCGCTGGCCGACCGCGGCGTCGCGCTGCGCCCGGCGGGAACAAATCCGAATGAGTATGCGCTGGATGCGATGCAGTGAAGCGGGCGCCGCCGCCTCACATCTTGCGGCGGCCTTGCAAGCTTAGTTTGAGCGTGACGCTGTCGGCGTATTCGAGGTCGGAGCCGACCGGCACGCCGTGCGCAATGCGCGTGACCTCGACCGGCCGGCCGGCGAGCAATTCGGCCAGGTACGAGGCCGTGGCCTCGCCGTCGCGATTCGGATTGGTGGCGAGAATGACCTCGCGAATCCCGCCGGCGTCGACGCGGGCCAGCAACTCGGCGATCCGCAAGTGGTCGGGGCCGATGTTTTCCAGCGGCGAGAGCGCGCCGTGCAGCACGTGATACTTCCCGTCGTAGGCGCGCGTCTTTTCGAACGCCACGACATCCTGCGGCTGCTCGACGACGCACACGGCCTCGGCGCGGCGGGCTTCGTCGCTGCAAATGGCGCACGGCTGCGTTTCGGTGAGGTTGAAGCAAACCCGGCAAAGCTGGATTCGTTCTTTGACCTCCAGCATCGCCGCCGCGAGCGCGTGCACGTCGGCCGTCGGCGCGCGCAGCAGGTGCATCGCCAGCCGCTCGGCCGACTTGCGGCCGATGCCGGGCAGCTTGGTAAGCTGCGCGACGAGGTCTTTCAATGGGCCTTGGTCAAAAAGCATTCGTGCATTTCCCGAATTGCGAATTGCGAATTGCGAATTGCGAATCTCGGACAGTTTCGTGGGCTGAATTCGCCATTCGCCATTCGAAATTCGCCATTAGAAGAGCCCCGGGATGTTGAGGCCGCCGGTCACCTTCTGCATTTCGGCGGCAATCATTTCCTGCGCCTTGCGCAGCGCTTCGTTGACCGCGGCGACGATCAGGTCTTGCAGCATTTCCACGTCGTTGGGGTCGACGGCGTCCTTCTCAATGCGCAACGAAATCAGTTCCTGCTTGCCGTTGACGATCGCCGTGACCATGCCGCCGCCGGCGGTCGCCTCGACGCGCTTGGCGGCCAGTTCCTCTTGCACCTGCAACATCTTTTGCTGCGCCTGCTGCGCCATTTTCATGATGTTGCCCAATCCGCCCTTCGACATGAAATCCTCCTTCACTGCTTGTCCGCGGGCTCCGTCGTTCTGACATTCACGTCGGCCTCGGGGAACAGTTCCATCACCCACTGCACCGCCGGATGCGCCAGCGTCTCGCGTTCCAGCGCGCGCTGACGTTCCTGCGCCGCCTTGCGCTCCTGCCAGGGATCCGGCGCGGCGTTCGCGACCGGCGCCGCCGGCAGCTCGATCAGCTCCACCGTCGCATCCGGTCCGAACACATTCTTAACCACGCCCGCCACCAATTCCGTGTCGCGTTCGAACGACTTGTACATAAAACCGGGCGGCAGCGAAATGCGCAAGCGGCGGTCGCGCAACTCAACCAGGTTGTCGCCGAGCGTGATGGCAAGAAACGCCTGCTTTTGCTTGAGCGCTCGCAGAAATGCGCCGCGCGGATCGGCCTGCGGGTCCGGCGGCGGGGCCTCGTCGACCGGCGGCGACTCGGCGCTACGCCGGCTGCCCGGCCGCGGGGCCTCGTCGACCGGCGGCGCCTCGGCGCTGCGTCGGCCGCCCGGCGGTGCGGGGGTTTGCGGCGCGCCCGGCGATGCGGGCGTGGCGGCGGCCGGACCCGATTCGCCGCCCGAGCCCAGGCTCGCCTTGAGTTCGATGAGGCGGTCGACCAGCCGATCCAGCGAGCTGACCTTCGCCCCCTGCGCGAGGCGGACCAGGGTCATTTCCAGCACGAGCCGCGGTTGGCCGCCGCGCAAAATCAGTTCCTCGGATTCGCCCAGCAGGTTGAACAAGTGTTCGAGCGTATCCAGGGCGACGTCTTTCACTTGCGCGGCCAGCGCGGCCAGTTCGACGTCGCCGGCGTCGATCAGCCGCTGCGGCCGGCGCGCGAGCTTGACGACGACGAGGTTGCGAAAATGCTCGATCAGGTCGGCGAGCAAATCCTTGACGTCCCAATTGGAGGCGCCCAGCCGTTCCCAGACGTCGAGCACGGCGACCGGGTCGGCGGCCAGCACCGCCGCGGAAATGTCGAGCAACGCCTGGCGATCGACCGCGCCGAGCGCCTCGGCGATTTCCGCCAACGGCCGCTCGTGCCCGAAGCTGAGCACTTGATCCATATAGGAAAGCGCGTCGCGGACGCTGCCGGCGGCCTTGCGGGCGACCAGCATTAGCACGTCGGCCGAGACGGCGAGCTGCTCGGCGTCCATCAGTTTTTTCAGGTAGGCGGCGATCTCGCCCAGCGGGATCATCTTGAATTCGAATTGCTGCGTGCGCGACAGCACCGTGTCCGGAATCTTGTGCGGCTCGGTCGTGGCGAACAGGAAGACCACGTGCGGCGGCGGCTCTTCGAGCGTTTTGAGCAGCGCGTTGAAGGCGTTCTTCGACAGCATGTGGACTTCGTCGATGATGTAGACCTTGTACCGGCCGCGCGAGGGCATGTACTTGACGTTCTCGCGCAGTTCGCGCATGTCGTCGACGCCAGTGTTCGAGGCGGCGTCGATTTCAAAAACGTCCGGGCTGTTGGAGGCGGCGATTTCGCGGCACGAGCGGCACTCGCCGCAGGGCTCCGGCGTCGGCCGACCGGCGGTCTCGCAGTTCAGCGCCTTCGCGAAAATGCGCGCGACGGTCGTCTTGCCCACGCCGCGCGTGCCGGTGAACAGATAGCCGTGCGCGATGCGCCCGAGTTTGATGGCGTTGGTCAACGTGCGGGTGACGTGCTCCTGGCCGACGAGATCGGCGAAGGTCTGCGGGCGGTATTTGCGGGCCAGAACCAAATAGGACATTTTCGCACCTAAACACAGAGAACTTAGCGCGGCCTTCGGCCGCAACCAAAGAATTCAACCGCAGAGGACGCGAAGGACGCAGAGGACGAACAGGAATTGCACCGCAAAGACGCGAAGAGCGCAAAGGCCGGACACGCACAGAGGGATGGTGCGCCGCGACTACCGTGCGGGTTAAGCAGCACGTTGTCGCGGCGCACGATTCTGCGTCCCCTGTCGATCCTGTCAATCCTGTCCATCCTGTTATCCTGTCAAAATCTTCTCGCCGCGCAATGAAAAGCGGCAATAGTAGTACAGAGAGGGGATACGGCCAAGCCGCGACTCTTCAACTCATGAATCATGCAAGCTTCATAGACGCTTTCGAAAAGACCGGGGCCCAACGCTCGATGCACTGTTACCGCGGCGTCAACGATCGCCCCCGTAATCTCATTAATTTCCAACCCTCATCTCCTCGTCCTGAAATCCAATCCAAAATCTCTGCGTCCTCCGTGTCTTCCTCCGTGTTCTCTGTGTTTAAAGTTCCCACTTGGCGCGTCGGCAGATCGCGCACCCTTCGTCGACCCGCGCCCGACCCGGCGTTTCTCCTGGGGGCGAGATCAGGCTGCCCACGGCGCCCAGACTATCCTCCTTAGTGCTGCTTCCTTCCGGATCTGACACGGTTCGGAGGCGCCTGCCGCGTGGGGCCCAACCCGCTTGGCCCAAAGCAACGGACCCGAACCGAGCGCTAAGGCCTCGGTTGGGAATTCAGCCCCTCTATAGCGGATTGAGGGTGCAGGGCACCGCTGGCTCCCCGCCTAGCGCGACCTGCGGGCGCGCCAGGCCTTTCGACCGTGCGCATCGCCGCTTAACCACCATACCCACCAGAGCAAAAAATGCTAGTCGGGTGCGCAACCGCCGTCAAGCGCCGTTCGCCGTTGCGTTTCGGCGCCGGCGGCGCCTTGTCCCAAGCAAACGTCCCCAATCTCTCACCCGGGAATTGTGGCCGCGCGACGCAACTTTTCTTTTGCGGCGCCTTCGACTAGTATGCCGTGAATTTTTCACCTCGAGGGCCTCTCGATGCCGAATGTTCGCCCGTTGTTGTACGGTCTGGTCGGGCTCGATTTCCTGCTGCTGCTGAGCCTGCTGGTCACCGGCGTGCTGCAGTTGGTGCAGAAAGACAGCGCCGCGTTGCGCATCGTGCATCGGTGGTCGGCGATCCTCGCGATCGCCCTGTGCGCGCTGGTGCATGCCGCGGTGCTCGCGTTCGCCTATCCCGTCGTCTTCCGCCTGATCTCGTTCGTGGAGTTCCTGGCGCTGACCTTTGTCGCCGGTTTCAGCGGCTGGACCGCAAAACCCGGCGTCCGCCGCATCCTGCACGTCGTGCTCGGCTCCGCGACCTTCCTGCTATTCACCGCGATCATCTTCCGCTTCGTGCTGGCCGCGACCTAGCGCGACCGGCGGCACGAGCGCCACGGAGGCGAACCCTGAACGATGGCTGAGTCGTCCGCCGGAGTTCGTCGCCTGAAGCGCGTCGCGCTCGCGGCCGGGGCCGTGGCGGTGCTGGCCGCGGCCGCGTCGTCGTCGGCGCTCGCCTGGCTATGCCGGGCGGCGCCGACGCGGCCGGACGCGCCGGAGGTCGACGTGGTCATCGAACGCGGCTGGGGCATCGTCAAGATTGCCGCGGCGCTGGAACGCAACGGCGTGGTCGCCGACCGCCGCGGTTTCGTGCTGCTGGCGAAATGGCGCGGCAAGGCGCGGCGGCTGCAGGCCGGCGAATATCGCTTCGCGCGCGGCGGCAAGCCGCAGGCGGCGCTCGACGTGCTGCTCTCCGGCAAAACCGTGCGCCATTATTTCATGGTCGTGCCGGGCGAAACGGCGCCACAGGCGGCGGCCAAAATGCAGGCCGCCGGGATCGATCCGCCCGGGCTGGCGGCGCGGCTGATCGACGATCCCGCTTTCGCCGATTCCCTGGCGGCGCCGGCGCCGCGGCTCGAAGGTTTTCTCTGGCCGGAAACCTACGCCTACGAGCGCGGCGAAGACGCCAAGACGCTGCTGACCCGGATGGTGCGGCTCTTCCAGCGCAAGTGGGCCGACGAATTCGCCGCCCGCGCCGCGCTGTCGGGCCTGACCGAAATCCAAGCCGTCACGCTGGCGAGCATCGTGGAAAAAGAGACCGGCTACGAGCCGGAGCGGACGATGATCGCGCGCGTGTTCCTCAACCGCCTGGCGCGTGGGATGCCGCTTCAATCCGACCCGACGACGATTTACGCCCTGGGCGCCGAGTTCCGCGGCGAGTTGACCAAGGCGGATTTGCAGCGCGACCTGCCTTATAATACCTATGTTCGGTCCGGCTTGCCGCCCGGTCCGATTTGCAATCCGGGGGCCGGCGCGCTCGAAGCCGTGCTCTCGCCGGCGGACGGTCCGTGGCTCTATTTTGTCGCGGCGGGCGAAGGACGGCACGTTTTCTCATCGTCGTACGCGGAACATTTGCAGGCTGTGAACCGTTTTCTCAAAGGATCGACGCGGCCATGAATCGCGCCTTGACGTATTGCCTGCTCGTTGCGTTGGCGGCGTGCGTCAGCGTGCCCCGGGCGAATCCGCTCGATTTTTCGAGCACCGACGAATACAACGTCGGCGGCCTGACGTTGCGCCTGCCGCACGGTTTCAAGAAATTCGACGAGAAGGGCGCGGAGCTGTTCCGCCCCGAGCCGCCGATCCGGCCGTCGCCCGGCGTGCTGGTGCTGCGCGAAGACAAAACTACGCCCGACGCGGCGTTCAACCGCGCCTATCAAAAAATCTACACGGCCATGGGCGGCATGCCGCTGGCCATCCAGGTGCGGATCGACGGCCGCCTCGTGCCCGGCCTGCACGACCAACTTTCGACGCACTTCATCTGGATTTACGTCATCCCCGGCGCCAAAGCGGTCTGGACGCTGCAAATCGCCGCGCCGGTCGAATGGACCGACGCGCAGGTGCTGTCGTTTCACGACCAGATCGTCGGCAGCGTGCATTTGACCGAGGAGACGGCGAAATAAGCGAAGGCGAAGTCATCTTCCGGTGTGGCGGCGCAGGCGCCGCCAACTGTAATGGGAATGATGGGAATCCTGGAAAATCTGGGAGTTCTGGGCGGCATCGGCCCCATCGGCCCTATACCTGCCGAGTCCGGGGCGGGCGGCTGCGCCAGATTTCGACTGCCGCCCTGTCACCGACCACTGCTCACTGTTCACTATTCACTATTCATTGTTCATTGTTCCCTGGTCCCTGTTCGCTGTTCCCTGTTCCCTGACGCACCGCGTTGACGCTCCTCCGTCGCGGCACTAAGATGCGCCGTGTCTTTTCACCGAGATTTTCCGGAGGCTGACGCATGGCCTTGTTCGAAATTGCCGCCGCGTTGCTCGGCGTGGGCGCGGCGGATGCGCTGCTCGCAGGCGTATTCGGCCGGATGTACCGCAACGAACGGCGGCCGGACGCGGTGCATTATGCGACCACGGACGACGGCTGGACGCTGGCGCTGCACCGCTACGACCCGCCGCCGGGCGTGGCGCCGCGCCGGCCGGTGATCTGCTGCCACGGCTTGTCGGGCAATCACCACGGCTTCGATCTGACGGCGCGCACGAGCCTGGCGCGCTTCCTCGCCGCCGCCGGGCACCCGACGTTCGTGCTGAACCTACGCGGGTCGGGCCTGTCCGACCGCGGCCATTTGCGCGGGCCGCACCGGCTGAACTGGAAGCTGTCCGATCACTACGGGCACGACGCTCCCGCGGCGATCGCCAAGGTTCTGGAATTGACCGGCGCCGACAACGTGCACTGGATCGGCCACAGCATGGGCGGCATGCTCGCCTACGCGTTTCTGCAAACGCCGCTGGCCGAGAAGATCTCGCGGTGTACGATTCTCGCCAGCCCGGCGACGTTCGACCATATGCGAAAGGCCGGGAACTACGACTTCCTCCTGAAGCTCATGCCGGCCGCGCCGGTCAAGGCGGTCACCGCCAGCATCGCGCCGCTGATGGAATATGTCACGGCCTTTCAAGTCGTCGGCGGCAACCGCTTCCTTCTGCCCGGGCATGCGGCGCTTTCGGCGGCCAACTGCCAGGACCAGACGCCGACGTCGCTCTTGCTCGATTTCACGCGGTTGGTTCGCGCCGGCCGGCTGATCGCCGACGACGGAACCGACTTGCTCGACGGGATGAAAAACATTTCGACGCCGACGCTGTTTCTCTGCGGCTCCCGCGATCCGACGGCCGGCAGCGGCGCGGTTCAAGCCGCCTACGAGCACTTCGGCAGCGCCGAGAAAAAATGGATTCTGCTCGGCAAACACCACGGGCAGGCCCACGATTACGACCACATGACGCTGCTGCTGGGCGGCGCCGTTTATGAGGAAGTCTTTCCGCACATCGTCGACTGGTTCGCCAAGGGTTGACCGCATCCCGTCAATGCGGAATGCGGATTTTCGGGCCTCACGCGGAGACGCGCAAAGCCGCACAGAGTTGTTGCCGGGCTCATCCTCTGCGGCGCACTCCTTGGCTCCGTGTGAGGTCCGAAACCAACCTTGTTTTACCCCGCCAATGTGCTACTTTGGCCTCGCGATCCAGTTTCTCCGACGAGGCATTTTGTGGAACCGAACGGCGAGGGTCCCAATTTCCCGCATGTTGAGGCGCCGGAGGTTCCCGAGCCGCGCAAGACCATTCCCGGATCGATCGGCTGCGCGGCGGCCTTCATTGCCGCCCTGGCGCTCGTTGCCGTGACAGTCGCGTACTTCCACAGCATGAGCAATTACAGCACCGAATTGAATATTGACGGCACCTACCGCTTCAACGGCACGGTCGGCGGCGCGCGCCGCGTATTTTTTTCCGACCGCTACAAGCTGGCGATTCGCAACGCGGGCAAGAAAGACCTGGTGTTGCCGCCGTTGCCGAGTCCAGTCGTCAACGGGCGCCGGATCTTCGAGTCGCTCCACCCGGGCATCTGCGCCACCGGGGACATCACGATCAAACGCGGCTTCCTCAACGATCTGTCGCTCGACCTCGGCGACGTGCGCCTGCACTTCGATGTGGACGCCGGGTGGCTGATCCGCCCGCCGGAAACGCGCGCGGCGACCCCCGCCGCCGAGTGAGCCGATCTACATTCGCTATTTGAACGACACCTTTGCCTTGGTGAACATGATGTCGTTGCCGAAGGCGCCGAATTTCGTGCCGATGTTGCCGAAGATGAGCAGACTGCCGACAATCAACTCGACGTTCTTGTACGGCACGTAGGTCGCCTGCGGCAGCAACATCCAACTGTGGTCGTCGAAGCAATAGCCGCCGAACAGCCGCAGTTTGAGCGTTTCGTAGAAGAACGGTTTGTCGACGCCGGCGAACACGTAGTTGGCGACCAAACTGTTGGTGTTTTCGTCGAACAGGCCGCGGACGTATTGCGCGTTGATGTACCACGCACCCGGAAACGTGTAATCGAAACCGGCCGTGATCTTGAAATAGGGTTTGTCGGTCGGCCGGTCGTGACCGACCACCACGCCGCCCGCCGGTCCGTAATGCCCGCCCTTTTGAATCAGGAACTCGTTGAACTGCCCCGTGTCGACCTCGTACGTCGTCTGGATGCGCTGTGGAATGAAATACGCCGCCTCGGCCCAGACGCCGAGGTCCCACAGGAACGGCAGCGACGCCGCCATGTCCCCGCCGATGAGTTGCAGGCGCGGAAACGTTTGCGAGACGTTGACGTTGAGGCTGTGGATGTTCAGCGGATCGGGCACGCCGATGAGGACGTCTTTCGGCACGCCGAAATCGTCCAGGACGTACTCGTAGCAGGCGGACAAATCGAAGACGCCGGCGCGGCCGCCGAGCTTGAACCCGGCCTGCATGTTCGAAAGCGTCAACGGCGGCAAAGTGGAATCGACCTGCAAATTGCCGAGTTGGGCCGAGGCAAGGGCCGGGGCCATCATCGCCTGGACGACCTGGTTGAGCGACGCGCTGCCGGTGTTGATCTTGATCGTGTGAGCCATCTGATGGAACTGCGCCTGGAAGATCCCGTGGAGATCCGTCACCGGCAGCACGGCCGGCTCGTACAACGGCATGACCGCGCCGGTCAACGTGATCGGCCCCGCATACGCCGTCGCCAGAATGCCGACGGTCGGGACCTTTTTCCCGAAGTCGATCGGGTCGTGCGCGTCGATCGGATTGAGATGGTCGGTCGGGTTGAAGCGGTCGGCCGTGCCCCAGGCGATGCGCTGCTTGCCGATGCGGACGTCGAGGTTCTTCCATCCCAGGCTGGCCAGGCTCAAATAGGCCTGGTCCAATTCGAACCAAAGGGGATCGGTGATCGTCCGGTTTTCCTGGTCGGTGACCGAGACGGATTTTTGGGCGATGGTGTTGGCGACGATGTTGACGCTGCCGTACAAGAAGACCTGATCGGTGATGATCGGCTTGACGGCGAGGTTCAGCCACTGCTCCGCGTAATTGAATTGGCTGGGTTCGCCCTGCACCGTGAACCGCAAATCGGTCAGCGCATAACCCGAGAACTCCACGTCGACCGCGCAAACCGCGGCCGGGGCGGCGATCGCCGCCGCGCAGAGACAAAGGAAGATCGCCGTCGTTCGCCGCACGCTGCGTTACTCCATTCGTTTCAACTGCCGCGGCGTGAACAGGTCGTCCGAAAGGCCGGTGTTGACGGTCGGATCGATCATTTTCACGATGCTCTTGTGCTGGGTTTTGACGTTGGTGATTTCCAGCGACATGCAGTACCACTGCCCGGGGATTTGTTTGTAATCGGTGCGCACTTCGGTCTTTTCCATTTCGCCCTTGGGGTTGTAGTACTCCAGGCGGCGGATCGCGTTGATCTCGCGGTCGATGTGCAGCACGATTTTGGAATAGGCGGAGGTTTTGTCCGGCTTGGGCGTGAGTTCGAGCGTGTATTCCTTGTCGGTCGCCTCCAGGAGTTTCGGCGTGTACGTCTCGTCGTAGCGCGTCAACGCCATGTCGTCGGCGTTGTAGTCCGTGCCCATGAAGCTCTGGTTGTGCGTGTGCGCCGCGATGCGGCGGATCTTCTGCTCTTCGGGCAGGTACACCCAACTGTTGTCGGCATCGAGCGACAAGAACGCCATGCCCGTGTCGAGAAAGCGATACAATCGCTTCTTGCCTTTTTGCAGCCCGAGCGCGTCGGAGGTTTTTTCCACCCCGTCGGCGCTGCGGACCGTGAGCTTCATCTTGACTTTCAGATCGGTGAAACGCGTCGCCTGGTCGTCCAGGCTCTTGAGGATTTCGTCGGCCGACTTTTCCGCCCACGCGGGCAGCGCCAGGCACAGGACCGCCGTCATCACGAAGCTGGCAAGGCGTCTCATGGTCGCTCCTTGTTGTCGCACCCTAGTCTGTCTTCCCGGTTTGCCGTCTGAGAAACGCCGGCTGAAGGCGCAGAAAGATCGCCGGAAGCAAGGTCAGCGCCCCGAAGGCGCAGAAGAACATCGTCAAGGCGATCAGCGAGCCGAACCGTTTTTGCGGCGTCATCGCCGACAACACCAGGGTCAGGAACCCGAGGCCGACCGCCAGGGAATTGATCAAGATCGGCCGGCCCGCCGCTCGCAGCGCCCGGTCGATCGCCGGCAACAACTCGGGGCCCGCCCGCAACTCCAGTTTCAGCCGCGCAATGAATTGGATCGTATACCCCACGCCGATGCCCATGGCAATGCTGGTGATCATCATCGTGGAATTGTCCAATGGAACGTTCAACGCGCTCATCACGCCGAAGGTGGTGACCAGGTTGATGAAAATTGGCGCCGAGGCCATCAAGCCGCCGGTCAGCGACCGAAGCTGCAGCGCCAGCAGGCCGAAAATCACCGCCGCCGACAGCAAAATGCTCTGCACCATCGTCGCGATCAGCTCCTTGTCGAACTTGACCGACAACGGCGGCCAGCCCGTGAGCGAGGTGCGCAGGTCCACTTTTTCCGCGGCCTCGGGATTGCGGCCGGCGATTTTTTTGAATTGGCGGGCCGGCAAGCCGACGAACGCGTCGTTCACCGACGCCAGGTCGGCGCGCAAATCTTCGGTCAGGTCGCGGTTGGCCGGATCCGCCAAATCGCGCCCGGTCAGTTGCCCGACGACGCCGAACGCCGCGGCCAGACGGTCTTCCTCCGCCAGGCCTTTCAATTGCGACAGAATCGTCGGCGCGGCATAGTCGATGCCCTTCGGGTCATCCGCCTGCGTCTTGGCCGGGATGACTTTGCGCAGCGCATCTTTGATCGCGGCGAGGTCCAGCCGCGGCAAGGCGGCGACGGCGTTCGCGGCGGCGGCCGCCACCTCCGGCGAGTCAATCTTGATGTCGGACTCCTCGCTGCGGAAATAGCCGACGAGCCGCTGGGCGAAGATCCCGCGTTTTTCGGCCGAGAGTTCGATCGGTTGTTCGATGACGGCGCCGATTTTCTCGGCCAGCGTATCCGCCGACGGCAGGTCTTTGTCGCCGTGGAACCGCAGTGTCAAGCGCACGTTGCGGGCGATGCGCTTCGCGCTCTCGCGCGCGAGGGCCCGGCTCGTTTCGTCGTCGAAGCGCGAGAGTTCGACGTAGGCGATCTCGGTCGGGATCCCGTCGAGCAACTGCTGGACCTGCGCCATCACCGTCCCCAGCACGCTGTTGTCGACGCTGTCGACGCGCGCCAGCACCGCGGCGTTGCGGGCCGGCGCGTCGATCATCTGGTCGAGGCCGGCCTGGCCTTGCAGCAGCACCCACAGCGCGTCGGCGCCGGCCGCGGTGTCGGGCAACCCGGGCCGCTCGTCGATCATCGAATGCGCCAGTTGAAAGACGTCCGCCGCCGATTGCGGATAGTTGACGTTGGCGAGCGTGCGCAGTTCGCGCTGCAAATCGTACATCGCGTGCAGGACGGCCGGATGCTTGGCCGACGCCGCCGAAAACTCGGCCAGGAAAAGCTGCGAGCCGCCGAATTTCTCGCGCATCAGCCGTTCCGAGACGTCCGGCTCCGACCCGTGCGGAAAATACGATAGCAGATTGACGTTGCGTTTGATCTGCGGAATCAGCGCCACCGACGCCGCCGCGATCAGCCCGGTGACAAAGAGAATCGTCCCCGCGTGCCGATGCAGCAGGTATTCCGCCGCGGCCAACGGCTTGCCGATCAGGATCTGCGCGAGGCGGGGCGGCGCGGTCGCCGGGCGCGGACGCAGGCAGGCGAGCACGGCGGGCACGAAGGTCAGCGAGAGGAGGGCCGCGAAAAACGTGCCCAAGGCCATCATTTCGCCGAACTGGCCGAAAATCGTCAGCGAGGCCGACAACAACGAAATGAAACCGATCGCCGTGGTGACGGCGGTCAGCGCGATCGGCCAGCCCGTTTCCTGCAACGCGGCGGTCGCGCCTTCGCCCGGCGACGCCCCGCCGCCGGCGCCTTCGTTGAAGCGCGCCAGGACATAAATGCTGTACGCGGCCCCCATCGCGACCAGCACGACCGGCGCGACGGAGGTCATCATGTTCAGCGGCATCTGCAGCTTCGCCAGCGCGCCCAGCGTCCAGGCCGTCGCCAGGAACACGGCGCCCATCGGCAGCAGCACCGCGCGCAGGTTGCCGAAGCCGAGGAACAGCGCCAGCGCGACGACCAGCACGACGGCCGGCGCCAGGCGCGACATGTCGTGTTCGATCAAGCTGCTCATGTAGCCCATGATCATCGAGAAGCCGCCGAAGTAGAGCGTATGGCCGGCGGCGCGCTCGGTCGCGGCTACTTTGATCGCGCGCGCGGCCTTTTCCTTGTTGGCCTTTTCTTCGAGGCGGATCGTGATCAGCGCGACCTTGCCGTCGGGCGAGACGAGATTGCCGCGATACATCGGGTTGCCGAGCACGCTCTTGCGCAACTGGGCGAGCCACGCGACGTCTGGCGGGACCGCGCCCTCGGGCAGCAGCGGTTTGGCGACGATGCCGCCGGCCTCTTTTTGCATATCGAGGACATTGGTCAACGACAGCGCGCCAGCCACGCCTTTGACCATCTCGATGGCGTGCGTGACGTTGCGCAGCGCCTCGAGCGGCTCCGGGGCGAAGAGATTTTTCGCCTCGAACGCGGCCATGACGATGTAGTTGCTGCCGAAGCGTTCGCCGCTTTCTTTGAAATGGCGCACGAGTGGGTCGGAATTGGGCAGATAGTTGAGCACATCGGTGTCGACTTTGAGGTTGCGCATTTGCCAGCCGAAATAGACCGTCGTCAACGCGACGACGAGCAGAATCGGCAAGCGCAGCCGAACGATCGCGGGCCAGGGAAATTTCATGAGATTTCTATCCGTGATGGGCGGCGCTTCGCGGAAACGGCGTTGCCGCGTCCGCCGAAGACGCGCGGAGTTTTTCCGGTCGGCGCGGGTTTCATCTCCCGGATCCCAAAAATCCCGCGCGACCGAGCCAATGGTGTTCGGCGTGAAGGGCGCGGACGGCGTCGCCGGCGCGTTTCTTCTCGATTTTGGCGCGCAATTCGTCGGCCTGCTTTTTCCAAACCTGGCCGGGCACGCCCCAATCGGTCTCTTTCAGGACGTCGTGGGTCGCGTCCACCGCGTGCAGCGCTTTGTCGTACGAACCGGTGTTGAGCAGACCCTCGGCATAATACAGATGATTGGCCGGGTAGGTCGGGAACGCCGTGCAGGCCTTTTCCAGGTATTTGACGCCCTCGTCGTCGTCGCCGACGCCCGCGGGCCAGGGCGGCGACTTGATCAACAGTATGCCCATCGCCCGCATCGGGGCGCCCTGGTCGTACGAGGCGTCAAGCTGCAGCGCGCGTTGGAAATAGTCGCGCGTTTTGCGGATATTGATCAACGGCGGCCGCAGGTTCTCGCGCATCTTGTAGCCGAGATGCACGCCCTCGAAAAACGGGTACGCCGCTTTGGAGCCGTCGACCTTCTCCGCCGCCTCCGCATACTTGAAGCCCAGTTCGGCCAAATGCAGGCGATCCAGGTTGGGACCGTTGAATTCGATCAGCCAATACGCGGCGCGTGTCGCCAAATAGTTGGCCAGATCGTTGTCCGGGTTGCGGGCCAGCACGGTCTCGGCCGCCAGCAGCGATACCGTGACCGCCTGCACCGGCCCGTTGAAGTTGTACGAACGGAACGAAAGGGCGAGCAGGCCTTCGTCGGTCGCCGGAAACTTGCTTTGGTCGACGTTGTCGAAGATCGGCCCCGAATGGAAATGCACGCCGCACGCGCACAGCGCCGCCGCCGCGCCGGCCAGCAGCAACCAAAGGCGCGCCTGCCGCGCGGGGCGTTCCCGTGTGCAGTTAGTCCTTCGCAGGTGCGTCAAGCAGCAACCTCGACTTTCTACGCAATGGAGACCAATAAACCTGAATGTAGAGGATCAAACGCGGCTTTTCAACCCGGAAGTTTGGGCGGCTGGGACACCTCTCCCCCTGGGAGAGGTCGCCGTGCGCAGCACGGCGGGTGAGGGTAATGCACAAACCCACACCCCAGCCGTCTCCCACGGGGAGAGGGGGCAGCGCGTTAGCGAAACCTCCGCCCCAGCGCCCGAAACCGCCGGCCATCGGCCGCGGTGGGAAAACCGAAGTACGTCGCCTCGGCCTCGTTGTTCGGCCGCGGAGCGACCGTGCCGGCGGCGAGGCCGTCGATGACCGCCGCCGCGAGTTCCGCGCCGCGCGCGACGACCTTGCCGAACAGGCTGTCGAGCGTTTCGTCGTCGTCGAACGGAATGACCGTCTGGCCCAGAATCGGCCCGTTGTCGACCTTTTCGTCCATGAAATGCAGAGTGACGGCCGACTGTTTTTCGCCGTTGAGCAACGACCAGAAACTCGGGTTGATGCCGCGGTAGCGCGGCAAGGCGCCGGCGTGGAAATTGATGCAGCCCTTCGCCGGCGTCGCGAGGGTCTTCTTCTTCAAGATGACCGGATCCGCGACCGACAGGAACAAATCAACCGCGAGCAGCGCGCGGAATTCGTCGGTGTTCTGCCGGCGGACGCGATGGATCGGCACGCCGCGATCGGCGAAGACCCGCGCGACCGACCGCGGCCGGCCGTCAAGCTTGTCGAAGCGCAGCGCCGCGCCGACCTTGCGCCAAGCGAACAACGCGCCGTGGCGCACGAACTCGGCCGGCCCGTAAAAGCCCCAGTAGTCGCGCAGCACGTCGGTCCAACCGTGCTGCGAATTGAACGGCGGCAGGATGTTGACGCCGGCGATTTCGTGGCGCGCCAGCCGCGGCAAAAGGTCCGCGAAAAACCGCGGCAGATAAAACGGCTCTTCCTGCGTGGCGATGAAAATCTTCACGGCAGCGGATATTCCTCCAGTGCGGCGGCTTTCGCCCGCTCGAAAAGCGCGGACAACGGTTCGGGACGATAGCCGCGAGCCGTGAAAAACCGGGCAACCGCGGCCAGCGCCGCCGCCGGGTCGGGCATGGTCTGCGCGCGCCAATAGCCGAGCCGCGCCGCGCGCGACACGCCGGGTTGCTTGCGCCAGTCGCCGTGCACGAGGTCGTGCATGTGGAAATCGAAAACGATCTCGTCCGGCGCGCCGAACAAGGCGACCAGCGCCTTGAACGGGGCGCCGCCGAGCAGTTGAAAATAAGACAAGGCGATCGGCACGCGCAGGCGGTTGATCGTCGCGAACGGCAGTTCGACGAGCGTCGTGCCCGCGACGCGAAACGGCCGGCGCGGCGCGCGGCGGAAATCGAAACGGCCGGGAAAGCGCGTCGGGAAGATCGACGAATCGTACTCGACGCCGCGTTCGCCCAGCGCGCGCAACTCCGGCGCGGCGATCATTCCGTTCGGCGCGCGAAAGCCGCGCGGCGCGCGCCCGAACCGGGCCTCGTACGCGGCGAGGCCCGCGCGCAGATTTTCCAGCCGCCGCTCGGGCCCGGCGTACGCCGCGGTGTGATCGTACGCGTGCAACTCGATTTCGGCCCCGGCGGCGAGAAGCGGCTCGACGACGGCAAAATGTTTTTCGAGAATCTCGCCCTCGCAGAAGACTGTCAGCGGCAGCCCGAACCGCGCGGCGATCTCGACCAGCCGCCCCGTCTGCGCCGCGGCTTCGTAGGTTTTCACCGGCGCGGCGGTTCCGAGGTCCGCTTCGAGATCAAGCGTGAAATGGATGGTCTTGCTGCTCATTGCAGCCAATCTAGCGGGTTTCGCGGGCGAGATAAACGGCGATGGCTCGAACCGCATTCGAGTCGGGCCGCGTGCTCGCATTCCGCGTTCGGCATTCCGCATTCCGCAATTTGTGCGCTCGCCGGCTTGTCCCGGCCGTCGCTGGTCGTGTACCCTCGGGGTTGCAAGGAAATGCGATGAAGGAAAACAGAGCCAGCCTCACGGCCCAGTTCATTGCGTTTTTCCGCGCCTTGGAGACGGCTCGCCGGCCGCGCCAGGCGCGGCTGTTCGTCGATCCGCTGGCGGGGGCGTTTCTCGGTCTGCCGCTGCGGACGCTCGCCGAAATCGCGCGCGCGCCGGGCGTCGGGACCGCGCTGCGCGGGTTCATCGATTGGCGGTGGGACGGCGCGCATTCGTCGGCCGCGGCGCGCACGCGGCGCATCGACGACGTCGTTGCGGCGGCCCTGGCCGACGGCGCCGAGCAGGTGGCGATTCTCGGCGCGGGTTTCGACGTTCGCGCGGTTCGTCTGCCTGGGGTCGAGCGCCGGCGCGTCTTCGAAGTCGATCACCCGGCGACGCAACGCGTGAAAAAACAGCGGCTGGTGCGCGTGCTCGGCCGGCTGCCGGACCACGTCGTCTTCGTCGCGGCCGATTTCGCCAAGGCCGGTTTCGCGAGCGCGCTGGCCGCCGCCGGCTATGACCCCGCCGCGCGGACGATTCACCTGCTCGAAGGCGTCACCATGTACCTCTCCGACGACGCGAACGACGCCATTTTTCGCTGGGCGGGGTCGGCGGCCGCCGGCAGCCGGCTGGTGTTCACCTACACCGACGTCGGCGCGCCGTTCTCAGAAACCGAAAAGCGAAAGGCGCTGTTGGCGCTGAAACTGCTGGCGCGCATTGGCGAGGATTTCGCCTTCGGCTTCGTGCCGGAGCAGTTGCCCGACTACCTCGCCCAACGCGGCCTGACGCTCGTCGAGGACATCGGCCTCGCCGAATGCTGCGACCGTTATCTGGGCGCCGACCGATTCCGCTGGCGCCCCGACAAACGCACGCGCCTCGCGATCGCCGAAGTTCCGAAAAAATAATGTGTCACGCGTAGACGCGGAGACCGCGGAGCACGAGTGCAGCCGCCTTGTTTTTCTCCGCGGCCTCCGCGTCCGCGCGAGCTTCTCCCCTAACTTGCGTATTGTCCGCCGCGGGCGCGGCGTGTACTGTTTCCTTCGATAATGGGAGGCGGTTTGAAGTTCAGCGTCGTCACCCCGTCATACAACCAGGGCGCCTACCTCGAACGCACGTTGCGCAGCGTGCACGATCAGCGCGGCGATTTCACGATCGAGCACTTCGTGGTCGACGGCGGCAGCACGGACGATTCGGTCGAGATTTTGCGGCGCTGGACCGGCAAACTGACCTTCGTTTCCGAGAAGGACCGCGGCCAATCGCACGCCCTGAACAAGGGCCTCGCGCAGGCGAGCGGCGAGGTGATCGTCTGGCTGAACAGCGATGATCTGCTGCTGCCCGGCGCGCTGGCGACTGTGGCCGATTTTTGGCGGGCGCATCCGGAGACGCGCTGGGCGCACGGCCGCGCATTGATCATCGACGAGCACGACCGCGAAATCCGCCGGCCGGTCACCGCGTATAAGAATTTGCTGATGCGCCGCTGGTCGTATCAACTGCTGCTGCTCGAAAACTACCTGACCCAGCCGGCGGTGTTCTGCACGCGCGAGTTGGTCACTGCCGCTGGCGGCATCGACGAGAGTCGGTTTTTCGACATGGATTACGACCTGTGGTTGCGCTTCGGCTTAATTTGCCCGCCGCGGCGCATCGACGCCGATCTGGCCGCGTTGCGCTGGATCGCGACGTGCAAGACCGGCGGCGCCTTCGACCAGTCGCTGGCGGCGGCGAACGCCACGTCGCGCAAGTACGCCGCGCGCATCGGCAAGCCGTGGCTCGGCGCGATCAATCACTGGTGGTATGCCAAACGCACTGCCGCGATTTATCGCCGGCTGGCCCGCCGCCGAGGTGGATAGCGGGCGGACGACTTCTCCGGCAAATAAGGAAAAAGGCGATCCGCCTCGAAATTCTGAACGGCGCCCTTCCTGCGCGGCCGCGCCTGCGCCGGCCCGCCGCGTGTGCTATATTTGCAAACCGCCCGCGGGGAGTTGCCGGGACGTGTGCAAAACGGCGCGATATATTCTGGAGTTGACGATCCTGGCGGCCGTGGCGGCGGCCGCGTGCACGCGGGCCGCGGTGAGCGCCAAGCCGGAAGCGGCGCCGGCAGCGGCCGAGCCGATGCAGGCGTCGTTCGTCGAACAACTGCTCTTTGGGTATTGGGCAGGCGAGCCGTTCGCGTCGAAGTGGTGCGAGACGCGCGATGTGCCGGCGCGGCCCGGCCTGCGCTTCGGCTGGCGCATCAAGCTGCGGTCGCCCCACGGCAAATACGTGAACGTGGTCGAACGGCTCATGGCGCCGCAACCGCCGGCGACCTGGGGGCCGCTGGAGACGCGGCGTCTGGTGAGCGCCGACCGCGTCGTGGCGACGTCGCCCAACTCGCTGCGGGTGCGTGACGACTGGATTCAGCGGGCGAACTGGATGGTCAGCGAAGGCGATCCGCCGGGAACCTACCAGTTCGAGGTGCAGATCAACGGTCGGATGGCGGCGCGCGTGACGTTTCATTTGGTCGCGACGGCGCTCGCGCCGCCGACTGCGAATCCGGCGGAGGGGACGTCCCCGGCGCCGGAGGAAGAAGAAGTCGAAGATGAATTGCCTGACGAACCGCAAGCGTCTCCCGCGCCGGCGACCCCGGCCGATTGAGGCGGCCGGCGCCGCGTCGCCCGCGCGGCTGGCGGGCCGCTGATGGACGCGAGCCGGGCGGCGACCTGCGGGGCGGTGACCGCGGAAGCGTTGGCGACCGCGCTCGGCCGGCGTCCGTTCGCGGCCATGACGATCGACGGCTACGCGCATTCGGCGGTGCTGGCGACGGTGCTGCTCGGCGGTGAGGAGCCGGCGATGCTTTTCACGCGCCGCACGGACAAGGTGGAGCATCACAAAGGGCAGATCAGCTTCCCTGGCGGCC
This sequence comes from uncultured bacterium, assembly GCA_964534375.1. Lineage (GTDB taxonomy): Bacteria > Lernaellota > Lernaellaia > Lernaellales > Lernaellaceae > CAZHPN01. The sequence goes on along the minus strand of CAZHPN010000043.1, from coordinate 3,197 downwards.
GGCTCGACCCGGGCGAAAGCCTGCTGGACTGCGCGCTGCGCGAGACGCACGAGGAGATCGGCGTGCCGCCCGCGGACGTGCGCGTGGTGGGGCGGCTCGACGACACGTGGACGCCGACACGGTATGTGATCACGCCCTTCGTCGGCGTCGTGCGGCAGCCGTGCGCGTTCCGGGTCAGCGCCGCGGAAATCGAGGACCTGTTGATCATCCCGTTGCGCCGGTTGCTTAATCCCGACAAATACGACGAAAATGAGATGAGCTATCGAGGACGCAGCGCGATGGTGCCCTTTTATTACATCGACGACGTAATCATCTGGGGGGCGACGGCCCGCATTTTGCGGCAGTTCCTCCAGACGGCGTTCACCTGACGGGGAACCCCATGCGACGCGCAGCAATGACGGTGTTGATGGCGCTCCTGGTGGCGGCCGGCGGTTGCCACGGCGCCAAGAGCCGAGTCGGCGCGGAATCGCTCAAGCCGAAGACGCCCAGCAAGAACGCGGAGCCGGCGGCCGGCCAGGTGATCGACCTCGCCCCCGGCGACCGCGCGCAACTTGAGCTTACGGTGTTTCACCCGCCGTTCATCTATTTGACCGGCAAGTCGCCCGTCACGGTCTACCCGCCGACGACAGTCGGCTGGCGCTTCGCGAAGCGAGAGTACGATCTGGAGCGGCCCTTTTTCCCGATGATCATCCCGTTCGAAATCACCAACGACGTCGCGATCGGGCCGTACAAACTGCGCCTGGCCGTGCGGCTGGAATACGCCTTCAAGGCGGACGACAAACCGCTGTCGACCAACGTCATGATCGAGACGCCGTTTCGGGTCATTCCCGGCGTCGGCGTACGGCGGGAGCGGATCATCCGGGCGCCGATCGAATATACACTGGAAGTGACCAGTCCGATCGAACAGGTCGAGATCAAATGAAAACGCTGGACGTGCGCGGCCTGGCCTGCCCCGAACCGATCGTCCGCGCGAAACGCGCGCTGGTTGACGACCGCGAGCCAGCGGTCGCGCTGCTCGTCGATTCGGCCGTGACGCGCGAGAATCTGCGAAAATTCGCGGCGGCCAAAGGTTTTCGCTGGGACGAAGAAGGCGGCGCCGGCCAATGGCACATCACGTTGACCTCGGACGCGGCCGGCGACGGACCCGCGGCGGCGCCGGCGCCCGCGGCGCGCGCGGCCGTCGTGCTGTGCGCGAAGAAAACGCTGGGCGCGCCCAACGGCGAGTTGGGCGGCATCCTGATCCGCGCCTTTTTCAAGACGCTGGTCGACCTCGACAACCAACCCGAGGCCGTCATCTTCATCAACGAGGGCGTGCATCTGCCCTGCGCCGACGAGGCGATCGTCGAGCATTGCCGCGCCTTGGCCGAACGCGGCGTGGAAATCGTGAGCTGCGGCACGTGCCTCGATTACTTCCATCTGCTCGATCAACTGAAAGTCGGACGCGTCGGCAACATGTACGACATCGCCGACACGCTGCTGCGAGCGGGCGCCGTCGTGGCGCCGTGACCGATGGCCGCTGACGCCCGCCGGTACTTCGACAACGCCGCCACCAGTTATCCCAAGCCGGAACCGGTGTACGCCGCGCTCGATCGCTGGGCGCGCGACTGGGGCGCCACGGCCGGCCGCGCCGCGCATCCGGCGGCGGTCGCGGGCAGCCGCTTGCTGTTCGACCTGCGCCGCGAACTGGCCGCGCTCGTCGGCGGCGACGCGGACCGCGTGGTCCTGACCAAGAGCGCGACCGAGGCGCTCAATCTGGCGCTCTTCTCGTTGGCCGCGCCGGGCGACGTCGTCGCCCACGGGCCGCTCGAACATAACGCGGTCATGCGGCCGCTGACCCATCTGGCGGCGGCGCGCGGCGTGCGCCTCGTCGAAGCGCCGGGCGACGGCCACGGCCGCGTGACGCCCGACGCGTTCGCGCGGTTCGTCGAGGCGCAGCGGCCCGATGTCTTCGTCACGCTGCACGCCTCGAACGTGCACGGCCTGGCGCAAGACGCCGGCGCCTTGGGCGACATCTGCCGCAAGCGCGCCGTGTGGTTCGTCCTCGACGCGGCGCAGACCGGCGGTTGCCTGCCGCTCGACGCCGCGGCGATGGGCGTGGACGCGCTTTGCCTCGCGGGCCACAAGGGCCTGCTCGGCCCGACCGGCATCGGCGCGTTGGTCCTCTCGGCGCGGGCCGCGGAAAACACGCGGCCGCTGATCCACGGCGGCACGGGCTCGGTATCCGAAAAAGAAACGATGCCCGATTTCCTGCCCGACGCCCTCGAGGCCGGCACGCCCAACACCTTCGGCGCCGCGGGCCTGCTCGCCGGCGTGCGCTATCTCGCCGAACGCACCGTCGCCGACGCGGCGCAGTGCGAAGCCGAATTGCGCGGTCGCCTGCTCGAACGCTTGCGGCCGATTCCGGGCCTGCGGATTTTCGGCGACGATCCGGGTCCGGCGGTCGCCGTCGTCAGCGTCGCGGCGGCCATGGCGCCGTCCGACTTGGCGCACCTGCTCGACGAACGTTACGGCGTCGCCGTGCGCGCCGGGCTGCACTGCGCGCCGCGCGCCCACCGTTTCCTCGGAACGGCGCCTGCCGGAACCGTGCGCTTTGCCCCGGGCCTGTTCACGCCGGCAAAGGTGATCGACGAAGTCGTCGACGCGCTCGCCGAAATTCTGCGGTCGCCGTCATGACCGCCTGCGCCCTGGTTTTTCGCAGCGTGCACGACGTCCTGAAGGCCGAGGCGCGCACGAAGGAGCGGGGCTTTGCGACGCGGCTGATCCCCGTGCCCAAACAGATCAACCCGGACTGCGGCCTCGCGCTGCAGGTTGCCTGCGGCGATCTGGCCGCCGTCGAGGGTTTGCTCGCCGACATGCGCGAACGGCTGCAAGGCGCATATCGCCTCGACGGCGCCGCGTTTACGCCGCTGGAGCCCGCGCTGTGACGCGTCGCCTGGTCATGGGCACGGCCGGCCACATCGACCACGGCAAAACCGCCTTGATCAAATTGCTGACCGGCGTCGATTGCGATCGGCTGCCCGAAGAGAAGGCGCGCGGCATCACCATCGAATTGGGCTTTGCCCATTTGACGCTGCCGAGCGGCGACGTCGTCGGCGTCGTCGACGTGCCCGGGCACGAGCGCTTCGTGCGCACGATGGTCGCCTGCGCCGCCGGCATCGACTTCGCGCTGCTCGTGATCGCGGCGGACGAGGGCGTCA
>CAZHPN010000042.1:0-36612 GCA_964534375.1 uncultured bacterium | reverse complement strand
GCTACCCGGCCGACGAGGTGTCGCTGCGGTCGGTCAACCCGGAGAACGTCGTCGTCGTCGACACGACCGTCGCCGGCGACCACAAGGTCATCGCCGAAGTCGATTGGGACAGCGCGTTCACCACGGTGCACGACGACGCGATTTACATGGTCGAATCGCGCCAGTACCACGTCGATCAACTCGACCTCGAACGCAAGAAGGCTTACGTTCGCCAAGTGGACGTGGACTACTACACCGACGCGATGACCTACGCCAACGTCCGCGTGATCGAGGAATTCGCCTCGCAGCAAAAGCCGAACGTGATTTTCGAACACGGCGAAGTGCAGGTCGTGCGCAAGGTCGTCGGCTACAAAAAGATCAAGTTTTATACGGCCGAGAACGTCGGCTACGGCGATGTGAACCTGCCCGAAAAAGACATGCACACGACCAGCTACTGGTTCACGATTCCGAAAGACCGGCTCGAGTCGCTGCCGTTCACGCGCGAGGAATTGATCGACGGCCTCTCCGGCCTCGCGTACAGCCTGCACCATCTCGCGGCGATGCTGCTGATGTCCGACGTGCGCGACCTGGACCGCTGCATCGGCGACAAGAGCGGCGCGTGGTTCGTCAAGCACGGCCGCGACGGCCGCAAGATCGTCGGCGGCGGCGAGGACGCGGGCGACGGCGCGCCGAAGGTCGACGCGTTCGACCCGACGCTGTTCCTCTACGACGCTTACCCCGGCGGCATCGGCTTTTCCGATCTGCTGTTCGCCAAGCACCACGAACTCGTCGCGCGGGCCAAGGCGTCGATCGCCGCCTGCCCGTGCAAAAGCGGCTGCCCGAGCTGCGTCGGTCCGACCCTCGAAGTCGGCGCCACGGCCAAAGAGGCGGCGCTGGCGATCCTCTCGCTCATCGACGCATGAGCCTGCGCGACCGCCTCGATCGGCTGACCGGCGACGCCAAGCCCGCCCGGCCGGAAGACGACAAGCAGAAAAAAATCTCCGAGCTTCGCGCCCGCATCGAACAGATTCTCGAACGCCGGCCGACGGCGGCGGACGGGTCGGACAAATCCGACGCCGCGGACAAGTCGGAAAGGGCGGAACCGGTCTACACGCCGCTCGGCGTCGAATCGGTGGCGAAGGGCGACGAGGTCGCCACGCCGTACGGCAAGGTGTTCGTCGCGACCGACGAATTCGACGCCGGGCTGTTCTGGGGCCGGCGCCGCCTGCGCGAAATGCAGGAGTTGGACATGGCCGCCGCGGCGCGCCTCGCGGACGACCCGCGGCTCGCCGGCCTCGCGCCGGCCGACGCGCTGTTTCTCGACACTGAAACCACGGGCCTCGCCGGCGGCACGGGCACGCTGGCGTTTCTGATCGGCGTCGGCTGGTTCGCCGGCGACCGCTTCGTCACGCGGCTGATTTTCGCGCGCGACTTCACCGAGGAAGCGGCGGCGCTGTCGGTGTTGCGGACGCTGGCGGTCGACCGGAAATTTCTCGTCTCGTTCAACGGCAAGACCTTTGACATGGCGCTGCTTGCGGCGCGGTTCGTGCTCAATCGCCAACCCGATCCGCTCGGCGGCTTGCCGCATCTCGACCTGCTGCACCCGTCGCGGCGCTTGCTCGGCCATCGCTTGGACAATTCGCGGCTGGTCACGATCGAAGAGGCGGTGCTCGGCCGCCGGCGCGTCGGCGACGTCCCGGGCAGCGAAATTCCGCAGCGCTATTTCGATTACCTGCGCTCGCGCGACGCGCGGCTGATCGCCGACATCCTCGATCACAACCGCCAGGACATCGTCTCGCTCGGCGTCCTGGCCGTGCACCTGGCGGAACTGCTGACCCGGGGCGTCGCGACGCCCGACGCCGAACCGTCCGACGTCGTCGCCGCGGCGCGGCTGCACGTGCTGCGCGGCGATCCGGCGGCGGCGGAAAAAATGTTGCGCGACCTGCTGGCGGCGCGCGTTGCCGAAACCGTCGGCGAGGGGGGCCGCGAATTGTCGCTGCTGCACAAACGCGCCGGCCGGTGGGACGACGCCGTCGCGCTCTGGCGCGCGCAGTTGGCGGCCGATCCGTTCGATCTGTTTGCCGTCGAGGAAATGGCGAAGTGGTTGGAGCACCGCCGCAAGGAGTGGGGCGAAGCGATGCGGCTGGTCGCCGGCGTGCTGGACGCGCCGGTGTTCGCCGACGAGGCGGCGCGCGAAGCGTTTCGCTATCGCCTGGCCCGCTTGCAGCGCAAGGCGAAGGGTCTGCGTGAGGAGGCCGCCGATGGCGATTAAATGGCTGCTCGTCGCCGCGGCGATCGTCGCCGGCGCGATTGCGCTGGACCGCTTCCTGCTGTGGTGCGAGGCGCGCGGCTGGATTTATTGGCGCAAGAAGAAAGCCTCGCCCGGCACGGCCGCCAGCGCCATGCTGGAACTGCAATCGCTCGTCGAACCGGCGAACAAGCACGTCGTCGAACAACTGCGCGAAGAACACACCGAGACCGACGACAGCGGCGCCCCTCCGGACGCATAACAAACCAATTTAATAGTATTTTTTCGCGACCCTCAGGAAAGCTGGTTGCGCCCTTGCAAAGCAGACAAATGACTGTTATAGATTAAATCAGCCAAGGAGGCGGGCATGGCGTACACGCCGGAAGGGGAAACGCGGGAGTTGGTTTTTCGGTTCGTGCGCGAACGGATTCTGGCCGGGCAATCGCCGACCGTGCGGGAGGTGCAGGCGGCGATGGGGTTTTCGGCCGTAGAGACGGCGCGGCGGCACCTGGAAAAACTGATCGCCGCGGGCCGATTGGGGCGCGAGGAAGGGCAGGCGCGAGGGTATCGGCTGCCGGCGGGGCGGCCGGGGCTGCCGGCGCTGATTCCGCTTCTCGGGCAGGTGCAGGCCGGCGCGTTGACGGCGGCGATCGAAAACCCGGAGGGCTATCTTCCGGTTTTGGCGGGCGAGGCGCACGGCGAGTTGTTCGCGTTGCGCGTGCGCGGCGCCAGCATGATCGGCGCGGGGATTTTGCCGGGGGACATCGCCATCGTCCGCCGCCAACCGACCGCCGACGCGGGCGAGATCGTCGTGGCGCTGGTGGGCGACGAGGCGACTGTGAAGCGGTTGCGCCTGCCCGGCGGGCGGATCGAATTGCACGCCGAAAATCCGGATTTTCCGCCGCTCGCGCCGCCGCCGGAAGAGGTGACGATCTTGGGGAAGGTAATTGAGATAAGGAGGATGCTGTGAAATTGAATTTTAAACACAGAGGACACAGAGAAAAGAACACAGAGAACACAGAGAAAAAAGCAAAAAAATCCTCTGTGCCCTCTGTGCCTTCCTCTGTGCTCTCTGTGTTTAAAATTTCATCCGGGGGGAAGAAAACAAATGAAAGCCAACGAACGAACCGCGGCGGTGCGGAAGCAATTGGGCCGGCGCCTGGTGGAGGCGCGGCCGCGGGCGCGCCCGCGGCCGGCGTCGACCGCGGGCTTGTCGCGGGCGGAACTGGCGGGGCGGCTGGTCGAACTGTCCGGCCGCGGCAATTCCGCGACGCTGACGCTCGCTTGCCAGGCCATTCTCGACGCGCAGCGCGAGGGCGAGACCGCGGCCTGGCTCGGCGGCGCCGCGAGCGGATTCTACCCGCCGGACGTCGCGGCGAGCGGCGTCGATCTGGCGGCGCTGCCGGTCGTCCGTTGCCCGGACGACAAAGCCGGCGCGCGCGCGGCGGACCGCTTGGCCCGCTCGGGCGCGTTCGGCCTGCTGGTCCTCGATCTGGGCGAGGGCGACGTGCCGACGCCGCTCCAGTCGCGGCTGGCGAGCCTGGCGCAGAAACATGATATCGCCATTCTGCTGCTGACCGAAAAATCGGCGGACGCGCCGTCCACCGGGTCGCTGGTCTCGCTGCGCGGGCAGAGCGAACGCCAGCGCCTGCCGGACGGCCGCTTCTTCTGCCGCTTTCGCGCGATCAAAGACAAACAGCAGGGTCCCGGTTGGGGGCGGGAGGCTGCCTACAATGGACCGCCTGGCTTGTGTTAGCCTCCCCGCGCTGCCGCTACAGCTATTGCTGGCGCGCCGGCCCGAGTGGCTCGGCCGGCCGGCGGCGGTTGTGGCGCAGGACAAGCCGCAGGGCGAGATTCTCTGGGCCACGCGCGAGGCGCGGCGGCTCGGCGTCGCGCCCGGCATGCGCTACGACCAGGGGCTCGGCCTCGCGCCTGACTTGCAGGCGGCCGAAGTCCCCGCCGGCGAGATCGCGGCCGAGGTGGACGCACTCGCCGACGAGTTGCGCCGCTTTTCGCCGGACGTCGAGATTTCGGCGGCAGAGCCCGGCGTGTTCTGGCTCGGCGGCAAGGGGCTGGCGCTGCTTTTCGCTTCGGCCAGCGCGTGGGCGCGAGCGATCCACCAGGCGCTGGTCGAACGCGGGCGGCAGGCGACGGTCGTCGTCGGCTTCCGGCGCTTCGCCGTTTACGCGGTCGCCAAATCGCGGCAGGGCGCGCTGGTCTTCGCCGGCGCGCCGGACGAAGAAGCCGCGCTGCGCCGCACCTCGTTGGCGGCGCTGGCGGTCGACGCGGACCTGCGTGCGACCCTCGACAAGCTGGGCGTTCGCACGGTCGGCGATTTTCTGAAACTGCCGCCGCAGGGGGTGCGCCGCCGTTTCGGCCCGGAGGCGGCGAAACTGCACGCGCTGGCGGCCGGTTTGGGCCACGAGCCGCTCGTGCCCGCGCCGCCGTTCGAGCCGATCGCGGAGACGGCGATTCTCGATGAGTCCGAAGAGAACGCCGTCGCGCTGCTGTTCCTGATTCGCCGGCATTTGCACCCGCTGCTTTACCGCCTCGCCGAACGAGCGGCGGCGCTGCGCGAATTGGAAATCCGGTTTGCCTTGGAGGGGGCCGAGCCGCGCACCGACCGCATCCGCCCCGCCGAGCCGACGCTCGACGACGCGTTGATTCTCGATCTCGTGCGGCTGCGCCTCGAAGCCGCGCCGCTGCCCGCGCCGGCCGCAGAACTCGGCCTGACCGCCCACGCCGCGCCGGCCGAGCGGCGGCAGCTCGAATTGTTTTTCGAAAAGCCGCGCCGCGACCTGGCCGCGGCGGATCGCGCGCTGGCTCGCTTGCGCGCCGAACTCGGCGACGCCGCGGTGTTGCGGGCGCGGCTGACCGAGGGCCATCTGCCCGAGGCGCGCTTCGTCTGGGAGCCGCTGGAGCATCTGGCCTTTGCCGAGCCGCGCGCCGCCGCGCCGCCGACGTTGATCCGGCGCGTGTTCGCGCAGCCGGCGCCGCAGGGGCCGCGCGCGCGCCCCGAGCCGGACAGTTGGAGCATTCGCAGCCTGCAATGCGGCGCGGTGCTGCAAACGTGGGGGCCGTACATCGTTTCCGGCGGCTGGCAGCGGCGCGAAACGCACCGGCGCTATTACTTTTTGGAAACGCAGAACGGCTGCCTGCTTTGGGTTTACTACGATGCGGGGGTCCGGCGGTGGTTTGTGCAGGGGCAGGTGGAGTAGGGGAATGCGGAATGGCGAATGCGGAATGCGGAATGCCGAATGAAGAAGTCAGAAGACAGAAGACAGAAGTCAGAAGTGAGAGGCTGTAAGAGCGCCCTTCCGGGCGCGATCGGTGAAATCGCGCCTGGAAAGGCGCTCTTACAGGTCGGAGGTGGCGCTATTGCGCCCCACGATGACATAGGACGTATAGGCCCTATAGGACATATAGGTCCTATAAGACCGATTCGTCATTCGCCATTCGCCATTCGCCATTCGTCATTCGCCACTCGTCATTCGTCATTCGTAACTCGTCACTCGCCCTTGGCGCGGGGCTGCGGCGATGAGTGACCCCGCCTACACCCCCCTCTGGTGCAAGAGCAATTACTCCTTCCTCGAAGGGGCGAGCCACCCCGATGAGCTGGTCGAAGAGGCCGAGCGGCTGGGCCTCGGGTCGCTGGCGCTCACCGATCGCGACGGCGTGTACGGCGTCGTTCGCGCCCACGTGAAGGCGCGCGAAACGGGCCTGCGCCTTCTGCTCGGCGCGCAGACGACGGTGGACGACGGCTCGGCGCTCGTGCTGCTGGCGATGGACCGCGGCGGCTACGCCAACCTCTGCCGCCTGCTGACGCGCGGCCGGCGCCGCTCGCCCAAAGGCGAAAGCCGCGTCGCCTGGCGCGAAATCGCCGAACACGCCCCGGGCCTGCTCGCCCTCTGGGGCGGCGAGGCGAGCCTGCTGGCGCAGGCGGCGGACCCGGCGCCGGTCGCGGCGCTGCTGCGCGAGGCCTTCGGCGACCGCTTGTACGCTCTAGTCGCGCGCCACCGCCGGGCGGAGGATGTGGCGCTGGAGGCGCGGACCGTCGCCCGCGCGAAAAAGTGGGGCCTGCCGCTGGTGGCGGCGCGCGAAACGCTTTATCACATTTCGGCGCGGCGGCCGCTGCAGGACGTGCTGACCTGCATCCGCCACGGCGTCGCGCTCGCCCGCGCCGGGCGCCAAACCAAACCGAACGCGGAATACGCGCTGCTGGCGCCCTACGCCTTCCGGGAGCTGTACGCGGACCGGCCCGACGCGGTCGACCGCACGGGCGAGGTCGCGGCGCGCTGCCGTTTTTCGCTCGCCGAAATACGATATCGCTACCCCGCCGAGCGCCTGCCCGACGGCCTGAGCTCCCACGAATGGCTGCGGCGGCTGACGTTCGCCGGCGCGGCCGAGCGATATCCCGAAGGCGCGCCGGCGGACGTCGCGGCGCAACTCGAACGCGAATTGGCGCTGATCGACGAACTCGATTACGGCGGTTATTTCCTCACGATGTGGGAGATCATTTGCTTTTGCCGCGAGCGCGGCATCCTTTGCCAGGGGCGCGGCTCGGCGGCGAACTCGGCGGTCTGCTATTGCCTGGGCATCACCGCGATCGATCCGGTGCGGATGGGCCTGCTCTTCGAGCGCTTCCTGTCGCGCGAGCGCGCCGAACCGCCGGACATCGACCTCGACATCATGCACGAGCGGCGCGAGGAAGTGATCCAGCACATGTACGAAAAGTACGGGCGCGACCGCGCGGCGATGGTCGCCAACTTCATCCGTTACCGCGGGCGGATGGCAGTGCGCGACGTGGGCAAAGCGCTCGGCCTGCCGGCGACGACGCTGACCCGCCTGTCGAAGCTCGCGCCGCATTACGGCGAGTTGACCGCCGAGCATCTGCGGCTGGCGGGCCTCGACCCCGAAGCGCGCGACCACGGCCTGCTGCTGGCGCTGAGCGCCGAAATTCAGGGTTTTCCGCGCCACCTTTCGATTCACCCGGGCGGCTTTCTGCTCGGCCACGAGCCCGTGCACGACCTCGTGCCGATCGAGAACGGCACGATGCCGGGGCGCACGGTCATTCAGTGGGACAAAGAGGACGTCGAGGATCTCGGCCTGTTCAAGGTCGATCTGCTGGGCCTGGGCGCGCTCACGCACCTGGATTTGACGTTCCGCCTCCTGCAACGGCGCGGAGTCGACCTCTCGATGGCGACGATTCCGCCCGACGACCCGGCGACGTACGCGATGGTGTCGCACGCCGACACGGTGGGCATGTTTCAGATCGAAAGCCGCGCGCAGATGTCGATGCTGCCGCGCCTGCGCCCGCGCTGCTTTTACGACCTGGTGATCGAGATCAGCATCATCCGCCCCGGGCCGATCACCGGCGGCATGGTCCACCCCTATCTGCGGCGGCGCAACGGCGAGGAGCCGGTCGAATATCCCCACGAATCGCTGCGGCCGGTCCTCGAAAAAACGCTCGGCGTGCCGCTCTTTCAGGAGCAGGTGATGAAGCTCGCCGTCGTCGCCGCCGACTACACGCCGGGCGAGGCCGACCAACTGCGCCGCGATATGGCCGCGTGGCGGCGCGGCGGACGCATCGGCCGGCACCGCGACCGCCTGCTCGCGCGCATGAAGGCCAAAGGCATCGCGGAAGAATTCGCCGAGCGCGTGTTTCAGCAGATCCAAGGCTTCGGCGAATACGGTTTCCCCGAAAGCCACGCGGCGAGCTTCGCGCTGATCGGCTACGCCACGGCCTACCTCAAATGCCATTATCCCGACGAATTCGTTTGCGGCCTGCTCAACGCGCAGCCGATGGGCTTCTACACGCCGGCGACGATCATCGAGGACGCCAAGCGCCACGGGGTCGAGGTGCGGCCGGTGTCGGCGATCGCGAGCGAATGGGAATGCACGCTGGAGCCTCTTTCTTGTTCGATAGGTCGTATAGGTCCTATAAGTCCTATAGGTCCCATGGTTTCGCCCCGAATTCCGAATCCCGAATCCCGAATCCCGAATCCCGAGCCCCGCATCCCGAATCCCGATTCCCGAATCCCGAATCCCGCTCCCCGAATCCCGAATCCCGCTCCCCGCTCCGCCGTGCGGATCGGGCTGCGCTACGTCAAAGGCCTCGGCGCCGGCGATTACGAAAAAATCGCCGCGGCGCGCGCGGCGGCGCCGTTCGCCTCGGTCGACGACTTCGCCCGGCGCACCGGCCTGGACGAAGGCGCGCTGGCCGTCCTCGCCGAGGGCGGCGCGTTGGAAGACCTGACCGCGGCGCGGCGCGAAGCGCTCTGGCAAACGCTCGGGGCGGCGCGGGGCGGCCGGCCGCCGCTGGTGTTGGGCGAACGCGACCGGCGGCCCGATTTCGCGGCGCTGACGGATTCCGAAAACGTGCTGTGGGATTACCGCGCGCAGGGTTTGAGCGCGCGCGCGCATCCGCTCTCGACCGTGCGCAACGAACTGCGTGCGTTGCGCCTGCCCACCGCGGCGGAGGTGCGCGCCCTGCCGCACGGCCGCCGGGTGCGCTACGCCGGCCTGGTCATCTGCCGCCAGCGGCCCGGCACCGCGGCCGGCGTGGTCTTCCTCACCCTCGAAGACGAAACCGGCTTCGTCAACGTCATCGTCTGGCCGAAGATTTACGCCAAATTTCTCACGGTCATCAAACTCTCGCCCGTCCTCGGCGTCGCCGGCAAACTTCAGGTCGAAGGCGAAGTCCGGCACCTCATCGCGGAAACCCTCTGGCAGCCGGACGTGACGCTCGACGGCGCGCACGCCGCCAGCCGCGATTTTCATTGACGACGCCGCTATATCTCGCGCCGGTTTGTTGATAAAATTCGCTCTTCGCCGAACAAGGCGAATGGGAGTCAACAGGCAGAATTCGATGCGGCCCGGTTTTCGCTGGTTTTTCGTCATGCTGTTCGCGGCGCTGGCCGCCTGCGGGCGCCTCAACGCCCACCGGGCGTCCGGCGCCGGGGCGTCGTCGACGACCGTGCTGAGCAACGGGCTGATTTCCGTCGCCTTCGACAACGCGACCGGCCGGGTTGCGCAGGTCGCCGACCTCCGGCGCAATCCCTCGCTGAACCTGCTCGGCGCCGCCGCGTCGACGCCGCCCGCGCCCGGCGATCCGTTCGAGATTTTCCAAATCGGCAAAGACGCGTCGGGCAAATTCCTGCAAGTCGTGCAAATGCCGGTGTCGCTGCCGAAGGCCGAATTTCGCCGCCTGGCCGCGGACCATCTGCAAATCGTTTGGGCCTTGCCGGCGGGTCCGACCGTGACCGCCGATTGGCGTCTGACGGACGGCGCGGCAGAGGCGAGCGCCACGGCGACGATCGCGCAACTCGGCGGCCGGCAAATCTACAGCCTGCGCTATCCGATTTTTTACGGGCTGGCGCCGCTGTCCGGCGACGGCTCGGGCGACACGTACTTGACGTCGTGGGAAGGCGGCGTGCTGATGAATCAACCGTTGGCGCGGCTGGCCGACGAGATTCGCGACGGGTCATACAGTTTGCGATCCCACCATTATCCGCTGGGCCACGAGGCGATGGCGCAACTGGTCGCCTACATGCATCCGGGGCTGGGCGGCGTGTTGCTGTATACGGCCGACCCGACGTTCGCCGTCAAAGATTTCGAACTCGACACCGACGTCAGCGCGAAGCAGGCGATACCGGTCTGGCGCGTCGAGCATCTCAATTCGGACGTCGCCGGCGCCGCCCAACGCGGGGCCTTCGCCGTCGCGTATCCGACGGTGCTGCACTGGCTCGACGTCGGCGCGTGGGACGAAGCGGCGGACGTGTACCGCACGTGGTCCGACGGGCAGCCCTGGGCGGCCGCCCCGCTGGCGCAGCGCGCGCCGGCCGAGCAGGAATTTTTCGAACGGCTCGGCGCGAGCGTTTTCGGCGTCTCGTCGCGGGTGGATCAGCGCCCGTGGATCGAGGGATTTCGGACGGCGCTGACCGGCGGACTCTCCGCGGCGCAGTTGCTGTTCGTGCTCGGCTGGGATTTCCATCGGCTGGGCGATCCGGAACCGGCCCGCTACTTGTCGATGCAGCAGGCCGGCCACGACGAAATTTTCTGGGCGCCGTTCGTCGGCTCGACGGCGGATAACGTCGCCCAGGCGCAGGGCCAAGGCGACCTCGCGGCCCTCTTTCTTTACGATATTGCGATCGACTCGGCCGTTCCCGGGTGGCACGGTTTTTCGCCGCCGCCGGGCGACGATCCGCACGATCCGGCCTATCTCGCCAACAGCGTGCTCGTCGATGAAACGGGCCGCCCGGGCGCTTTCAGCGCCCAGGATCCGCTCACCGGCGGATGGGTGTTCACGCTCGATCCGGCCAGTGCGACGGTCGCCGATTTCTGGCGCTGGCGCGACTCGCTGGTCGTCAACGCCCTCGGCCGGCCGCTCGATGCGCTGTATTTCGATTTCGGCTTCGCCGTCGCGAACTACGGCGACTACGCGGGGCTGTGCGGCCGCGCCGACGGCCATCCGGCGGGCGCCGGCCAGTGGTACGCGCAGGGCGCGCGCAACGCCCTCGACGCGCCGTGCGGCACGCCGAACCCGCGCGGGTTTCGCTACGGCGCCGAAAACGCGACCGAGCCCTACGCCGACCTGGTCGACTTCTGGCATCTGGGCGCCTCGGGCGACGGGCCGCTGCGCGACAAGGTCGCGAACTCGCAGCCGCCGGCGTTCACCGGGGCGGACGGTTGGATCGTGGCGGGTCTGGCCGTCCAGGTTCCGCTCATGGCGTACCTGCGCCATCACCTCGGCGCGGTGCGAACCGGCGGGAAGATGACCGTGAGCGAGGACCTCGGCGATGTGTTTTACTGGATCGTGGCCGCCGAATACGTGTGGGGCGGCGTCGTCGAACTGAGCTATTTCAACACGCCCCTCGATTGGCTGCCGTCGCTGAACGCGAAGACCGCCTGCACGGCCGGTCATACCGCGTGCGGCTTCCAGACCGATTGGGGGCAGGGCCTCGCGCAATGGGACCGCGGCTGGCAGTACGACGGCGCCGTACACCGCGCGGACCCGGATAAACTCGCCTTTTTACGCACGGCGATGTCGGTGCGCACCGCGTCGCCGGCGCAGCCGTACTTGACGCTCGGCCGCATGGAGCCGACGCCGCAACTCGACCCCGCGCCGGCGAACGCGTCGTTTTCGTATTCGTACTATTTTTCGATCAACGGGTCCGGTTGCGACCACGCCGGCCAATGGCAAGCACAACCGCTACAGGTCGCCGCCTGGCGCCACCCGTATGAAAACAACGTGGCGTTGCTCGTCGCCAACGCGGCCGATCAGGCGATCGAGGCCAACCTCGTGTTCGACCCGGCCAATTACAACCTGCCGCAAGCCAAACTGAGCGCGATTTCCCTCACCGACGGCTCGGCGACGCCGCTGTCGTGCGCGCCCGATGCGAACGGCCATTGCCACGTGCCGTTGACCGTGCCGCCGCGGACGTTCCAGATGGTGGAACTCGCGCCGTAATGGCCGGGGCGACCTCTTGCCCTTTTTCGCGCGCTGCTGTTACATGCGTGCGTCACCGCCGACGAATATTGCCATAGACGAACAGGAGAGTCGCCGATGTTGGATTTGGGCTACGTGCTGGCGCACTTCGACGAAGTGCAAGCGAACATTCGCAACCGTGGAGTGAAGGTCGACGTCGCGGCGCTGCCGGAATTGGCCGAGCGCCGCGCGAAACTGATCACCGACGTCGACGACCTGCGGCGGCGCGCCAATGAAGTCGCCGGCTCGATGAAGGGCAAAATGGAGCCGGAGACGCGCCAGAAGCTGATCGAGGAAGGCCGGGCGCTGAAGGCGCAGATCGCCGCGGCGGACGAAGCGTCGAAGGCCGCGCAGGTCGAGGTCGATGGCCTGATGCGTTTGATTCCGAACATGACGCATCCGGCGGCGCCGATCGGCCTGACCGAAGACGCCAACCAGGTGCTGCGGCAGGTCGGCGAGCCGGCGAAATTTGCGTTCAAGCCGAAAGACCACGTAGTTATCGGCGAGGAATTGAACCTGATCGATTTCAAAGCCGGCCAGAAGGTCGCCGGCGCCAATTTCTATTTTCTGAAAAACGACGCGGTGCTGCTCGAAACGTCGATGACCCGCTACGCGCTCGACACCCTGGCGGCGGCCGGGTTTTCGCCGGTGGCGACGCCGGATGTGGCGCGGCCGGCGATCCTCGAAGGCATCGGCTTCAATCCGCGCGGCGAAGAAACGCAGATTTATTCGGTCGCCAACCAGGATCTGGCGCTGATCGCCACCGCCGAAATCACGCTCGGCGGCATGCTGCAGGACGAGATCGTCGACGAAAAAGACCTGCCGCTGTTGCTGGCCGGCGTCAGCCATTGTTTCCGGACCGAGGCCGGCTCGTACGGGCGCGCGAGCCGCGGGCTGTACCGCGTGCACCAGTTCACGAAGATCGAGATGTTCGCCTTTGCCACGCCCGAACAATCCGACGCGATCCACGAAAAAATGCTGGCGCTCGAAGAAAAGATTTTCACGGACCTCGAAGCGCCATATCAGGTGGTGGACATTTGCACGGGCGATCTCGGCGCGCCCGCGTATCGCAAGTTCGACATCGAGGCCTGGATGCCGGGCCGCGGCGAGGCCGGCGAGTACGGCGAGGTGACGAGCACGAGCAATTGCACCGACTACCAGGCGCGCCGGCTGAACATTCGCTACCGCCCGGCGGCCGGCGGCAAACCGCGTTTCGTCCACACCCTCAACGGCACGGCGATCGCCGTGTCGCGCGCGCTGATCACGGTGCTGGAAAACGGCCAGCAGGCCGACGGCACGGTGCGCGTGCCGCGGGCCTTGGTTCCATACATGGGCAAGGAGTTCATCGGCCGGCCGAAGGCCTGAGCGCACGCCGGCGGGCGGAGAGGGCGTGAGAAAACTCAAGCTCGTCATCAGCGACCTGCACATGCACACGGGCGCGCGCCTGCCGGACGGCCGGCGCAATCCCTTCGAAGATTTTCTCGAAGACGAGTTGCTCATCGAGTTTCTCGCGCATTTTTCCAGCGGCGATTTCGCGGCCGACGACGTGGAACTGATCGTCAACGGCGATTTTTTCAATCTGTTGGAAATCCCGGTGGACGGCAGGGCCACGGAGGCGATCACCGAACAGGTCGCGGTCGCGCAGATGCGGCAGATCGTCGCCGGCCACCCCGAGGTGTTCGCGGCGTTGCGCGATTTCGTGCGGCGCGACCGCAAGCAGCTCACGCTGATCGTCGGCAATCACGACGCCGCGCTGCTGTTTCCCGGCGTGCAAAAGACGTTGCGCGACAGCGTCGGGCGGCACGTGCGCATCGAGACGAGTTGGTCGGCCGACGGCATCCTGATCGCGCACGGCCACCAGTACGAATTCATTTTCAACTTCGACATGCGCGATTACACGCGCCGCGGCCCGGACGGCGTCGAGCTGTTGAAACTCCCCTACGGCAGCCTGTTCGTGATTCAATATCTGCGGGCGCTCAAGCAGCGGCGGCCGATCATCGACAAGGTGCGGCCGTTTGGCAAGTATTTGCGTTGGGCGTTTTGGAACGACCATTTTTTCTTTTGGCGCATTGTGCTGGGAGTGGTTCGTTTCTGGGCGCTCAACCGCTTCTCGCGCGACCCGTATCGGCGGCGCGAATTTCGCTTGTCGCCGCTGCGTTTCGCCGACGCCATGTCGCACCGTTCGCTCGAACGCAGCGCGCAGACGATCCTGCGGCGTACGCACTATCGCCTCGTCACGCTCGGCCACAGCCACAAGATCGATTACCGGCACCTTTCGCCGGACCGCGAATATTTCAACACCGGATCGTGGACGGAAATCATGTCGCTGGACATCGCGTCGCTCGGCCGCGTCTATATTCGACCGTATTTACGGATCGACTATGTCGACGGCGCGCCGCACGCGACGCTGCACAACTGGATCGGCAGCCACCGCACGACACACCCGCTGATCGCATAGTTTTTCGTCACCACGTCGGGGATGCGCCGGTCACCCGTGGCGTCGTTCGTCACGTCGGCCGGTCGCGACGCCGAAGTCTCGTCAGCGGATTGTTGACTTTCAAGTTGGGAATGCCGCGGGCGATTCGTTCTTTTTCGACGGTCGCCACGGGAACGCCGAGCCGGTCGGCGAGCGTCTGATCCGGGTAACGCCCCAGCGGCTGCTCGTCCCAAAACCGGCGGTCTTCTTCTTCGCGCTGGCGCGACGTCCAACTCGGGATTCCGCGCAACCGCCGGGCGCTGGCGACCGTCGTGAGCGCGCAGCCGAGGCGCTCGGCCAGCGCCCGATCCGGCATCTTCCCGAGCGGTTGCTCGTCCCAATTCATGCCGATCGGCTCTGCCGGCGGCAGGCCGCGCTTGGCTCGTTGGCGCCAGACGGCCGCCGCGTCGACTCCCAGCCGTCGGGCCAGCGTTCGATCCGGAATCTTGCCCAGCGGTTGCTCGTCCCAGTTGATGGCGAGCGGCGACGCGCACGGCGGAATGCCGCGCTTGCGCCGCTGGTGGGCGACGACGGCTTTGCTGCAGCCGAGCTGTTTGGCGATCTCCCCGTCGGCGACCTGGCCCAGCGATTGTTCGTCCCAGTTGACGCCCGGCGCCGGCGGCGGCGGTTCGAGTCGGGCAATGCCGCGTTTGATCCGTTGGCGCCGGACGGCCAGTTCGCCAACGCCGAGCCGTTTCGCGAGCGCGGCATCGGAAACTTTGCCGAGCGGTTGTTCGTCCCAATTCACGCCCAGCGGCGAGTACGGGCAGGGCGGAATGCCGCGCTTTCGCCGCTGGGCGGCCACGACGGAGCGGGAGCAGCCGAGCCGTTTGGCCAACTCGCGATCGAGGATTTTTCCGAGCGGCTGCTCGTCCCAGAGGTTGCCCAACCGCCGCGGCGGCCGGTAGGCCGGGATGCCGCGCTGTTGCCGATGCACAAAGACGGCGGCTTCGCTGCAGCCGAGCTTTTCGGCAAGGTCCCGGTCCGTGAGTTTGCCGAGCGGTTGCTCGTCCCAGTCGATACCGAGCGGCCGATACCGGCTCGGCGGAATATTGCGTTTGACCCGTTGGTGGCGAACGATTTCGCGGCTGATGCGGAGCTTCGCCGCGATCGCCACGTCGCTTTCTACGCCGAGGCCGACGTTGTCCCAATCGAATTGCGTCGTTCGGCGCGGATCCGATCGTTGCTTTGCCCGGCGGCCGGCCGGGAGCGCGGCGATGCCGCGCTTTCGTCGCTGTTTGTAAACGGTGTGCACGGCGACCCCGAGCTGTTTCGCGATGGCCGCGTCCGATTCGCTGCCGAGACCGACGAGGTCCCAATTGATTTTTTGCGTTTTGGGCGGACGATACGGGGGAATGCCGCGCTTTCGCCGTTGCATCGCCACCGTGACGCTGTGGACTCCCAGTTTCCGCGCGATGGCGGCGTCGCTTTCCAAACCGAGGCCGGCGCGGTCCCAATCGATTTGCCGCCGCGTGCGCGGATCGAATGCGGCAATTCCCGCCGCCTTGCGCCGCCGCTGGACCAGTTCTTCCGAGACGCCGTGTTTGGCGGCCAGGGCCGCGTCGGTCATCGTTCCCATTTCCGCGAGCGGGAATTCCTTGCGGTTGAACCGCCCGTCCAGCGCGCCCAGCGGAATCCCGCGTTTACGCCGCTGACTCCGCACGGCGTCGATGGAAACGCCAAACTTCTTGGCTATCGCCTGGTCCGGCTCGCGCCCCAGCGGCGCCTTGTCCCAATTTATCGGCCGCTTTTTTCGGCTCATCTCGCTCCTCGTCCTCGACCCGCGGCGCATGCGAAATTCGGCGCCGCCCGCTTTTCCGGAATCTCGCTGTCTATCACGTTTTGCGCAGCCGTGCGCGACGAATACGGCTGGGCGACGAATTCGGCGACGCTCGGCAACAAAATCCATTCGGGATCGGCGCCATATTTACATCGAGAGCCGGCTCCTGACAACCGCCCCCCGCGGGCGTTCTTCTCGCAAATACCGGGACGGGCGCCGGTCAATTTCCCGGTCACGACTGGAGTGAGCGAAACGTCTCCGGGCAATGCGACGGCACGATTTGCACGCCCGGCATTTCTTCGCGCAGGCGGCGCAACAACCGGTAGGTCTCCCGCTGCGCCGTACGGTTCTTGGCCAACAACGGATGCACGCCCGCGGGGCGGCGCGGGTCCTCGAACGTGCGCCGGGTCCAGCAGGCGTCGGCGCACAGCAACGTCTGCTCGCCGCGATCGGTCGCGACGACCGCGCCGAGCATGCCCGGGGCGTGGCCGGGCAACGCGACCAAAAGCACCGAGCCGTCGCCGAACAGGTCGTGCGACGGGCCCAACGGGCCGATCGCCGGCCCGTGCGGATCGGGCAGCACGTGCAGGCGCGCCGCAAAATCATCGGGCAACAAACCGCACAGCAAGCGCTCGCGCAGCGCGGCGAGGCCGGTCTTGCCGGCGATCGCACGCCAGGCCCGCCACGAGCAGACGAAGCGGGCGCCCGGAAAATCGCGCAGGCCGCCGATGTGGTCGGGGTCGAAATGGGAGACGACGATCCAGCGAATCTGCTCGGGCGGTATGCCGCGGCGGGCCAACTGCGGCCCGGCGTTTTCGTCGGCGCCGATCGCGACCGGCGTCAGCCACCGATATAGTCTGTCGGGGAAACCCCGCGTCGCCTCGAAAAAACGCGTGGAGTAGCCGGTGTCGAACAAAGTCGCGCCGTAACGCGGATGCTCGATCAGCGCGAACAGCGCCGGGATCTCGACGCGCCGCCAGCTCTCGTCGACGCCGAACAGCCGCGCCGGCGCGTGCGTGGCGCCGGCGCGGAGAATCGTGAGTCGGACGGTGGCCGCAGATTCGTCCGGGCCGCCGGCGCTCGGGCGCGCGGCCGAATCGTCGCGCGGCAAGGGACCATCGAGAAAAGAGATGTTCGACATTTCGTTGCGCGGGCGGGCGAGCGGCCCGCGTTCACTTCAACTTTTCAAAAATGCGCCGGTTCTCTTCGGCGTCGTTGTGCAGCTCGGCGGCCCAATCGCGGACGATGCGCGGCGAACTGCGAAAGTCCTCGTACAATTGCAGCGCCAAGGCCTTGCGGCTGACGCCCGGCGGCGCGACGCGGATGTCGATCTGGGCCATCGCCATATCGAAGTCCGTGTTCATCACCGTTTCGGAATCGATCTCGTAGGCGCGGAGCGCTTCGTTGATGCGCGCCGGCGAGGTCCGAAACCGCCGCGCGACCTCGTGCAGATTCTGCAACTGGTAACGGTTGTCTTCCGTCACGCCAAGGTGATAGGCCGTGAACAGCGTCGCCGGATCGATGCCGTCCACGAGGGCGTAGTTGCGCCGCGGCGGCACGACGCCCTTGGGCCGTTCGGCGGCGGCCTTGGGGTCGACCGGCGGGCGATCGCGCATCGCCTCGCGATCCAGGTACGGATTTTCCTCGCCGGCCGGATGGGCGGCGCGGAACGCGTCGCGGTCGAAGTGGAACTTTTCCGTCGGTTTCTTGGCGGGTTCGGGCTGGCTGCGTTCGCTTTTCGCGCGGCGCCGAATGACCGTCGGCGGCGGACCGGAACTCTTCATCTTGCGCTCCCGGCGCCGGCGTTCGGCGCGGAGGGTGAATGGATCGAATCGCCCCATCACAAGAGGACATCCTGGCGGATGTCCCCGATGCAAAACATACGATAAATCTCGTTCGCGCGACTGTCATCGGCGAAACGCCGGCGGCGGCGCGCGAAGATTTCCGCCAAATTTCTCAAAGGACGCTTCCCCGGTCCGGAAGAACCGGGTTCCACGGCTTTTCTAGTGGATTCCGGGGCCGAAGTCAAAGCGGCGTTATCCGGCGGCGCCCCAGCCGCTCGGCCGAATCCGCCGCGAGGCCGAAAGCCTTGGAAAAGAACCGCGGGTTGTTTACAATCGCCGCGCTTTGTGGTCAACGAATTTCCCTTTGAGCGGCGCGCGTTGCGCCGTCGATGAAGCGTCAACTCGATGAAGACATGGTTGCAAGCCACCGGTTTTTTCCGCGGCGTTTTGCTTACGAGCTTGATGCCCGTCAGCCTGGGCGCCGCGCTGGCGTGGCGGCACGGCTTCCCGCTGCGCTGGGGCTTGCTGCTGGCGACGCAGGCGGCCGTGTGGCTGACGCACGCCGCGAGCAACATGCTGAATGACCACTATGACCACTTGTCCGGCGCCGACGTCGACAACCCGGTGCGCACGCCGTTTTCCGGCGGCACACGCGTCATCGAAGACGGGTTGCTGACCGCGGGGCAGGTGCGGCGCGCCGGCTATGCGACGCTCGGCGCGGCGGCGGTCATTTTCACGGCGCTGACGTTCGCGACGGGCTGGCCGCTCGCCGCCGTGGCCGCATCCGGGATGTTCCTCGGCTGGGCGTATACGGCGCCGCCGTTGCGGTTGGCGTATCGCGGCCTCGGCGAGATCACGATGGGCGTCACGCACGGGCCGCTGGCCGCGCTCGCCGGCTACTACGTCGTTGCGGGCCGCATCGACGCGCCGGCGTGGTGGGCCGGGGCAATCATCGGGTTCTGGCCTGTGGCGATCATCGCGATCAATCAAATTCCGGATTACGAGGCCGACAAGCGCGCGGGAAAGGGGAATCTGGTCGCGCGGTTCGGGCCGGAGTTCGGCCTGCAATTGTCCCGCGCCGCGGCCGACGCGTGTTTCGCCCTGCTGGCGCTGGCGATTTTCGTCGGCGCTTTGCCGCGCGAGTTGATCGTCGGCTTGCTGCTCCTGCCGCGCGTGACGCGCCTGGCCGACCGCGCCGCGGCCGGCTGGCGCGAACTGCCGAAATTGACCGCGTCGTGCGGGGCGACGATTCAGACCGGCGTCATTTTCTGGGCGCTGCTCTTGGCGGGCACGATCGCGGCGCGGTTGTTGGAGGGTGTAGCGTGAAGATCGTCATCGTCGGGGCGGGGCCGGGCGGTTCGTTCTGCGCGTATCACCTCGCGAAGGCCGGCGCGGATGTGACGCTGGTCGACCGCGAAGCGGCGGCGTGGGAAAAGCCGTGCGGCGGCGGCGTGCCGCCGAAGGTGCGCGAGCGCTTCGCCGAGATCGACGCTTATGAAGGCCCGCGGCGCCCGGTGCTCGACGGCCACTTTGTTTCACCCAAGGGCGAGGACGTTTTGCTGACCAGCCGCCAGCCGATGTGGGTGACGTCCCGCCGCGACTTCGACGGTGCGCTGC
The DNA here is from genome assembly GCA_964534375.1 of uncultured bacterium. Taxonomy (GTDB): domain Bacteria; phylum Lernaellota; class Lernaellaia; order Lernaellales; family Lernaellaceae; genus CAZHPN01. Next base: position 17,241 of record CAZHPN010000042.1, on the reverse strand, counting down.
GCGCGCTCGCGGCGCAGGCCGGCGCGAAGTTCGTGCACGCCGCGGTGCGGCGGGTGCGGCGCGAGGGGCGCGGCTTCGTGCTGCAAGGCGCCAGCGAAATCGCCGCCGATTTTCTGATCGGCGCCGACGGCGCGAAGTCGATCGTCCGCCGCGATCTGCTGGGTCCGATTCCGCGGAACTTGTTGACGATGACGGTCGGCTATTTCGTCCGCGCCGAGTCGCCGGCCGCCTGGACGTGGTTTCTGCCGCGCCCGGGCTACGTCTGGGCGTTTCCGCGCGCCGACCACATTTGCCTCGGCGGCGGCAGCAGCGACCCGACAATGAACATGTGGGCGGAGGTCGAGCGCTTTCGCCTGGCGCAATTTCCGCAGGCGCCGATTCTGAAAAAGTGGGCCGCGCCGATTCCGTTCATCCGCGATCCGGCATTTTTTCGCGGGCCGGTTGTCGGCGAGGGTTTCGCGGCGATCGGCGACGCGGCGGGGCACGTCGACGCGCTCACCGGCGAGGGCATTCTGTACGCGCTATGGGACGGGAAATTGCTGGCCGAGGCGCTGCTCGCCGGCGCGCCGGCGCGTTACGAAGCCGAGTGGCGCACGGCGTACGGGGCCGAGTTGGCGAAGGCGTCCGAGCTGTCGCGTTGGTTTTACGATCCGCCGACGATCGAACGCGTCTACGCGGTGGCGCGCCGCAGCCCGACGATGCGCCGCTTTTTGATGGACATCATGACCGACCAGCCGAGCTATCTCAAAACCGGCGGGATGTTGAAGCGCAAACTGCCGGCGATCGGCTGGGAACTGCTGAAAAGCGTTTTTCGACATGGAAAGTGATTGCCCGGTAATTACCGACGCGACGCCGTCTGGAATTCGCCATTCGCCATTCGCCATTCGCCATTACGCGGGCGCGTTCCTCGCCTGCTACGCGCTTTTTTCGAGCTTCATCTTTTACGTGAATTTCGTGCAGTACGCCCTGTTGCGGCGCGCGGCGGCGGCGCTCGGCCTCGGCGAACGCGACCTGGCGCCGGGCTTTGCGTTGCTGGCGCTGGGCGGCATCGCGGGGAGTCTGCTCGCAGGGCGGCTCATCGACCGGCGCAAACTGGCGCAGCGGGCGATCGCGCGCGCCGCGGGGCTGTTGTCGCTTGCCGCGGCCGGCGCGGCCGCCGGGGCGATGCTCGCGCCCTCGCGCGGCACGCTGATCGTCGCCTTTGCGCCGCTGGGCTTGGCGCTCGGCTTGCTCATCGTTTCGTTGTTGACGCTCTTTTCGCTGGCCGTGCCGGCGGACCGGCGCGGCCTCGCCGCGGGCGCGACCGCCGGGGCGATCTATTCGATCGCCAGCCTGCTCGGTTGGGCGGCGCGCCGGCCCGAGGCGGTCGCGGCGTTCGACATGGCGCTGATCGGCTCGAATATCATAATTGTCCTGCTTCCTGGGGCGTTCGCCCGAACCGCGCCGCCGCTCGGCCGCCCCGGCGCCATCGGCGCCATGCTGCGCCGGCTGCTGCCGCTCGCGGCGGTGGTGTTCGCCGACACGGCGCTGTTCGTGCTGGTCTCGCGGGCGCCGGGCGAGACGGCGATTCTCGCCTCCGCCCGCGACTGGCGCTGGTTCGGCGCGGCGCACTTGCTGGGCGCGGTGGGGGCGGGCCTGCTGTACGGCCGCCTCGGCTGGCGGCGGCTGAATCGCGCCGCCGCCTGCGGCCTCGGCGCGCTGGCCTTGCTGTATCTTTTGCACCGCTTCGCCGCGGGCGTCTTCGGCCTGCCGATTCTCTTGGTCTACGGCGCGACCGTCGGCGTTTACACCACGGCGTTGTTCGCGGTGTTCGGCGACGAGACATCATCGGATAACCCGGCGTACGGCATTGCATGGGGAATGGTGCTCGTGGGCTGGGTGGCGAGCCCGGCGGGCATCGCGCTGGGAACAGCGCTGGTGGGGTAATGCGGAATGTCGGACAAATGCGGAATGCGGAATGCGGAATGTCGGACAAATGCGGAATCGTGTGCGCCAAAAGGGGAATGAACAGTGAATGATTTGAAGGATCGAACGAAGGCGTTTGCGCTGCGCGTAATCCGCGCGTCTGAAGCGTTGCCGAAGGGGTGAACGGCCGAGGTGATCGGCAGGCAATTGCTTCGCAGCGGCACATCGGTCGCCGCGAACTACCGCGCCGCCTGCCGCGCGAAATCGAAAAAGGATTTCGTCGCCAAACTTGGCATCGTGGAGGAGGAGTTCGACGAAACTTTGTTCTGGATGGAACTGCTTGTCGAAAGCGGCGCTATCTCGCAAGCTCGATTGACGGAATTAATGGGCGAGGCGGGCGAAATCCTGCGCATCGTCGTCGCCTCAGCCAAAACCGCGAGGTCTAATTTATAATTTCGCCACTCCCCGCGTCACGCCCGTAATTTTTCATTGCCCGTCATTCCGCATTCGCCATTCCGCATTGCCTACTCCCGCGCCAGCGCGCCATACAGAATCATATCCCGCACGCGGGCCGCGAGGCGCTCGCTGTCGAGGAAGTCGCCCATCAGGAAGCAGCGGCTCATCAGCGAATAGACGACGCCGTGGTAGAAGTCGACGAAATCCCCGATGGTCAATCCGGGGCGCAAACGGGCGTCGGCGATCGCGTCGGCGAACAACGCCACCTCTTCGGCGTGGATCTCGCGCTGCACCGCCGCGAGATCCAGCAATTTGCCGAGCTCGTGAGCATACGAGTTGACGCGGAACATCATCTGTACCCAGTCGGGCTCGTCGCGAATCATCGCCAGCGCGGCGCCGATCAGGTATTCCAGCAATTCCGGAAGCGGCAGGTTTTTCGCGCGCGCTTCCTCGATTCGGCGGCGCTGTTCGACCTTCGCCAGTTCGACCAGCGCCTGAAACAGTTTCTCCTTGCTGTCGAAATAGTGATAAATCGCCGGCTTGGTGACGCCGACCTCTTTGGCGATTTCGTCCATCGAGGTTTGCGGATAGCCGCGCTCCGCGAAAAGGTGGAGCGCGGCCCGCAGAATATGCTCCCGGGTGCGCGGCTGGCCGGTGTCGTTCATTCCTTGCCTCCGGCGGGCGCGGTCGCGGGGGCCGGCGCGCGATGGCGGAACAGGCCCGTGACTTTGACGCTCAAATCGTCGAGGAAGGTGTAGATGACCGGCACGACGATCAGGGTCAGCAGCGTCGAGGTGATCAAGCCGCCGATCACCGCCGTGGCCATCGGCGACCGAATTTCCGAGCCCTTCGACAGCGCCATCGCGACGGGCAGCATGCCGAAGATCATCGCGAAGGTGGTCATCAGAATCGGGCGCAGCCGCACGCGGCCGGCGTCGACCAACGCTTCGTTGCGTTCCAGGCCATGGGCGCGGATGTTCTGGTTGGCGCGGTCGACCAGCAGAATCGCGTTCTTGGTCACCAGGCCCATCAACATGATGATGCCGATCATCGAAATGATCGACAACGTCGAGCCGGTGATGAGCAGGGCGCCAAACGCGCCGATCACGGAGAACGGCAGCGAGAACATGATCGTGAACGGGTGGAGGAAGCTGTCGAACTGGCTCGCCAGAATGATGTAGACCAGGATGATCGCCAGCACGAGCGCGTTGATCATGTCGCGCATCGCGTCGCCCATCATTTCCGCCTGGCCGATGTACTTGGTGTTGAAGCCCGGCGGGACTTCCACCGCCGCGATGGCGTTGAGACTTTTCTGCGCCTCGGTCATCGCCAGCTTGTCGAGGTTGGCGTAGATCGTCACCTGGCGTTGGCGTTCCTGCCGCTCGATTTCGGTCGGGCCTTTGTCGGACGCGATCGTCACCAGGTCGGTCAGGGGAACCATGCCGCCCATCATGTTGCGAATCTTGATTCGGCCGAGGTCGGCCGTGGTCGAGCGCTCGTTCGGCGACAGCCAGACGCGGATGTCGTAGCGGTCTTCGCCTTGCGCCATTTCGCCGACCTTCGCCGAGGAAACGAGATTGCGCACCGCGAGCGCGACCTGCGCCGGGCTGACGCCCATTTGCGCGGCCTTCTGGCGATCGACGTGCAGCCGCAACTCGTCTTTTCCCGGCCGCACCGACGTATCGACGTCGACGAAGCCCGGGATTTTCTTCAGCCGTTCGGCGACGCGCACCGCCGCGGCTTCCATTTTAGGCAAGTCGTCGCCGCGAATCGCGAATTGCAAAATTTCCGGGCGTTGGCCGCTGCTGATTTCATTCGCACGGTTGACCGACAACAAGGCGCCCGGCAGATTCGGCAACTTTTCGCGAATCATCGCCATCAATTTTTTCTGCGAATAAGGCCGCTTGTCGGCCGGCGTCAGGCGCACGAACAGCGTGCCTTGATTGACCAGTTCGCGTGCGCCGCCGCCGACGGTCGTCGCGATCAGCTCGACGCCTGGCAGTTTGCCGACGATCGACTCGACGACGCGGCAGAGTTGCTCCGTGTGCGCCAGCGTGCTGCCCGGCGGCGTCTCGACGGTGATTTGAAAACGCTCTTCATCTTGCTGGCTCATGAATTCGCCCGGCACCTGCGACGCCGCAAGAACCGAAAGAACCAGCAGGGCGATCGCAATCAGCGCCACCTTGCCGCGGTTGCGCAGCGCCCAGTGAATCAGGCGCGCGTAGCCGGCGTCCAAGCCCTTCAGCAGCCTTTCGATCGCCACGTAAAACCGGCCGTGCTTCGGCTGGTGATGCACGAACCGCGAGGCGAGCATCGGCGTCAGCGTGAAGCTCACGAACAGCGAGATCAGCACCGCCAGCGCGACGGTCACGCCGAATTGGTAGAAAAAGCGGCCCATGATGCCCTGCATGAACGCCACGGGCACGAACACCGCGACGATCGTGAAGGTCGTCGCCATGACCGCCAGGCCGATTTCCGCCGTCGCCTTGCGCGCCGCGGACATCGCCGGTTCGCCGGCTTCCATGTGCCGGAAAATGTTCTCGATGACGACGATCGCGTCGTCGATGACGATGCCGACGGACAGCGACAGGGCCAGCATCGTCAAGTAGTTGAACGTGAAGTTGAGGCGCTGCAGCACGCTGAACGTGCCGATGATCGAGGTCGGAATGGCGATCGCCGAAATCAGCGTCATGTTCCGGTTGCGCAGGAAGAAGCCGATGATCAGCACGGCGAGAATGGCGCCGTAGATGAGGTCGAACAGCGAATCCTTGATCGCTTCGCGGATGAATTTCGCGTCGTCGATGACCAAGTTGACCTTGACGCCTTGCGGAAAGGTCGGGCGCATTTTTTCGAGCGTCTGCTTCACCGCGTCGGCCGTCGCGACGATGTTGGTGCCCGACTGTTTCAGCACCTGCACGAGCACGGCCGAGCGGCCGTTCACCATCGCGTACGACCGCGGGTCCTTTTCGGTGTCGACCACGTTCGCGACGTCGCGCACGTAAATCGGCGCGCCGTTGACCTGCGTCAGCGCGATCTCGCCGATTTCGCGCGGATCGCGAATCTGGTTGTCGACGCGCAGCGACAGTTCGCGCGTTTTCTGGTCGAAACGCCCGCCGGGCAACTCGATGTTGCCGCCTTGAAGAATCCGCATCAGATCGTCGACCGCGAGGTTGGCGGCGTTGAGCGCGGTCAGGTCGACGAGCAAATGGATTTCGCGCGGGTGGCCGCCGATCAACTCGACCTTGCCGACGCCGGACACCTTCTCGATGTTTTCCTTGATGACCTTGTCGGCGAAATGGGTGAGCGCGGTGCGGCTCATGTCGTCCGGTCCGGAAACCGAATAGGTGACGATCGGAATCGCGCCGAGGTCGAGTTTTTCGATCAGCGGGTCTTCGATGTCCTGCGGCAGATCGTGCCGCACGGAGGCCACTTTGTCGCGCACGTCCTGCAGCGCGCGGTCGATTGGCACGTTCAATTTGAATTGCACCGCGACCTGGCTGACGTTTTCGTCGGAGTACGAAATCAACTTGTCGAGGTCGGGCAGGGTGTTCACCGCCTCCTCAATCTTGCGCGAGATTTTTTCCTCGACCGCCGTCGGGTCCGCGCCGGGATACACGGTCAGCACCGTGATCACCGGAAACTCGATGTTCGGAAACATTTCGATGCCCATTTTCGGCAGGGCGTTCAACCCGAACACCAGGATCACGGCGATCATCATCGTCGCGAAGACGGGCCGGGCGATGGAGACATCGGACAGTTTCATTTGCCGCTCTCCTTTTGAGCGAGATTGGCCGCCGGCGCCGTCTTCATTTTCGCGGTCGGGGCGGCCGGCTTCGCGTCCGCCGGCTTGGCCGCCGGCGCCGTCGCGTCCGCCGCGGCGGGCGCCTCTTCGGCGATCGCCAGCGGTTGGCCGTTGCGCACCATCGTCGATTCGACCACAACCTTTTCCCCGGTCTCGATGCCGTTTTCCACGATAAATTCGCTGTTGTCGGCGAGGAATTTACCGGTAATTGCCTTTTGCACCGCTTTGCCGCTTTGCGCGACGTACGCCGAATATCTGCCGCCGGCCTCTGTGCGCACGGCCGCGGCGGGCAGCATGATCTTGCCGCGCAGCGCGGCGGGCACGATGTGCGCCTCGAAGTAGATGCCGCTGGGCAGCGGATTCGGCCCGGCGTTGGCGATCGTCGCGACCGCGGTCCGCGTGTGCGACATCGGGTCGACCGAGTCGGTGATGACGGTGATCTGGGCCGTGATTTCACGCTGCAGCGACGGCAAGGCGAGCCGCACGGCGTCGCCGGGCGCGAGCAACGCGGCGCGCATTTCCGGCAGATCGAGCATCGCGCGCAGTTTCGAGTTGTCGACCATGACGAACATCACCGGGTGCATCATCGCATCGACGTAGGCGCCGACGCTGACTAGGCGCTGCGTCACCTGGCCGTCATACGGCGCGCGAACGGTCGCCTTGCTCAGGCGGTTGCGCGCCAGGCCGCACATGGCTGTCGCCTGCTCCAGATTCGCCTTCGCCCCTTTGAAACCGAGCGTCGCTTGATCGAGGTCGGCCGGCGACGCCGAACCGTCCTTGTGCAGGCTGACGAAGCGCTGGTAGTTCTTTTCGGCCGTTTCAAAGGCGATCGCCGCGGCGTCGCGCGCGGCTTCCGCCTGCTGCACGCCGAGCGTGAAGTCGGAAAGGTCCAGTTGCGCCAGCGTCTGGCCGCGGCGGACGCGATCGCCGACTTCGACGTTCACCGTGCGCACGGTGCCGCCGACCTCGGTCGAGATCGTCGTGTGGTTGAGCGGCTGCAAGGAACCGGAAACGATGAACTCGCCGGCGCTCGTGCCCTGGCCGGCGGTGATGGTGGCGACGGGCATCGCCAGATCCGCGACGACGCTGGCCGATTTCTCGGTCTTGCCGCCGCAGGCGGCGGCCAGGGCGAGCAACAGGATCAAACCCACGACGACCGACGGCCGCCGAACGGCATGGTAGCGCTTATTCATGTTTGGCATCTCCTTGGATGGCGGCGAAGGGTTTGCGGCCGATCGCGGCGTCGAGGCTGGCATCGGCCAACGCGGCGCCATAGACCGCGGCGGCGTAGCCGGTTTCGGCGCCGGTCAGTTGCGTCTGGGCGCCCAGCAGATCGTAAGCGGTGGTTTTGCCCGCTTTGTAACGGTTTTGTTCGATGCGGAAGTTTTCCTCGGCCTGCGCGAGGGTGCGCTGCGACACGTCGACGCTTTGGTGGGCGACGACCGCGTCATGGTAGGCCTTTTCGATCGACATCCGGATATCGATGCGGGCGGCGCGGGCTTCGTGCGTCGCCTGGTCCTTGGCGTATGCGGCCGACTGCGCGTTGAGGACGTCTTTGCCGAGGCCCCAGAAATTCCAGGACAGCACCAGGCCGTAGGTGTATTGGCGATCGGGCGTCAGAATGTAGTCGGTTTGCGTCCATTCCGCCTGCCCGACGGCGCCCAACTGCGGAATCAGATTCAGATACGCGGCGGTGCTGTTCGCCCGCGCGATGCTTTCTTGCAGAGACGTCATGCGCAATTCGCGCCGTCCCTGCTGGCCGTTATCGACGTACCAATCCAGATCGTGCAACTGCGTCGGCGGGATCTGCATGTCTTCGCAGACGATCTGGTCGATCGGCATTTCCAGCAGCTTCGCCAGCAACGAGCGCGCCTGCACCTCGTCGTTCTTCGCCTGCAGCAACTGGATTTCCACTTCGCCCTGGCGGATTTCGAATTTGAGCAAGTCGGCTTTGGTGATCAACCCCTGCGCCTCCATGTTCTTGCCGTCCTGCAAGAGGCGATTGACCTGCTCGTCGGCCCGTTGCAGCGCCTTCACGCGCTTCTGCGACAGGAGCACGGCGAAGTACGAGGCGCTGAGATACAGCGTGATCTGGTCGCGCGTGACCTCGTAACCCAGGTGCGCCAGGTTCCGGCCGTCATCCGCCATTTTCGAGTACATTGCCAATTGCGGGATCATCGACAACGGCTCGTACGCCTTGATCGTCAGGTCGTTCATGTAGGTCGGCAACTTGATCAGCGAGTCCAACGAACTGAAGGCGCCGAACACCACGCCTAACAGTTCTTTGTCGTGCGCCGTAAAGTTGGACGGAAAGGCGGGGGTCGGGAACGTAAACGTCAGGTGCTCGTTCAGCCACAGCTTTTCGCCCGTCGCCGAAATCTGGGGCAGGAAATTCGGAATCGTCGCGCCCTCGTCCATCTTCGCTTTGTCCCATTGCGCTTGGGCGGCCAGCACTCGGTCCGACGACGCCAACCCGCGACGCAGGCACTCCTGCAAGTCGAACGCCGAGGCCGACGCAGCCACGGCCAGCAGCGCCATCACGATGGCCGCCGCCTTCCAGCATCGAATCATTGACCATCTCCTTTCCCGGTCGGTTACTGACCGGTAAGTAAAGAGCGCGGAGAATCTACTTACCGGACAGTAAGCTGTCAAGCGAAAAACGCGTTAGCAATAGCCAAAATCGTCGGCAATCACTCGGCATTGCACACTTAAGTGACGCGCGCGAAAACAGATTATTGCCGCGGCGACGAGATTTTCTTGAGGAGAATACACACCCGGCAGAGGTTCGACGTCCGGAATTTCCGAAAATGGCTGGCGATTTTTCGGCGGCGTTCCAAAGCGTTCCGAAGTGGCTGGCACCGTTGCACCGTTCCGAAGTGGCTGGCACCCTGTTTTTAGGCACCCTGTTTTGGGCGCCGTTCCGAGGTGGCTGGCGCCTTTTTTCGGCGATGGAATTTCTGCACAACTTTCATCAAACGCTTTGTTTTCAATTACTTGAGCTGGTGCTGGCCATTTCGAGGTGGCTGGCTCCTGCCGAAGTGAGCCGCGCGCAGGAGCCGCTCCGAGGTGGCCGCTCCGAGGTGGCTGGCGCCTTTTGGCTGACGCCTTTTGGGCGCGTCATCGCGGACGCCCCGTCGAGAACTTGACGGCAAGTGTGCGGCGGGATAAACACGTCCCGGCAGTCGTCATTTTTTTACGTGCTGGGCCGCCGTCGCGTTCCTTGGCGCGGAGAAACGCCGCCACGCCTCATCCGGAACTTCAATCGAGTTCGGGACAGGTTCATCGGGTGAAGGTTCCTTCATGAAGTCCGAAGTGAAGCTCGCGTTGTTCGCCACGCTGTTTTTCGGGGCGGCCGGCGGCGTGTTCAGCTCCACGATCAGCAATTACCTGGCGGACGTTCAGCATCTGGACGCCGGGCAGCGCGGCTGGCTCGAATTTCCGCGCGAACTTCCGGGTTTCTTGATCATTTTCGTTTCCGGCGCCTTGCTCGTGTTTCTTCGCGAAACCCAGATGGCCGCGTTTGCGATGCTGTTCACCTGCATCGGCTCGCTCGGCCTCGCTTTCCTGCCCTCGAACGTCGCCGGGCTGGTCGCATTTACGATGATTTGGTCGCTGGGCGATCACATCATCTTCGCCGTCGAAAGTCCGATTGCGCTGCGGTTGGCCCGCGACGGCGCCGAGGGCAAACGACTGGGGCAATTCGGCGGCGCGCGGAATATCGGGACGATTCTCGGGGTCGCCGTGGTGTACGTGCTGGCGAAGTTGCTGGGCGACCGTTACAGCCTGCTTTACACGTTCGCGTCCGCCTGCGCGCTGACGGCGGGCGTTTTGTATTGGCGGCTGCGCGTCGGGCGCGAAGACCAGCGTTCGTCCCGGATCGTCCTGCGCAAAAAGTATTCACTGTTTTATCTGATCAGCGCGCTGTTCGGCCTGCACAAGCAGATTTTTCTGGTTTTCGGCGGTTGGGTGCTGGTCAAGAAATACGACGTGCCCGTGAGCACGATCGCGCTGCTGTTCTTCATTGCGGCGACGCTGGGCGTGATTTTCCGCCCCCTGATGGGCGAGATTATCGATTGGCTGGGCGAGCGCACGGTGCTGTCCGCCGATGAATTTGTCCTGGCGTTAGTTTGTCTGTCGTACGCGTTCGCGTCGGATCTGGTGCCCAAACCGTACGACGTCTATCTACTTTATGCGACGTACATTCTCGACAGTCTGTTGTACGCGTTGCGCGTGGCCCGCACGACGTATCTGAAGAAGATCGCGGTCGCGCCGACGGACATCACCTCGTCGGCGGCGGTCGGCGTCACCATTGAACACGCGCTGTCGATGAGCCTGCCGGTTTTCTCCGGTTACATCTGGGTGACCTGGGGCTATCGCTGGGTGTTTTTGCTCGCGGCGAGCATCGCCGCCGCCGGTTTTTTTGTCTGCCTGCGGATTCGCGTGCCGAAGTCGGCCGAACCTGTCGGTCCGCTGGCCCCGGAGTCGGAAGAAGGTTTCTGACGAGACAGGGCGCCCTGTTCCTGACTACCACTGTTCACCGTTCACTGTTCCCTGTTCACTGACGACATCCCGTCTTGTGCGCGGGCGCGCCGGCCGCTATTCTGCACGACACAGGATCTTATGCCGACATCGCGGGGGGCCGAACGTGAAGCGAATTGCTGTCGCGGCGATCTTTATGATTTGCCTGACGGTCACGGCCCGCGCCGAGCCGCCGGTGAACGGCTATCTGTACACGGTCGGCGGGCAGCGCGTTTTGCACGTTTGGGGCACGCCCGCAGAAATGGGCTATGCGCACGGTTTCCATCTCGGCGCCGAAATTCGCCAGCTCTTTCGCGATTACGTTTTGTCGCTGCTGCCGCCGGCCCTGTACGAGGCCGCGCACGCCGCGATTCCGATCTTCTATACATGGCCGGATGATTTTAAGCAGGAAGCGGCCGCCATGCTCGCCGGGTTGGCGGCCGGCGGCGCGGACCCGTTCATTCCGGAACTCGGCCGCAACCTCGACGTCGACGACCTGCTCGTCGGCAACGCCTTGAGCGACGTCGGCGGGATGGCCTGCAGCACGCAAATGGCCTGGGACACGGCGACGTCGGTCGAACCGCGGCTGCGCGGCGAAACGGCCCTGGTGCGCAATCTCGATTGGGCGCTGGACGGTCCGAACCGCTATCTGCTGCCCGACATGACGATCGTGCTCGTGTTCTCGCCCTCCGCCGCGGGAAGTCATACGGTTGCGATGGTCTCGTTCCCCGGTTTCGTCGGCTGTTTGTCGTGCATGAACGACCGCGGCGTCGCGGTCGTGCTGCACGTCGCCTCGAACGGCACGCCGCTGTGGAGCAACGACTTCACGCCGGGCTTTGTGCCGCTGGGCGTCACGCTGCGGCAAGCGCTGCAGGCGCCGGACGCCGACGGCGAAATGAACATCGACACGCTGGTGACGGCCGTCGCCGACGTGCCGCGCGGCGGCGGGGCAGTCCTCAATCTCATCGAACCGCGCGGCGTGACGACGGGCGACCCGGCCGTGGTGCTGGAGGTCGACAATCGCGGCTGGGTCTTGCGCCAACCGGCCGACGAAGCCGGCTGGTATTCGGACGTGCTGGTCGCGGCCAACACCCTGTTGAAATTAGAGCCCGGCCAGCGGACCGGACGCTACGCCCTGATGAAACAGGAAATCACTGAACTCGGGGGCGAAGTGACGCTCGGCGAGATGTGGGCGATTGCGGCGACGGTGAAGCAGGTGACCACGCTCTCGACCACGGCGCAGACGATGTATTTCCTGCCCGCGACGTTGGAAATGGGCGTGGCGTTCACCAACGCCGACGGCTATTCGTGCGACAAGCAACCGGTCGCGCTGACGTGGGACGACCTGACCGCGCCGCCGCCCGGCCTGGGCGACGACGACAACGACGATGACAGCGTCGGCGACGACGATTCGCCGTCGCCGGCGCCGCACAGCGCGGTCCAGAGCAGCGGGGGCGGCCAGGGCTGCGGTTGAGCGGAGGCGCCGCAACGGGCGAATCGGTCGGGGCGGTGCAGCGACGCGTCCGGAAAATCCGCGACGAATGGGCGTTGCTCGGCGTCGCCGGCCAGGAATTCGGCGCGGTGCAGGCCGACCGCTTCTGACGGAGAAGAAGCAGCCAATTACGATATCAGAAATTGACAACTGCCGTCAACGGCACGGGCGGATAAATCTGCCCCATTTTGGGCGGCATCGAGTTGTAAACCCAGTCAACGTCGACGACGCCCAACTCGCAGAAACGATGCCGCCGGAAACCGCTGAAGATCCCGCGGACGAGAATGTTTTCCATTTGCATCGTCATGCCGAAGATCGCGACCGGCGCGCCGGCCGGAATCGTCCGCAGCTCGTCGCCGTACGCCAACGGCGAAAAAACCAGGCGCCGGCGATCGGCGCATTGGCACGGCAGCAGCGGCGTGAGCGTGGGGTAGCCGTCGGCGTCGACCCAGGCGATGAATTTCAGGGAAAGCAGGCCATCGAAAAGGCCGCGTCCCCACGGCGTGAGAATCGGCGCGCCGTCGGTCCGGGCCCCGGCTTTGGCGAAACGCGTCGCCACGAGCGCGGCGGCGATATTCGCCAGCGGCAGCGCCTCGCGGCCGCCGGTTTCGACGAGATCCATGTAGTGCACGGTGTGGATGCCGAAGTAGGCGTTGTAGCGAAACATCGGCTTGCTGTTGAACATCACATAATCGTCGCCTTCGCGAACGGCGTGAGTGTAGCTGGCTTTGCCGCGCCACAGCTTGCGATCCACCGTCAGCATCAGGAACGCGGTTTTCGGATTTTGACGCACGTGCTTTTTCGACAACCCCTCGGTGAACTGGCCCCACATCAATTGCCGCGGCGTCTTCGCCTGGATCGACGTGATGAGCGACACGTGCGGCAAACCTTCGGGGCTGACCGTCGCGAGCAGGCCGACCTTGGTTGTCGGCTCGAGTGCCGGGAGATCGCTTGTCTCAAACGCGGAATGCTTCACGGCGATTTCCTTTCTGTCGGCGCGTGGTCAACAACCGCCTTCTTCCGTGGCCGGCGCAGCGTCCGTTTCGGCCCGCACGGCGCCGCTCCAGTGGACCACGCGCGCGTCGACGCCCGAGCCGCGCGCGACCTCGGCCAGGCGTTCCATCGTTGCGCGTTCGAGCAGCGGCTCGTTTTTGTACGGCCACTCGAGGCCGAGCCGCGCGTACTTGTCGCGGCACAGGTTGTTGAACGAGCACAAATCCCAGCGGGCGACGACGCCGCGCAGGTTTTTGCCGAGGAACCGGCCCAATTCGGCGATATTCTCGTCGCGGTCCGTCGCGCCGGGAATGATCGGCGTGCGAATCCATAGCTCTTTCGGCCGGCCGTTGTGCTTCATCGAATGCACGACCCGGCGCAGGTTTTCGATGATGCGGCGGTTATCGCAGCCCGTGAACTGCGCGTGGCGTTCGGGGTCGATGTCCTTGAGATCGTAGAGCACGAGATCGGCGTGCGGCAGTACCGCTTCGAGCGCGGCCGGCGCGCACTGGCCGCAGGTGTCCAGCGCCGTGTGCAGGCCGATCTTGCGCAACCCGGCGAAGAACGCGGCGACGAAGGCGCTTTGCAGCGTCGCTTCGCCGCCCGAGGCGGTGACGCCGCCATCGGTCGATTGCGCGAAATACGCGCGGTCCTTCGCGACCTCGGCGATCAGGTCCGACACGGTCCAGCGTTTGCCGAGCAGCTCCATCGCCGTCGACGGGCATTCGGCCGCGCAGGCGCCGCAGCCCTGGCAACGCGCACGGTCGATAAGCGGCCCCGCCGCGCCCCAGGTCAGCGCGCCGTTCGGGCAGGCCGCCAGGCACAACTTGCAGCCGAGGCAGCGCGAGGCGAGCCACTGCGTCTGCGGCTGGGGCGCCAGGCTTTCGGGGTTGTGGCACCAGGCGCATTTCAGGCTGCAGCCTTTGAAAAAGACCGTCGTGCGCAGGCCGGGCCCGTCTTCGGTGGACATCCGCTGGATTTCGAGAATCACCGCGGTCGGTTCGTTTTGTTCTGTGGTGCGGCCCACGGGCGCCTCGTCTAAAGTTTGTTGTGGCTCAAGCGTGCGATGACTTCGTCCTGCAATTCCTTGCCGATGCTCGTGAAGTAGGCGTTGTAACCGGTGACGCGCACCAGCAGGTGGCGGTAATCCTGCGGGTGTCGCTGCGCCTCGCGGAGCAGGCCCTCGTCGAGCATGTTGATCTGCAGGGCCGTGCCGCCGTTTTCGCCGTAGCCGCGCAGAAACGCCTTGAATTTCGCGCGATGTTCCGGGTCGTTGACGATCGCCGGGTGGAAAGTGATCGTGTGGCTCGCGCCGTTCGGCAGATTATTGAGATATTCGCCCCAGTCGCCTTTGCCGTCGGCGACCTTGCCGCCGAGCGCTTTGCCGACCGAGTTGGCGTTCGAGGTCGGCCCGTTGATGTCGGCGCCGTTCGAGGGACATATCGCATTTGATAGAAACTGGCCTTGCGGCCGGCCGTCGGGGCTGGCGGCGAGGACGAAGCCGTCGCCGACCCAATAATTCCAACTGAGCATGCCGGGGCGGAATTGGCGGCCGGTGGAGGCGGTCTTGTATTTCCAGACCTCTTCAGCCCAGAGGTCCATCACGCGGCGGGCAAGGGCGTCGGCTTCGTCGTCGTCGCGGCCGTATTTGGGCGTTTTGAATCTCGCGCGGGCCTGCAAGACCTCGTGTCCGCGCCAGTTGTCCCGGAGCGCCTGACGCAATTCGGCCATCGTGCAGGCATGCTGGTCGAAGACGAGCGCTTTGACGGCGAGGAGCGAATCGACCGTCGTCGCGAAGGTGACGCCTTCCATCGTCGTCAGGGCGATTTCGGCGCCGCCCTGCGTGACGTCGCGGCCCTGTTCGGCGCAGCCTTTGACCAGGCACGACAGGTACGGCGTCTGGAAATATTCGGCGCGAAGCGCTTCGGATATCTCATATAAATCGACGCATTTTTTGACGATGAAACGCAACTGGGTCGCGAAGGCGCGCCAGAAATCGTCCCAGGTGCGGAATGTGGCGGCTTCGCCGGTGCAGGGGCCGTCCCGGCGGATGGCCTCCGTTTTGCCGGTCACCGGGTCGACAAAGGCGACGAGATCGCGGCCGTTGTTGAGCGCCAACTCGACCGCTTTGAGCAGGTTGAGGTTGTTGTCGACCGTGCCCGAACGGTCGTTGCCGACCATGGTGTTTTCGAGGCAGCCGACCGGCGCATAGTCGTGGACGTTGTCGTTATGGATCAGATGTTCGAGGCCGGCGCGCCGTGCCTCGCGCATCATGCCGGCCATCGACCGTTCGTCGAAATTGAGCAGGAACGGCGCGCCCTGGCTGGCGGCGACCATGTCCACGACCTTATCGAGCAACTCGTCGGGCGTGCCGCGGTGCAGGCGGACGTTGGGCTTGGGTTCAAGGATCGGCGTCATTTCGTCGATGACTTCGAGCATCGCCCAGGTCAGGTCGTTGGTCATGTCGCGGCCGCCGGCGCCGACGCCGGAGAGCGTGATCAATTGGCCGAAGCCGGCGGTGATGCCCTGGTGGCCGGCGCGGATCAGGGCGTCGTAGACCGTGTTCGCGTGCACCCAGAAACAGCGGAGGACTTCCTTGCCGAACTCGCGGTCCATCCCGTCCGCCAGTGAGCGCTCCCAGTAGGGCAAGAGATATTGGTCGATGCGGCCAAACGAGACGCCCGGGCCCGGGTAGTTTTCGTCGCTCATCACGAGCATGTGCGTCAGCCACAACGCCTGCACCGCTTCCCAGAACGTTACGGGCGGCGCCCACGGCACGCGGTCGAGATTCGCCGCCATCTGGGCCAGTTCTTTTTGGCGCGGGGCGGTCTCTTCCTGCGCGGCGAGTTCGCGGCAGAGCGCGGCGTATTTCGCGGCGAGGTCGCGCGGCATCGTCGCGGCGGTGAGCATCGCGCGAAGCTGCGCGCCCCGCGGTCCTTGCTGCTCACGCGGCGTGAGCCCGGCGTATTTCGCGGAGAGGTCGGCGTGGATGCCCTGCCAGCCGATCTTCAGCGCGCGTTCGTAGCCGGGGATGAGGTGGCCGCTGGTGGCGCCGGCGTTGCCGTAACCGTGATCGTGGAACCATTTCATTTTGGCGCGCGCGCCGCGTTTGCCGTAGACGCGACGGTCGCGCACGGCGGCTTCTTTCCTGTCGAGACACATCGACGACTCGAGGTTGAAGCGCGCGCCGGCCACGAGGTCGCCCGGCAGAATTTCCTGCGGCACGTAATTAATCATGACCTCTTTGACGAACCAGGCGCGTCGCTCCGGCAGGCTCCACGACCAGAATTGCGGATCGAGCTTGACCGGCAGCGCCGCCTGCGCGAACGACTTCACGAAGGTCTGCATCAAGAGGTAGTTTTCCGGCACAATGTAAAACGACAATTCGTTGAACTGCGTGTCCCACGGGGCGCCCGTCGTCCAGGCCGTGAACTCGTTGTTCCACGCGCGTTCGGCGCCTTGAAAGAAATAGTCGCGCAACCATTTGATGCGCGGCGATAGGCCTTTGGGCTCTTTGATTTTGTACGCCGCACTGCCGGCGGGCATCGTGCTCATTTTCGCCCCCCTTTTCGGCGGCAACTCGGCGCAGGCCGCGCCCCCGATCGACGACGGCGATTATATCTTCGTTTTTCTTCCGGCGGAAAGCCTGGGCAGTTTCGTGTCACCCCCGACAAGACGCGCCCCGACAAGGCGCCAGCCACTTCGGAACATTTCGATACAAATTGCCGCGTCGGACCGCCTCCCGACCTTTTGCCCCTCATTCTTGCCGCCGGATTCGTCGTTTTGCGGAGTCAGAGACCACCGCGCAGGGATTTTTGTCGTGTTCCGCGCGGCAGTTTGACTGTGATGACGGCCACGGACAGTTCTTCGCCGTCCGTGTTAGTTTTCGTTGGGTTCTTGGAGTGCGTTGGAGGCGTTTAGTTCGGCGCGGGCGGCAACGGAACGAACGGCGGCACATACGAGCCGGTGGGAAACTGATAAATCGCCGCTGGCGGCTGCCGCAAGAATAGGCCGCGAGCGGCGCGATAGGCGGCGACGAACATGTTGTACGCGCCGCGGTGGTCCAAGCGGGCCT
>CAZHPN010000041.1:13420-36832 GCA_964534375.1 uncultured bacterium | reverse complement strand
ATCGACGCGCTCTACTCGCGCGCCGGCGGCCAACTCGGCATGGTCGCGGCCGATGGCGGTTCGCCCGTCAGCGGCATGGCGAAGAACATCGACCCCGCGCACTGGGACGAAATCGCCAGGGATTTTTTCCTGACGAACGAATGACGCGCTCCTTGTAAAAAAGGCCGACGATTGCGGCGGGTGGGCCCGGCGCAATTTCGGCTTAACCGACCCGAGAGGAGAATGCATGAGACCCGGATTTCGCCACACTGCGGCTCCCGTTCTTTTCCTCCTGTTGTTTTCGTTGCTGACGGCGGCCGTCGTCGCCTACGCCGAAAACAAGGAGGTCAAGAAAACCCCGGCCCCGGCCGCCGCCGCCGCCAACGACATGGCGCCGGAGACAGCCACCCTCGACAGTCTGAAGAAACTCTACGGCCCGGTGGAATTCACGCACAAAGCGCACACCGGTTATGCCGGCGACTGCGCGGTCTGCCATCATCACAGTCAGCCGGGCGAATATTTCCCGTGCAGCCAGTGCCACTCGGGCAAGCCGATAAAAACAGCGAAAGATCGCCTGCCCGGCTTGAAAGCGGCGTATCATCAACAGTGCATGAACTGCCACAAGACCTCGGGCAGCGGGCCGACCGGCTGCACCGACTGCCACGAGAAACTCAAACAGCCCGCGGCGGACAAAAAAGGCGCGCAACCCACGACCAACGCAACCCCCAAAAAAACGGAGCAATAAGCCATGGCCGTCAGTCGTAGAGAATTTCTCAAGCTCATGGCCGGCGCGGGCGCCGCCGGCGCCGCCGTGGCGGCGGGCGCGCCGACGCGCGCCGAGGCGCACGATTTCACCGGCAACCCCGATCGGTACGGCGTGCTTTGCGACACCAGCCTGTGCATCGGCTGCCGCAGTTGCGAAGGCGCCTGCAACGTGGCGAACAACCTGCCGAAGCCGGTCGACAAGGCGCAGGCCTTCGAGAACCTGAAGGTGCTCGACACGAAGCGCCGGATGGACCACGCCCACTTCACCGTCGTCAACAAATTCGCCAAAGCCGAAACGGGACGGGCCGAGACCTTCGTCAAACAGCAGTGCATGCACTGCGACGAGCCGGCCTGCTTCGCCGCCTGCCTCGCCAAAGCGTTCACCAAGACGCCGGAAGGCCCTGTGGTTTACGCGTCGGACCATTGCATCGGCTGCCGTTACTGCATGCAGGCGTGCCCGTTCTACGTGCCGACCTACGAATACCAGGATGCGTTCACGCCGCGTGTGCGCAAGTGCACGATGTGTTACGACCGCGTCAAAGCCGGCGGCATCCCGGCCTGCGTGGAGACCTGCCCGCAAGAAGCGTTGATCTTCGGCAAACGCGACGACCTGCTGAAGATCGCCCGCCGCCGCCTCGATGCGGAAAACTCCGGCTACGTCGATCACATTTTCGGCGAAAAAGAAGTCGGCGGCACGTGCTGGATGTACATTTCCAAAGTGCCGTTCGACAAGCTCGCCTTCCACACGGAAGTCGGCATCGAAGCTCTGCCGCGTCTGACCTACGGCTACCTGGCGACGATCCCGGTGCTGCACGTCGGCTTGCCGGTCCTGCTGGCCGGCTTCTACGTGATCACCCGCGGCATTGGCAAAGCCTCGAAAGATGAGGAGGCGCACAAATGAACGGACAAGCAATTACCGCCGTCGACGAGAAGACCTCCTGGTTCCGCGACAAGATTCTCATGGGCAAAACCGTCGGCGAATACGTGCGCAGCCTCGTGACGCCGTTCAACGTCATCGCCGCGATGATTCTCGCCGTCGGCCTGCCGGTCATGGCCTACCGCTTCTGGAAGGGCCTCGGCGCCTCGACCCATTTGTCGGACATCAACCCCTGGGGCCTCTGGCTCGGCTTCGACATGTTTTTCGGCGTCGCCGTCGCGACCGGCGGCTTCGTGATGGTCGTCGGCGTCTATCTGTTCGGCCGCAAGGATTATAAGCCGATGGTGCGGCCGGCGATCCTCACCGGCTTCCTCGGCTACTTCTTCGCGATCATGGGCCTGGCCATCGACCTCGGCCGCTATTGGGCGCTGCCGCTGCCGTTCTACTATTTCGGCACGGCGTCGGTGCTGTTCCTGGTCGCCGAACACTTGTGCCTCTACCTGATGATCCAGTTCATCGAGTTTCTGCCCGCCGTCGTGGAATGGCTCAATCTGAAGAAGATCCGCGCCTGGCTGGACAAGATCCACATCGGCGCAGTCATCCTCGGCTCGGTGCTGGTGATGGGCCACCAATCGGCGCTCGGCGCGATGTTCCTGTTGATGCCGACGCGGCTGCACCCGCTGTGGTATTCGACGTTCATCCCCTACCTGTTCTTCGTCTCGTGCCTCTACGGCGGCATCGCGATGCTGATCATCGAGAGCATGATCTCGCACAACGTGTTCGGCTACCAACTGAAAGGGCAGGAGCACAGCGAAGCGCACATGAACGACCTGACGATCGGCCTCGCCAAGGCGGCGGCGTTCTGCCTCTTCGCTTACTTCGCGCTGATGACGTTGTCACTGGCGCGCGGCCTCGCGCACGGCGACTTCACGATGAACACCCTGATGCACACCGGCTATGGCTGGTGGAAATGGTTCGAGATCGGCTTCGGCGTCGTGCTGCCGATGTTCCTGTACGCCTACGCGGTCCGCGGGAACAATGCGGGCCTCGCGCGCGCCGGCAGCATCGTTGCGGTGCTCGGCGTGATGATCAACCGCTTCAACGTCGTGATGGTCGGCCTCAACTGGAACGCGCCCGTCCGCTACTTCCCGAGCTGGATGGAAATCATGGGCTCGCTGACCCTCGCCACCATCGGCGTCTGCGTCTTCAAATGGATCGTCAACCGCATGCCGGTGCTGTACCGCTTGCCCGACTTCCCGGACGTGGATCACTGACGCCTGCGCAACGTGGGACCATGGGGGGCGGGCTTCGGCCCGCCCCTTGTATTTGGACATTGTTCTTGCGCGCAAGTTCGGATCGAGATGCACTAATTACGAAAATATATGGTCAGATAATTTTTTAGAGGAAATAACAATAATCATTTTTTTGCTGTAACTATTTACTAAATGCAATTTACAAAGCAAGATAAATACATCTTGTATTCATACGCTTAGAACAATAGTGAGATCAGATATCAAACTGGTAATAACCCTCTTTTGCGATTATTGGCCGCCAAGCGTGACAAAGTGAGAAAAGGCGGGAAAAGGCGGGAAAAGGCGGGAAAAAGTAAAAAATAAGCGGGAAAAGCTGCGACCGTTTCAGGCATTTGCGCGGATGAGAACGTGAACTGCTGCGATTGCGTCGCATGAACGCAACGAGGTCAGCCGATGCCCAGTCACAGCGCCGCAACGTCGGTTGTTGATATTCTCTCGCAACAACGCTGGCCGCCGATGAATCATCAAGGCGCAAATCCGGGCAGCCATGGCCGCGACGAATTTGCCTGCTGGTTCATCGAACGACATGACGCGCCGGCGTGCAAAAGTTATTTTTGTATTTCTGGAAGTGTAGAGATTTGTAGAACGGTGGACTTTGGCGGCCGTTTTCTCAATCGTTATTCACCAATTCGGTTGGTTGTTGGACGGAAGATTGCGGATTGTGCGATGAACGGTGGCGCGATCAACCGCGAATGCACCAGGCTTGAAAAGCCACAAAATCTCTTTTTATCGAGTAATTCATTTTCGCTCGGAATCGAACGCAAAGCGACCGAAACGAAACGGATGCAGTACGAATATCGAACTTTTTGACCATGGAATCGACTGGTCGTTCAGTTGGGTTCGATAAATTTACGATGCTGAAACAAAGTGAGAAACCAAACAGAAAAAAGAGGCTGAACATACTGTGATTTAATCTCATTTAAGATGTGAGCGCGGTGCGTGGCAGCGTTCCGTGAAACCAAGAATTGCTGCCGCAAGGCCACGGTCGCCGCGGCCTCAGGGCCCGGACAGCGAAAAGGAGGTTCACACGGATGATGTCGAACCCGGACCTCACACGGAGGCGCCACAGAGACGGAAAGAGATTCAATGTCATCGCGTGGAGACCGTCTGCTCGGTTCTGCGTGGCTCCGTTAGACGCCCGGCCCGTCATCCCGAACCTGCCAGCGCCGAGGCGCGCCCCGAGTTAGCCAAGGCCGTGTCGTGCCGGGCGTCGTGTCGGGAAGGCGCTTACAGAAGCAAAAAATCGCGCGTTGTCGGGCGCTCCGGCGTTTCCAAATTGGGCGTATCCGAAGTGGCTATCCGAAGTGGCTGGCGCCTGCATCGTCGGGGCCGGCGACCGCCCTCCTGACGTGCTGGGAGGCCGCCTTCCGTCTTTCAGGGCGCGGGCCGGCGTTCGTCCCGCTGTCGAGAAGGTGTTGATTTGCGCCAGCACGAGCCCGCACCCGCCTTGCCTTCCCGGCCTAATCGTTTCATGAAGAGGGCATTGCAACCGTGATTTTTCATCGGGTATGTTACCCCGGCTGTCACAAAAATCGGCGAAAGTACGCGATGAACCGTCGCGTATAGGGGCGTGAACCTCATGGCTCGGGCGAAGAAGACCAACGGCGGCAAGAAGAACGGCGGGGCCAGTCTCGGCTTCAAGGCCACGCTGTGGGCGGCGGCCGACAAGATGCGGAACAATATGGACGCCGCCGAGTACAAGCACGTCGTGCCGGGGCTGATCTTCCTCAAGTACATCTCCGACGCCTTCCAGGAGCGCCACGAGGCGTTGAAGACCGAGCCGCACGCCGACGCCGAAGACCCCGACGAATACCGCGCCGAGAACGTCTTCTGGGTGCAAAAGGAGGCCCGCTGGCCCTTCCTGCAAGCCAGGCCAAGCAGCCGGACATCGGCAAGCTGATCGACAAGGCGAGCCTCTGCTTCCGGACCGTCATCCGGGAAAACGTCCGTCTTGCGGAAGCGCCGTCCTTCGGGCTTCCGGTAACCATTTACGAGCCCACGGCCGCCGGAGCGGAGGATTATCACGCCCTGGCCCTCGAAGTAATCAAGCAGGAGGTCAAACCATGACGAAACTTCGCTCTTTTGTGTTTTGGTTTATGTTCTTATCTAGTCTTGCCACCGTGGAGGGAGTTAAACGTCTTCTCTTAGGGGACGGGGCTCAGAACGAGCAGGTTATCGGGGCCATTTTACTTTTGACTGCCGCTGTTCTTTTCGTGGGAGTGGGAACAGTGAGAACGATCGAAAATGCGATGAAAACGCTTGAAGAAAAAGTAAAGCCCGCCTCAAAAAACCAGAAGGTCAAGCCATGACGAGAAAAAGCACAATCGGGGAGAATCCTCTGGACGCCCTCCTCCCGGACGCCAAGACGCCCGCCGCCGCCAAGGCAAGCCGGCGGGGCCAGGAGCCGGTGGGGGACGTTCAAAGCGCCGGAGAAGCCGCCCACGGCCGTCAAAGAGCGCCATATTGTCCATATTACAAAGGCCACGATTGACCGCGTGAAAAACGCCGTCTTCTGGATGCCTGGACGCCTGGCTGAAACCGCCGAGCAGGATCTATTGTGTGGAGAATCCCTCATCTGCGCGTTCCGCGGCTTAACGTGGAGTGGTATCCGTCGCACGTCTCAGGTTGTTGGGGCCGAAGGCCGCCTTTGAGTCCGCGGACGTTGCTGTTGAAACTTCTCGCAGACAACAACGACGCTGATCATTCGAGCGAGGCGTTTCACAATCGTTGACGCATTTCGATTGGTTGGCGTTTTCCGTCGCCATTTCAATCAGATAACAAGTTGCTGAAAAAATCTTGGGATCGTCGGCGTCGGAACGGGCAGCTTGACAGAGAACACACAGTTAGTTAAAAAGTTTCCTCAATCACGGTTTTTGGGTTCTGGCTTTGGGTTCGGCAACTAGAAAATTTCACTGAGGGCAGCCGCAGAACAGCGGGGGCATCCGATGGATTACTCTCGTTTAGACGCCATTCATTGGTGGGACCGCCAGAAAATCCGCGACGCGACCGTGATGGTTGCGGGCGTGGGCGCAATCGGGAATGAGATCGTAAAATTGCTCGGTCTGATCGGGATCGGCCGCGCGTTTCTTGTCGACAGGGACACCGTTGAGGCGTCCAATCTGACGCGTTCAGTGCTGTTTCGAAGCGACGACGTGGGCAAACTCAAGGTGGAGGTCGCGGCGCAAAAACTTCGGCAACTAAACTCGGAAACGAGAGTCGCCACTTACGCCGCCGACATCATGACGTTGGGAATGGGGGCGTTTCGCCGTTGCGATTTGGTCTTCTGCTGTTTCGATGGTTATTTGCCGCGCTTCCATCTCAATCATGTTCTTCAGCACATCGGTACTCCATGGGTGGACGGCGGAATGAACGCCAACATCGAACTGAACGGACAGATTGCCAGTTATCAACCTTCAGCCGACGGCCCTTGCTACGAGTGCAACAAATCCAAAAAAGCGCGGGCGGAATACTACGATCTCAACGCCCAACTGAATCGCTGGTCGTGTGCGATCTCCGAGCACGGCGCCGCCGAGGCCGGGTTCATCCCATCCACACCGATGATGGCCTCAATCATCGCCGGCCTTCAAATGACAGAAGGGCTGCGCTATCTCGTGAAAAACGACCGCTTGCCGCCGCAACCGGGAGTGATTCAATTTATCGAAACCGGGAGTCCACGATTTGTCGCCCGCCCCATCAAGAGAAATCCGAACTGTAGTGTTCACCCCGAGTACCCGATCACTGAAGTCGTCGAGTTGGTTGACGTGTCCGCAGATCGTACGACCGTCGGCGGCTTGTTGGACATTTTAGCTGATTCGTTCGCGAATCCGCAAATCGAGTTGTTCTACGATTTGTTGCATACGGCCCGCTGTGAGAACTGCGGTGAGGACTATGCCATTGGTCTGCCGTTGCTCGTGTTCGCCAGGAAGGATTGCAAGAGAGCGTCTTGTCCGAAATGTGGGCTGCGTCTGGCTGGCACGGAATTCAGCGCGCTGATCAACCGTCGCTCGCTGTGCGTCGAAAAAACGCTCGCGGATGCGGGATTTCGCCCGGGAGACATTTTCAAAGTGAGCGACGCGGAGAATCCGCTTGCGTTTCAATACGCCGAATTGACCGGCGACATTGACCGCTTGCTTTCGTTTTCGTGAGAGGTCGGTCGAGGGGATGAAATACAACATGAGCCGACACATCGCGCCCATAGCCTTTGCCCTGATGCCGTTTCCCGTGCTCCTGATCTTGGGCGGCCGAAATCTCGTGCCCCCGGACGTCATCGCGGTGTTCGTCGCCGGAGCTTTCGGTGTCGTTTCTTGCGTAGCTTGCGCGCTGTTTGTTTGGCGAGGTTTCCTTAGCAAAACGCGCCTGGGCGCGGCCGTCGTGGTTGTCGTGCCTGGCTTGATCTACGTGGCGTACTCCTTTCAAGACGACCCTGGGCTTCTGGCTGGGGTTTTTGGCGGGTTTGGGCTGGCCGCAGGAGTCGCCAGCGTTTTTGCGTATGCTTATCCGGATCCGCAAGCCGCGCCGGCGCAGGCCGGCGGCAAGACGTACACCGACGACGGCCGGATTCTTCTCCCGCAAACGAAGATGCCGTCTCAATTCGGCGCCCCGCGGTACATCCCGAATTGGATGGACCCGATTACCGGCGCGAATTCCGGGCCAGGCGGCAGAAGGTTTGCCGTATACGCTTGCCCCAACGAGGACGGCCATCCGGACGAACCATTCTTTCTGAGCGAATCATCGTGGAAAGCCAAGAATTTCCTCTGCCCTAGTTGCAACGTTGCGATTCTGTCCGACGGTTGGGACACGACGGCGAGAAGGAGTTAAGAATGCCGAATTTCGTTCTGCAAGTTCAAACCATGCGCGGCACCACCGCCTATCCGGTGGAGATTTACGACTTCAACACCGCGCTCAAGGACCTCATGGATTACGCCATCGAGTTCTACAAACACAGCACGGATTCGGCGACACCGCCCATTCGAATAAAACCCGACGAAGAGATCTTTTTTTACTTCCAGGGCGAACTGGTAAATCCGGAAGACACCCTTGCTTCCGCGGGCATAGCTGACGGCGGCGCTGTCGAGGTTTTCATCGATTCCCAGGTGGCCGCGGGGCCGCCCGGGCCGGCCCCGGCCGCTCACCCCGTTGTTTATGACAACACGGTTCGCCGCGTCGCCGACATCGAAATCTTGAAGCGCATGGCCCAGCAGGCCGAAAACGCGAACTGGCTGCATGTCAAACCCATCGACAGTTTCAAACTCGAACTGATCTACGAAGGAATAAAGGGGGTCAAGAAAATAGACCAGCACGGACACCCGGTGATGAACGATCGCCATGTCGTGCAACTGACTCTCGGGGCGAAATACCCGATTGAGAAACCGATCGCCGATCTGGCGCCGGACTTTTCTTTGTTTCATCCCAACGTCAACTTCGAAAAGGGCAACATTTGCTATGCCACCAATTGGAACGAATTGGACGCGGATCTTTGCTACGTCGCTGTCCAGATCAGTCACGTGATCCAGTTCGAGCCCAAGCTGGTGAACCTCGACGAGGTCGACGCCCGGATGAACGAAGCGGCCAAGGCCTGGTTTATCAAATATTCCAAAGAACACCCGGATTTTTTCCCGACCGACAGGGTCAAACTGCGAAACCCGTTGGAAGCCAATAAACAACAGTGGCGAACCGAATTTGTGGTCAAGAAACCGATCGGGCCGATGCCGACTCGGCGCGCGCCCGGCCGCATGCCGGGTTAGGTGAAACAAAATGGCGAAATCGGAACCACTCGACTCCCGGGAGAAACGCGGCGCCACGGCGCCGAAACGTCCGCGGGACGGGAATACGACCGCCGCCGAGCGGTCCGCGGAATTGGGCGTGGTTGAGGCCGCGCCGTTCGTCGCGGCCGGGCGCGCTGAGGCGTCTCCTGCGCCAGCGACGCCGTTTTCGGAGAGCGCTCTGGAAGCGCCGCCGTCTGTCGCCGGGGAACAGCCGCCGCCGTTGGCGGCGCCGCCGGCCGACCCGAGCGACGCCGAAGACTCGCGCGACGCTTATGCGCCGCCTCGCGACCGATCAGCACACGACGCGATTGTCGAAACGTCGAACGTCGTCGAACACACTTTCCAGCCCGGTTTGGCTGTCGAGCCGGTTTCGTCAATTACCGCCCCTGAATCTAGGCATCCAGTTCCGCCATTGCCGGCCCGGCCGCCGACGCCGCAGAACCGGCCGGCGGCCAAGCCCGCGACGGCCGTGGGAAACGATTTCTTCACTTGGGATCCAAAAACGACTCACGTGCTCGTGCACGTCAGCCGCGACGTTCTGCGCCAAATCCACGACCACTGCGATTCCGGCTTGCAGGCGGCGCAGGCCCGGGAGGTGGGCGGGGTGTTGTTCGGCGTCCATGGCCTGGACGCCGAGTCCGGTCGTTTCACCGTGACCATCGAGATGGCGGCGCCTGTTGATTCAGAAAACGCCAGCGCGACCGAGTTTACTTTTCCGGGGTACGCCGTTCGCAACATTTTGCACCAACTGCAACAATTCAACCAATCGCAGCACAAGTCGTACGAGGTAGTGGGCTGGTACCACAGCCACCCGGACCACGATTTGTTTCTTTCCGGTTACGACCAATCGATGTTTCACCGGAATTTCGAAGAGCCATTTTGCGTGGCGATGGTCGTCCAACCGAGACGAAAAACGGCGACGTTCTTTCCGCGCGAAGAAGTCGAAGGTCATCCCAATTATAAGAAGCCGCAAAAGGTTTTTTTTCTGCTTGACCCGAATCGGCCGATCGGTTATTTGCGCGGCGCGCCAAACGAAGCCGCCGCCTCGGCGGTCGGCCCCGCGTTTTCGATCGGGCCGGCGCCCATGGTTTTTTCCGGTTCGCCAACGGTCGAAGTGAAATGGTGGGCCAAACTGACCCATTGGCGAATCATGGTTCCGGCGGGCCTGGTGTTGTTCCTCCTGATTTTGATCCTCCTGGATCAGTTCATCTGGCCGGCTCTGCACACGGAACCGCCAGCGCTCAACCTCCACGGGCGCACGGTGTCGGCTGATACGTACGAGCTCAAATGGGATGTTCCGAAAGAAATGACGAGGCAAGATTTCGTGAAGGCGACCATCTCCCGCGTTTCGACGGCTGCGGGTTCCAACGGCGGGGGGGAAATAGCCGCTTTGGATTTTGACGGCTTTCGCCGCGGCATCCGTCAATTCACGATTAAGGCCGGCGGCTCGGGGACTGCTTTATTCGAGTTGGAGTTGTTGACCAAAGGCGAAGCGCCCAATCGTGGAAGATTCTGGGAAGACAATCTCAACGGCAAACCGAAATCGACCCTTGGCAAGTTGACTTATTTCCACCGCGCGGTTTTCCTATCTGAGATGCCGTCCTCAGATGAGTTGGACGCCGTCAGGGCTGGGGGGCTGACCGTTGAAAGCGGGTCGTTGATGCTGGAATGGAACGGCGGCAAATCGTGCCCGCTGACGTTAGATCCCGCCACGGTGACCAATGCGCTTAACGGCGGTGAAATAAATCCAGATTATTCATTGTGCCCCGGTGGGGTCGGGTGGACGGCAGCCGAACCCAGCGCTGTCGAACTGACCGTGGATCTCAACGGCGGCAAATATCAATACTCGGCCCGTTGGTCGGCGTCGTCGCCAGACAGACCCGCGGCCGACCGGATCAGGTCTAGGGCAACGCGTGGGCGTTCGGCGCGCGCGACAAGCACGGGGAAAGGCCAGGACTTCTAAGGAGTATGCTCGTGTTTCCATGGGCGGTGCTTTATTTGTTTTCCGTCGCCGGTATGATCGCGGGCGCGTCGGGCTGGTTTGTCTCGGAGCTGTTCTCGCTGTTGTCGCCGATGGCGCTGGCGAAGCCGTGGGATTCGCTTCCGCTATTCGGCGCCGTGGGCCTTTTCGTCGGGGCGACGATCTGCGCCGCAGAAAACGTCTGGATGTCGGGCCTTGCGAACGCGTGGCGCGACGCCGTGATCGGGGCCGCCACCGGCGTCGGCGGGGGCGTCGCGGGCGGCTGGCTCGGCATTCTCGCGTACCAGAATTTGGTTGCGTCCAACGACATACTGGCGCGGGTGGTCGCGTTTGTTTTGATCGGGTTGGTGATCGGCGTGGGCCAGGCTCTGCATCCAATGTCGGTTTCGCGGGCCGTTTGGGGGCTGATTGGCGGCATGGTCGGCGGCGTGATTGCGGGACTGCTGTTCTGGGTTGCACGGTTTTTGCCCGTGAGCATCGACTGGGTGCGCGTGTCGTCGGTTACACTCATGGGCGGCTTGCTGGCGCTGGCCATTCACGCCATCGTCTC
Source organism: uncultured bacterium (assembly GCA_964534375.1). Lineage (GTDB taxonomy): Bacteria > Lernaellota > Lernaellaia > Lernaellales > Lernaellaceae > CAZHPN01. The sequence continues at coordinate 25,602 of CAZHPN010000041.1, read as the reverse complement.
GTTATCGGCACATGTCGAGTTGGTTGGCGACGACAGCAACATCGCCAAATACGACGGCCGTTTTCACAGCCCGGTCTTCCGCGATGCGTTGAACGTCTTCGGCAATGGCGACCCCGGCCGCTCGAGCCCGAAGGCGAATTTGCAGATTCGCGCCAATGATCCGGACATCGACGCCGTGCACGCGATCTTGGAGTGGTCCGAGGACACCAATCGTTACCTGCTGACGCCGTTGTGGGTGAAGATGCCCGAAGCGCAAAACCAGGGCGCGGCGACCTATGTGAATAATCAACAGGTGACCGCCCCGATCGCACTGAAACATGGCGACACCGTGCAATTGGGGAAAACTCGTTTTCATTTCCGCCTGCGGCGCGGGGCCTCGAAGGAATGAGACGTATGAAAGAAAGCAAACCACGGTTGTTCTTGGCTTGCTGCTTTTTGGCGGCGGCTTGGGCGCTCAGCGCCGTCGACGCCGGCGCTGCGCCGAAAGAGATTAAGATCAACCAGGTTGAACTCAGCGATTACGAAGACCGACCGTGCATTGTCATCGACCTTAATCTCGTCGATGAACACGGCAAACCGGTCCAGGTCGAGCAGAACGTCGTTGATTCGATCATGGTTCAGGAAGATGGACGCCCGATCCCCCCGACGGAACGAAAGGTTGTTCGGCAGACGGAGGCTGATTTAGCTTCACCGACGCCCGCCGTTCAGGCCGGCGAAAACGGCGTCGCGCCGACGCCTACGGCGGATATTTCATCCCGTGGCCCCTTGACGGTGCTGCTGGTGGTGGATGTTTCCGGGAGCATGAAATATCCGGCCAGCAAGGGTGAACGCACCAGCAAGATCGAAGCATTGAAGAAAGTGCTCCTCCAGTTCATCGACCGAAAAGGCCCGCAGGACCAGATCGGCATTCTCCCATTCCACTCGGTGGTCGGCGAGCCAGATTCAGTCAAATTCTCCGCGGACCCGGCGCCGTTGAAGTCGGAGGTCGAAAAGCTCCGCCCATTATACAACACGTGCCTATACAAGGCCGTGAGCGTCGGTTTGGAGGTGATGGCGAAGCAGTCGGGAAGGCGGACGATGATCGTGCTAACTGACGGAAAAGACTCCGGCGATTCCGGCTCCGGCCATTTGGACCCCAAGTACAAGATGAAAAAAGACGAGATTCTTCGGCTGGTCGAAAAATCGGGACTCCAAGTGCATACCGTCGGTTTCGGCGATCCCGATATCCGCGGCGAAGACGGTCTGGACGAGGAAGTCGTTCGCTCCCTGAAATCTAATACGGGCGAATACTACAGCATCCGCACCGCCGATGAACTGTCGAACCTGTGGCGAGGTTTCACCGCGACCTTCGCCGCGGAGTTCCACGTTTATTTTCGGAGTCGGCACGCGCGCAACGCATTGATCGGCGACATCAAGTACAAGGTCTCCGCCGCGAACTTGACCGCTCCCGAACTCACCAGGAATTTCTCGGACGTGGCGGGCAACATCCAAGTCCCTAAGGACTCGTTCCGCGCCATCTGCGAATCGATCAAGAACCAGGCGCTAACGGGCAAACCAACATCCCCCGTTAGATCAGCCGAATCGCGCTCAAAGGGCAAACGCGCCCGCGAGGTCATGATCATTTACCTGATAGCTCTAGCGGCGCTTGGCGGCCTGTTTTTTGTGCCGTTTCTTTTTGGCCGGGAGTCGTTGGCGCCCGAACGCGAAATCCAGGGGAACCCGGCCGCCGGTTTCCGGCCCCAGGCCGGCGGCGGCTTTACCGGGAAAACCCAGGGGTATAGGCCCAAAGCCGCCGCGCCCGCCGCGGCCTTTCCAATGCCGGAAGGCCGGCGCGACAGCGGGTCCCGCGACGAGTACAAAGAGACGGCGGCGCCCCCGGAGGCGTGGTCGGCGTCCACTGTTGACCCTGCCGGCCCCGCGGCAGGGGCCGGCGGGTCTCCATTGCAGCCGCCGACCGCGACTGTTCCAGCGTCTGCGAACCGCGAGGACGGACTGGCAAAGCAGGGCGCCGCTGCCGTCCAAGCAGACGAACCGGCGCCGCCCTGCTTCCGCGTGCGGGGGCCCGACGGCGCCGTCACGGACTTGTACATTCACGAAATCTATTTCACGAGCCCATTGGGGCAAGTTTTCGACATGGTGCGCGCGGATTACGAAGCGGCCGGTTATCCCTTGCCGTTTTCCGGCAAAGTCGCGGCATTTCGGGTTCGGGGAATGGCCGTCGACCTCGGGACGACCGTAAGCGCTCTAGGTTTACGCAACGACGAGGCGGTCGAAACGGAAATCGCCTGAATTCGGGCGCTGATAGATAGAAAGGAGTTCGCCGATGAGAAGAAGCTCGCTTGTTTTCTTGGCGGCCATTGTCGCGATGACCGGTTGCGAGTACGCGCTAAGCGAATGGATCGATGATGACCTGCGCCATCTGCGCGACGATATGCCTTGGAGTAATTCAGGCGCTAACGTCGGATTCAATCCCGATGTTATGGAACAGCATGTGTTCGACTGCCAAAACCGCTGCCGACAAGGGGACGGGGACCCGAACAGAGATTTCTGCAAGACATGTGCAACAGCCGCCCGCAGGTGGGATGATTACATGTGGACTCGCGGCGGCGTGGGGCAAACCAAGATCATGCTCGAGAAAACGAATTTTTTTACCGTGGAGTTCCAACAAAGAAAACTGAATCAATTGGCGAAATTAAATCGCACCCCGGAGGAAAGTGAAGCTGCCGAACTGTTCGACAGATTCGGCGAGGCGAAAAAACAGGGGGATACGGCCGAGGCCGGGACCGTGGCCAACAAGTTCCGCGACTGCATGACGAGGCCGAAGGCCGCCATGACCGCAAAAGTTGGCTGCCCGCGATATTTCGACGTGCTCCAATATCTCGGACAGCGCCAGATGTTGGACAAGTCCAGAGTCAACGAATGCCAAAGACTTTGCAGTAGTTGCGCCGAGGTCGACTGCAGCACCTTGAATTATTATTTCCTGCCGGCTGCGACGGCTGCGTCCGCTGCGCCGGGTGGCCCTGTTCTCCGTTGTCCGGCCGTCAATCGCACACCCTTTGGCGACCGGGCAAACGCTTTCGCCGCTGGGCGCAGCGTCACGTTTCGTTCAGGCAGACAACAAGATGGTATGGTTCCGGCACAGAACGGACGCCAATTCGTGATTGTCGTGCTCGATGGGTTCAACACCTACGAACACCTCGACGCCTATCTTTCGCAGTACGCGCTGGTAATGAATGACCACGAGTACCGCCTCAAAGGATGGACATTTTACACCGCGGCCACAGGCTCGGCCGACCAGGCGCTGCAAACGATGGTCTTCCGGTACGGCGAACGGGTCCACATGATGGTGACGACTCCCAGCGGGATCGGCCTGAAGATCGCTCTGTTGTTTTCGGTGACGGATCGCGACGCCCTGGGGGATGACAAAGCGTCGTTGCACTACGGCGAGAACTGCGTGCAGGCAACATGGCTGACCCGCGCCCCCGCCCCATCGGAACAGGATATCAAGCAGTTTCATTATCAGTTCGGGGAAGGCCATTCGACGAGTCAGGCGTATGAACCGGATTGAGCTGGAGGACCTCATGCACATGGTGATCAAACATTGCCAAGCGGGTGGGCGAGTCGCGGTTCTGCTCGCGGGGTTCTTGGCGGCCGTCATCGGTCTGGCTGCGGCTGCGGAGGACGTCGGCGACCCGCAAGCCGCGGCCCGTCAAGAGTTTGCCAACGTTTGCGATGTAACGGCCGGCGGGGCTGACCTGGGACGGGCTCTGTTGCGCTGGGAATTGTTTGTGCACACATGGGGAAAATACGGCGACAACGAAATCAGGACGCTGGTGGAATTGGCGAGAGAGAAACAAGACGCACTCGTCTATCAACAGCGCAAAAAGGACCCGACTGCCGCGCCGCAATATCACTGGCAGAGCCAGAGGTATCAAACGATTCTCGATCCGAGGAATTCGGGCAAACCTGAGCCGGCGCGGCGCGTGGAAATGATCGACACGCCGATCGGGACGTCTCCGAGCGGCTTCTTGACAAAAAAAGTCCAATTCAGATTCAAACAGGGCGCGTCCGTCGTGAGTTCCGAGCTTGAACCGCCCAAGGGCAGAATCTTCGCCGTGGTGGTGTTCGCGGGAAAAACCAGCGACGATGAATTCCGGTTTCGCCTGCGGGATTTCACCATGGTCTCGGAAATCGGCGCCGTCGAGTCGCCTTGCTACGGCTGGTATTTCTTCGGCGTGGCAGACACAGGTCCGGCCGACACCCGTCCGTCCGCCAGAAAAATCCTGTTCCGCAATCACGATCCGATCGCGTGGCGTGTGCTGCGCTTCGATCGCCGCGAAATAATGAACGCCTTGCTGTTCTTGGTTCCGGAAAATACCAACCCAAAGAGTCTGTTGCTTCGCTACGACCAAGGGCTGCGAAAGGTCGAGGCGCCGCCGCCGCAAGAAACCGGAATCGCGTGGTCCCCCGAGCCGCTGAACCCGCAAAAATTGGGAATTATATACTTGACTACCTAATTCGTCGAGAATCATCAGACGACAACTATTTTCCAGACTTCCTTCTGTTATCGTCTTTACATAGCATCTGGCAGTTGGCCGCGCTGGTTTTCCCGCCCTCGTGCCAGGGCTTGACGTGGTCGCCTTCCATTTCATTCAACTGAAATTTCTTCTTGCACCAGGAGCAGACGCCCTTTTGCCTCTCGTATGCTTCCCGCTTCATGTTGTCGGAAAACACGCGGATGTTCAGGTGTCGTTCGTCGCCATCCAGTACATACGGGTAAATTCCAGATTTCCGCTCTACATCGTCATCCATCATCAGCTTGGCAATCTGTTTTTCCAGTTTGTCGGTATCGAACTCTTTGTCCTTGAACTGATTGTAAAGAACTCCCCAACCCACCCCCTTCATTTCTCGTCGATACTCTGGAAACGTAGCTTTCACCCATCCGATCACTTTTTGAAAGTATTGCCACAGCGGCGTCGCGTTGTTGTCGTGCTGATGCTTCGACATGTAATCTTCGATCTTGCCATCCGAGCGCCATGCGATTGCCGTTTCCAGATATTCCTGCCGGATCGGGCTGCCCCGCAGATAATCGCTCGCCAGCCCATAGGCCGCGCAACCTGTCTTGCTGAAATACCGCTTGGCATCGGCTGTCCACGGTCCTGCATAGACAGCGTTCCGCAATTCCTGCTCGGTGTGTTCCTCTCCAGCGATGTTGATGGTTCTAAACCAATCTAGCTTTTCACTGTCAGTCCCTGAGCAGAAATAGACCATCAATTTGTAACCAAGAATCTGTTGTTGCTGGTCATCTTGCAGATTGTGGAAATACAACCCGTCGATAGCGTAGTCCCCGTTGATGTACTGACAAATTGAAAGCGTGCGCTGTTGCCCGTCGATCACCTCGAAATTGCCGTCTTTGCGTACCGCCCAATACATCACGTTCAGCGGAAAGTTTTTGCGAACGCTATCAATCACCGCGTCTCGCTGCTTGTCCTTGTAGATGAACTCCCTCTGATACGGCGGTCGAATGTCGAGTTTTCCACCATACGCGACAACTCCCGCTTCGGCGCTGTCGGAGAAGTCGTCTGTTAGCTTTTGTATCGCGATTTCCTTAAGTTCGATCTTCATGGGGTTTTCCTTCTGATGAGAATCCGCGCATAAACTTTGACGTAGTATTCCCCGTTAACTATATAATAAGTCGTGTTCTGAGGAATTGAGTCAGACTTCAATGCCGCTCCATCATTCAGCTTTGTCACATTGCTTCTATGCCCATCAGCCCCAACCTGTGTTTGTTGAGGATACGTCTTGATTCTTCCGTCGAACCAAGATTGCGTAACCCCCACGATCTCAAATTGGTTAGGGTTGTATTTATCGAGGAACGTAATTGGGACGCCCATCGGCCCGTCGTAGTCAGCCGGAATGTCCTTGTAACGGGACACCTCGATTGCGTCGTAGTTGTCGTACTTGGGAAACTCTTCTGGAGTATATTCCTTGTAGAGAGGCAAGGATTCCTTGTGCTTCGCAACGTCTAAATTCGTAAACCAGCACGAAGTCGCCACACGCACGATTTTCCTACCGTCTTTGTCAACGTGATGGAATTGCTCCCAGTCGTCTGGGACGGCAAAAAACATTCCGACATTGAAGTTTGTGTAGCCGGTGCGAAGTTTGTCCTCCATTATGAGGCGGAATGTATCCTTGTAAGTGAGTGCATTTGTATTCCCGATGATGAGGAACTTCTTCTTGTACTTCACCAACTGCTCAACGTACTCCCGAAACAACGAGAACGGCGGATTGGTGACGACGACATCCGCTTGCTTGAGCAGCTTAACGCATTCCTCGCTACGAAAATCGCCGTCGCCTTTTAGCTTGTGAATGCCGATTTCGTCCGGGTCGGGGACGCGGTTGCCGCTCTTGTCACCCTCATACTCAAGGTAGATTCCTCTTTCATCCGTGTGCTTGCTGAACAGATCGGCGTCGCAATTCTTGTAGCAGGTGGCGATCAGCTTTTTCAGTTGCAGCTTCTCGAAGTTGTGCGAGAAGTAGTGGAAGAAATTGCTGACCTTTGGATCGTCGCAGTTACACAAAACAGTCTTGCCCTTGAAATACTTCGTGTAATGCTTCAATTCATCATCAATGTCGGAAAGTTGCGTGTAGAACTCATCCTGCTTCGTCGCCTTCGCGGCGTGTAAACTTCGATTCAGTGACTTGTTTTGCATGTTATCCCGTTTCTTCTTTGGTCGATACGCGAGAACCAGCTTGGCGAACTCGTCTAGCTTGTCTAAAGAATCGCTCATGTCGTCAACGCCTTATACGTCAAACGATGGCCTGTCGATCCTTCGACGATGCTGGCAATTCGGTCCATTGTCTGACGACCAACATTACCATCGTTCAGGCGAAAAGCGAACTCGTTTGTGTAGAGGCCAAGGTGCTTGTCGCTGACGTGGTGGTACACGCCATAGACGCCACGCTTCATCACGGCCCAAACGCTCTCGATTCCGTTCGTACTCACGTTGCCACGCTTGTACTCGCCAGCCGAATGGTCGATGGTTTCGTGCGCCTTAAAATCCGCGCCCAAGCCATCGTATCCGCCGTGCTGGTCGGTGTGGATCGTGGCGGTCGTCTCGACGTTTGCACGAATTTCGGCTTGCAACGTCGCCTTGTCGGTTCCGACAACGGGCATCGCCACCGTGCGCCCACCGCGTTCCCGCATACCCAGAACCGCCACTTTGCCGACCGTGCCGCGCCCCGCGTTGAGCTTCTTGCTCGCGTGTTTATTTCGTTCTTTGCCGCCGATAAAAGTTTCGTCGATTTCGACGATACCCGCCAGTTTGATCGAATTGTCGCCGCAAACTTCGCGTAGCCGGTGAAGCATAAACCACGTCGATTTTTGTGTGATCCCGATTTCCTTGGAAAGTTGCAGTGAAGAAACACCCTTACGGGACGTGACCAACAGGTACATGCCGTAAAGCCACTTGTGCAATGGAATGTGCGACCGCTCGAAGATCGTTCCCGTCCTTACCGTGAAATCGAATTTGCACGGGTTACAGCGGTAGTAACCGCCCTTGCGGGACGTGACGTTTTTGCCACCACACGTCGGACATAAAGGGCCATCAACCCAAAGTTGTTCTTCCAAGTAAACACGAGCCGTCTCCTGGTTTGGAAACTTCTCGAAAAACTGGAAGGTAGAAAGTGTCACACTGTCGTTCATCTGTTATTCTCCTTACTTACAACCTAAACGTAACACCTTGCATCAAGGTAGTCAAGTATAATCGTAAAAAATACTTTAGAGTTATTCTGATCGTCATGCAAAGTTTCGGCAGGAAACGCTGGTATGAAAAAACAACGTGATTTCATGGGCTTGTGAACTTAGGTAGTCAAGTATATAATTCCCCAAAAATTCGACAAAGAAGAAAAATTTCAACGGCTGCTGGACGACGAAAAGCTTTTTCAGCCGCCGGCGTGGCTGGCGCCGGCGACGCCCGACAACCAGGACGATAGGAATCAATTTTGAATCAAACGCCGCGAAGTACGCAGTGGTCCGCCAAACCGGCGTCGGGGCTTCGCCAGCCTCCTCGGGCTGCCGGACCCGGCGCGAAGAAAAAAACCGGGGCGAAGGCGGAGCAGGCCAAATTATTCGGTTTTTTCAGTCTGCTTGCGCCGATCATCGGCGGCATTCTCGCGCTTACCGGACAACTCGTTGCGGGGATTCTTGCCGCGGCAGTCGGACTGGCGCTGGGATTATTGTCGTTGCGCGTTTTCCGTTCGCCGGTTTCGCCGGGGCCCCGCACATTGCCAATGTTCGGATCGTTGCTGTGCCTGCACATCGCGGTGTTGATTGCCGTCTCGGCCACAGGGCAGCGTCCGCCGGCTGGCGATGCGCCGCTCGATGCGGCGGCGGCGCAGGCGGGCGGAGCGGGGGAAGGAGCGTTGGCGCCCAACGGCGACAACAGGGACGCGGGAAGCGCTTCCAGCAGCAAGACGCCGCCGGTCGCGAATGCCGTCGTGGAGAAGCAACATGCGGCGCCCGCCGTCAAGAAGCACGTAGCGGGTCACGCCGCACCGCCCGGCAAGGAGTCGCTGCCGGCGGCGGCGCCGAATGCGCCCACCGACAAGGCGTCTGTGCCGGCGGCGGCGCCGAATGCGCCCGCCGACACGGCGCCTGTGCCGTCGGCGACGCCGAGCGTGCCTGCCGTCGGCAAAAAGACGCCTGTGGCAGGCTCGCCGCAGGACTTCTGATGGGAAGTGAGCGGCAAATACGCGCCGCGGACGCTGTTGCAGCGCTCCGCTTCGAAAAAAGAAAGACGCGGGAAAGGCGAAAGCCATGAGCGAGAGCGGGATCAAGATTCTCTATCCCCAACCGGGCCAAAATATCAAGAACAAGGTCTTCACCGTGGCGTTTCGCGTCCTGGAGGAGTTCGACAATTACATTGTCCTTCTCGACGACCAAGTGATGACCGAAGACCGTCCCCGCGGCATTTTCGTCGAAGCCTCGACCGACAAGAACATCTACCGCCGCGTCGTGGTCGATTCGCCGGGCGAGCACAAGTTGACGGTGATGGCTGAAGCCGTCAAGCGCGACCTTCGCGCCGAGGTGGCGTTCAATTACGTCGATTCGAAAGAGGAAAGCCGCAACCACGCGGTCGTCATCGGCATTTCCGATTATGTGAATCCGAATTTCGCTCACCTGCCCGGCGCGGCGGCCGACGCGCGGCTGTTTCACCGACTGCTGACGAAAGCCACGGTCAACGCGCTGCGCGAACAGGATGTGCAAATTCTCCTCGACGATCAGGCGACGATGGAAAACATCGCGCGCGTCTTCGAGACCTTGTACGGCCGCGTGACAGCCAGCGATTCCTTGCTCATCTATTTCGCCGGCCACGGCCACTACTCGCCCTTCGGCGGTTACATCGTGCCGCATGATTTCGCCGACGGCGCGTCGTTTATCCATTCGGCGTTTAGCTACGAGGCCCTGCGGCAGGTTATTCGAACTATCAGCCCGAAACGGGCGGTGCTCTTCCTTGATTCCTGTCACGCGGCGTCGGCGTCCGAATCGACGGGTTTGTCCGTCGGCAACCAGGACCGGGCGATGGCCAGCCTCGCGGACAACAACGTCGTCGTTTTCTCCGCCTGCCGCGTAAGTCAGCAATCTTATGAAAATGAGAATTTGGGCCACGGATTTTTCACGTACTACCTGGTCGACGGCCTGACCGGCGGAGCGACGGGCCGCAATTCGGACCGGGTCTCGGTCTACGACCTGTTCAGCTATGTGCGGACTTCAGTCCAACGCGAAGCGCGCAAAAGAGAGTTATGCCAGGAGCCGCTATTGTTCGGCAGCCTTTCCGACGAATACTTCCTGCCGTTTCTCCCCGACCCCGAGGCCGTGTTGCCGGCGAAAGCAACACTGGATGCGGCGCTTGCCGCGCCGAAACGAGCGACGGGACTGGCGGTCGACGCCATTCCGTCCCCATGCGCCGCACCTGTAGAGACCGCGCCGGCGGACAAGAAAGCCGACGCTCTGTCCAGGATCCGCGCCGCGATCGACGCCGAGCACGGCGTAGAGGCGGAGACCCTCCTGACCGGCTACCTGCGCCAATACGGCGAAGACGCGTCGTACTGCCTGCTCTCTGGGGTGAAGTCTTTCCGTGACGACCGTCTTTCGGCGGCCAGGCAATACTTCAACAAGGCGTTGGCCGCGAGCCCCGGCAATGCGGAGGCGGCCGAAGGCCTACAATTGGTCGAAAGCCGGATCAAATCCGTTGAGTCGTTGCTGACCGTGAAAATCCGGCGCGCCGAGGCATTGACGAAGCAAAAGGCGTTCGAACAGGCGACGGAGGCCTACGCGGAAACCCAAAAATTGGCGCGCTTGTTGGAAGACGCAAGACAAATTGCCGAATTGACTTCGGCCATCGAAAAGACGAAAAAATTGGCCGAAGACGAGGCGCAGAAATCGTCGCGAATGGCCCGCATCGGACCGCCGCCGAAACCACCTGCTCCCCGTTCGGCGAAGGCTGAAAGCCGCGAACAGCCTGGCACGGCGATCCCGGTCGCGGAAGCGCCGGACGGGGTCGCCGACGTAGCGTCGCCGCCGATAGTGGCCCACGAGACCCAGCCTGCAACCCCGCCTGAGTCCCAGGAGCGGCCGGCGCCAGACGTGTTGGCCAAAGATGCCACGACGGCCGCAGCAACGCTTCCCAGAAAAAAACGCGTGCCGCCGCCGCCGGTGAGCGCCGCGTCGCGTCTGGCAAAGGCCTTCGAAACTTCCCAACCCGCGCAAGTGCCGCCGCCGTCGAAGCCGGAACCGCCGCCTGTGTTCGCGCGGTCGATGCCGGCGCCTTCGGCGGCGAAACCTGTACCGCCGCCCGTGTTTGCGCAACTGAAGCCGGCGCCTTTGCCGTCGAAATCTGTGCCGCCGCCAGTGTCCGCGCAGTCGCTGCCGGCGCCTTCGGCAGCGAAACCCGAACCGCCACCCGTGTTAGCGCAACCCGCCCTCACACCCCCGGTGGCGGAACCTGAACCGCCGCCCGAGTTCGCGCAGCCGACGCCCGCTCCGGCGGCGGCGAAACCGGAACCGCCGCCCGAGTTCGCAGAGCCCGCGCCTCCGCCTCCGGCGGCGGAACCTGAACCGCCCATCGAGTTCCAGCAGCCGGCGCCCGCTCCGGCGGCGGTGAAACTTGAACCACCCCTCGCGTTGCCGCGGCCCGCGCCCGCTCCGGCGGCGGCGAAACCGGAACCGCCACTCGTTTTCGCACTCCCCATCCCCACGCCCCCGGCGGGGAAGCCGGAACTGCCGCCAGTGTCCGCGCAGTCGCTGCCGGAGCCTTCGGCAGCGAAACCCGAACCGCCACCCATGTTAGCGCAGCCCGCCCCCACACCCCCGGTGGCGGAACCTGAACCGTCGCCCGAGTTCGCAGAGCCCGCGCCTCCCCCTCCGGCGGCGGAACCTGAACCGCCCATCGAGTTCCAGCAGCCGACGCCCGCTCCGGCGGCGGCGAAACCTGAACCGCCGCCCGAGTTCGCAGAGCCCGCGCCTCCGCCTCCGGCGGCGGAACCTGAACCGCCCATCGAGTTCCAGCAGCCGGCGCCCGCTCCGGCGGCGGTGAAACCGGAACCGCCGGCCGAGTTCGCAGAGCCCACGCCTTCGTTCCCGGCGGCGGAACCTGAACCGCCCATCGAGTTCCAGCAGCCGGCGCCCGCTCCGGCGGCGGTGAAACTTGAACCACCCCTCGCGTTGCCGCGGCCCGCGCCCGCTCCGGCGGCGGCGAAACCGGAACCGCCACTCGTTTTCGCACTCCCCATCCCCACGCCCCCGGCGGGGAAGCCGGAACTCCCGCCCGTGTACGCGCGGCCGATGCCGGCGCCTTCGGCGGCGAAGCCGGAACCGCCGCCCGTGTTTGCAGAGCCCGCGCTCCCGCCCCCGGCAGCGAAACCTGTGCGGCTGCCCGTGTTCGCGCAGCCGGTGTCCGTTCCGACAGCGGCAAAGCCGGAACCGCCGCCCGTGTTCGCACTCCCCGCTCCCACGCCTCCGGCGGCGAAACCTGAACAGCCCATGGCGTTGCCACAGCCGGCGCCCGCTCCGGCGGCGGCGAAACCGGAACCGCCGCTCGTGTTCGCGCAGCCCGCGCTCCCGCCCCCGGCGGCGGCGAAACCGGAACCGCCGCTCGTGTTCGCGCAGCCCGCGCTCCCGC
>CAZHPN010000041.1:13039-13320 GCA_964534375.1 uncultured bacterium | reverse complement strand
CCGGCGGCGGCGAAACCGGAACCGCCGCTCGTGTTCGCGCAGCCCGCGCTCCCGCCCCCGGCGGCGGCGAAACCGGAACCAGCGCCCGTGTTCGCGCAGCCGGCGCCCGTTCCGATAGCGACGAAGCTTGAACCGCCCATCGTGTTCGCACTCCCCGCCCCCACGCCCCCGGCGGCGGAACCTGAACCGCCCATCGAGTTCTTGCAGCGGGCGCCCGCTCCGGCGACTGCGAAGCCTGAACCGCCGCCCATATTTTTACAGCCCGCGCTCCCGCCTCCGGC
>CAZHPN010000041.1:0-12939 GCA_964534375.1 uncultured bacterium | reverse complement strand
GGCAAAACCTGAACCGCCGCCCGTCTTGGCATTCCCCGCGCTCCCGCCTCCGGCGGCAAAACCTGAACCGCCGCCCGTCTTGGCATTCCCCGCGCTCCCGCCTCCGGCGACGAAAACTGAACCGACGATCGCGTTCCCGCAACCGGCGCCCTTTCCGATAGCGACGAATCTCGAACAGACCACCGTGTTCCCGCAACCGGCCCCCGTTCCGATAGCGACGAAGCTCGAACCGCCCATCGTGTTCCCGCAACCGACGCCCGTTCCGGCGGCGGCGAAACCTGAACCGCCTATTGTGTTCCCGCAGCCGGCGCCCGCTCCGACGCAGGCAAATGCGAAACAGGTACAGGCTGTTGGACCTGCGACGGCGAACCAGCAGCGAGTCATCACTGGCCGTTGGGATGGGGTCCAGATTGTCCCGCGGGAAGTTGGACCTGCGACGGCGAAACAGCAGCGAGTCATCACACCGTCAATGATGGCCGCCATGGCCAAGCGGCGAGCCGCGCCGACGAAGCCCGCGCGGCCGCTCGGAACGAAGATCGCCATCGGATTCTTCCTGACGATGGCCGCGGCGTTGTTGATTGTTGTCGCCGTAAGCGTTTATTACCGGTTGTCCGGGCGCACGCTGACTGAGGCGTCCGCGCCCGAGGCTCCAGCCGTGTTGGCAATTCCGCCGTCGCCGGCGACCGATGCGGAGGCTGCCGCGCCTGCACCCGCCGCGCCTGCGCCAGCCGCCGCCGGAAATGTTGGAGACAACGCCGAGAAACAGGCCGCGGTCGCCGGTCCCGTGCACCCAAAGCCTTTGAAGAGGGCTCCGGCGCCGTTGCCCGCCGCCCAGACCGTCGCCGCGCCGATATTGCCGGTCCCGAAAGCGCCCGAATCGCCGCCAGCAAATTCTGAGCAGCCGCCCGCGTCGGCGAAAAAGAAGACGGTTGTCACTGGGGACGGGTCATAGTCCCGGAGGGCAAATATGAAACATTTTTCGACAGTCCTCTTTACTGTTTGCTTGGTCGCGGCGACGGCGACGGCCGCCCGTGGCGAGGACGGTTTTCTGCCCATCGCTTTCGGCGCCCGGTCCCACGGCCTGGGCGGCGTGATGATCGGCAACCCGACGGACGCCATGGCTATCGCTGTGAACCCCGCCGGTCTGGTGATGCAGGTGGGCAACCGCATAGACATCAGTGGATTCTTGACGTTTGAAAATCCGACGTTACAGCGCGACAACGGCGAGCACACGGGGACTCCCGAGTTGTACGGAGGAGGTCCGAATGCGGCGTATTGTCATCGGTTCGGCAAGGAGACGGCGCCAGTTGTCCTCGGAGGCGGCATCTTCACGACCGCGAGGCATTTTTTCCGAACCGATCTCACATCTGATTACAGCCTCTATTCTCGTTATGACGCTTACCGAATCGCGCCTGTGGTCGCATATCAGCCGGTCGAGTGGTTGGGCATCGGCCTGTCGCCGTACTTGGAAATGGCGAACATGGGTTTTCGAACGGTCATGGCGGACAAATACGTCACGCTCCCAAAGCGATCGCCACCGGTCAGCGGTCTTTACTCTGTCGAAGCCGACACCGGCTACAGCCCGAACACGCCCAGTCTTGGGTTGACGGAGGGTTTGCTGTTCATGCCGTTGAGATGGTTGCGCTTCGGGCTTGCCGCAACCACCCCGATTTACTCGTTCAAATTCATGCGCAATTTGACGATCACCGGCCTGAACCACGATTTTTCCCTGGCCACGGTTCCCGAATCAATTCGTGTCTCACCACCGGCGGGATTCTCGCTGCCGTTGCCTTTCCGTATCGGCGGCGGCGTTGCTGCCGAAATCGGCAGCACCGTGCTATTGGGCCTGGACGTCGGATGGATTGATTGGAATTATCATTATTTGCGAACCGACTTCACGCTCAACTCGAGTCGGGGCTCGAACGAGGCATATTTGGCTCTCCCGCTCCACTGGTCGCCACAAACCACACTCGCGGGCGGCGTGCAGTACAACCCGATTCGTCCCTTGGCCTTGCGCCTAGGCGCTAATTACGGCTCGCAGTTCGCAAACAGCCTGTTGTTTGCCCCGGCGCTTTCGAGCGGCACTCGCCTCACCGCCGGAATTGGCGGTCAGTACAAGATATTTGCAATCGACGCCAGTTTCGAACATCAATTTCCTGTTGGCGCGTCGCTAGCTCAGAACAACAAGAGTTTGTACGGGGACAGTACCCCGCCGAAGATTGCAACCGGCCATGAGGTCCTCGATCTCATGGTTTCTTTTGCCTTTTGATCGGGCAAAAGGGAGAGGGATGAGCAATGGAACTCGACAAAGAGCAGATTGAGAACTTCCTGTCGAAGTACAACGAGTTCAGCGCGCTGGGGGACGCAATCCTGAAGAAGATCAAGCAAGGCGCCGGCGTCGGCGCGGCGGCCCTCGCGGGCGGCGGAGCGGTCGCGACCGGCGCCACGGCAGCCGTGGCGCACCACCAAGTCGGGCAGGTTCACGACGCCGTCCACGCCGCGGAGCAGCATTCGCAGGAGATGATCGCCCAGGTCAAGACGCACGGTGACGAAACGCACCAGGCGCTGGTTCAGCACGCGCAGTCGTTGCAAGAGCACCTGCAGTCCGTTTCCGAAACCACGCTCCACCAGATCAACGCGCACGGCAACCAGTTGGCCAATCAGGTCACGCACCAATTCGAGACGCACGTGCAACAATTGGAGCAGACCATCGCGCATCACCATGAACAATTGCAACAAGTCTCTGCGCAAATGATTCAGCAGTTGGAAACGCAGAGCCAGCATCATCTCGAAACGATTGAACAGGCGATCCATCATGCGCAGGAAACGATCGGGGCGATGGTTTCCGAGGCGCACAACAACTTGCAGGCCGCGGCGGCGGCCGAGCACGACCGCCTGACGCAACTGGCGGAAAGCGCCCAGAGCGCGTTGTCGTCCGCGCAACAGCAGGTTGTCGCGCAGTCCACGGCCGGGGCCGGCGACGTGCTGCAGGATCTTTCGGGGCGCGCGGTCGAAGCCGGGGTCGGCCATCTCGTCGATCATCTGATCAGAAAATGGTGAGACGTCGTTGACGGCAGAACGCGAAACAGGGAGGGCAGACGATGGACATCGATAAAGTGCAAATCGAGCAATTTTACGCGAAGTGGAACGAGATCAGCGCTATGGCCGACGGCATCCTGAACAAGATCAAACTCGGCGCGGGCCTTGGCTCTGCCGCGGTGGTAGGCGGCGGGGCGGTCGCCGCCGGCGCCGCAGCGTCCTCGGCGCACGAGCAGATCGGTCATATCCAACAAGCCGTTCACGCGGCCGAACAACACTCCCAGGAAATCGTCGCGCAGATCAAAACCCACGGCGACCAAGCCCATGACCTGCTGGCGCAGCAGGCGCAGTCGTTGCAGGAACACCTGCGCTCTATTTCGGAAACGACAATGCACCAGATCGAGGCCCACGGCCAGCAAGCCGTCGCACACTTGGCGCAGCAATTTGAAAACCATGCGCAACAGTTGGAGCAAGCCGTCGCGCATCATCACGAGCAATTGCAACAAGTGTTTTCGACGTGGAACCACCAACTCGAAACGGCTGGCCAGACCCATCTGGCCGAACTGGAGCGGGCGGTTCACGAGGCGCATGCGTCGCTCGGGGCGGCAGTTTCGCAAATCAGCGCCGACCTGCACGATGCCGGAAACGCCGCGCACGAACACTTGGCGAGCCTGGCGCAAAATCTCCATAACGAGTTGCTCGCCGCGCAGCAGCAACTCGCCGCACAGGCGCACCTGGTTGTCGCCGACGCCGGCGGCCCGTTGGCGGAACACCTTGAAAACGCGGCTACGGCAGCCTTGAGTTCGGCTGTCGATCACGCCCTTGGCGGCGCCGGCGTCGCGCTGGATCACGCTCTTGGCGATGCCGTTGACCACGCCATCGACCACGCCGTCGACCACGGGCATCCGTTCGCGGGCGGCCACCATCCTGACCCTGGTCACCAGCCGGATCACTCGCATCTCGCCGGTCCTGCCCACGGTGGAGGGCCAGGTTCGCATCCGCCGGGCCCTGCGCCACAGCATCACCCTGCGCCGCCCGCTCACCATCCAAACCCGCCGCCTCATCCCGGCGGCGGTCACCGCCGTGGCCGGTAGAAAAGCGATGCTGCGTTGGCGATGACGAAGCCGCCAGTGATGAAACTCGAGCCCGTGGGCGCGCTAGGCGCTCTGCTGGCTTTGCGGTTGGACGCGTGCCTGCCCCAGCGCACGCGCACGATTTTGTCGGAATTGCAAGCGGTGAAAATGGCCGGCGCCGCCGATAGTTCGCCGGCGAACAAAATCGGGCTCTATCGGATGGCGCTGGCCGCCGCCGAGCAGGTCATCGCCGACTTGCGGGAGCAGACGCCGCTGGCGGCTGCTCCGGACCCGCCGGCGTCAACGGCCGCGAACGACCTGGCGGAATTGACGGCCATGCCGCCGCTGCTCAAGAAAATCGTCGCGAAATTCAAGGACAAGATCGCGCTGTGCGTCATGGAAATGACGCGACGCGACCTGCAAATTGAAGAAAACGTGCTCCATACAGTCAAGGAATTGCGAACGGTACAGCGCGGCGAGCCAGGCGTCGTGCTGTTGAGCCCGGAAGAGGCAACGCGGCGACAGGTTGCCGCGGCGCTCGATCGCTTGGTGAGACGGCAGTTCACGGAAACGGCCGACCGCATCAACTCGTGTCTGCAAAAGGATCTTTCCGGTCAGTTGCAGCAGGCAGAAGCCTTCGCGAAGAAGAAAGGCATTCCCGCGGGCATCAAACTCCGGCCTCGTTTCGCGTTTTCCGTGCCACCGTTGGAGACGCCCGCCTTGGCTTACCGAATTGACAAGATCGGATTCTGGAGTGTCATTAGGGCCAACTTGCAATATATCATCGGTCAGTTGTTTACGTTGAGTTTCATATTCACCTACGTCGTTGGCGGCGGCGATTTCAGGTTGCGCGCAGAATTTTTTAAGTTCAGCTTGCCGCCGGCCCTGATCATCACATTGGGCACGACCGTTTTTCAATATCGAAGAGAATCGCGCCGCCGAATGAGCGAGGGGCTGGAAAAGGGCGCGACTTACGTGCAACAGGAAACCGCCAAAGCCGCGGCGAATCACTTCAAGAAAACCCGGGACAATTTCAAAGCGGCGTTGGCCATCCACCAGGCCAATTTCGAAATGGCCTTGAATCAATATTGCGAAATCGTCGAAGAGATGAAAGCCAAAGCCGCGCCGGCGCCCGGGCCGTTTTCGTTGCCGATAGCGCCGGCCGGGTCGAAGACGCCGTATTTTAAGTCGACCATAAAGAACCTGGAAGCCAACGTCATCCCGCCGCTGCGGGCGTACGTGGCCGACGACGGCCCGGCGGCGCCGTCGCTGCCGCCGACGCCGGCGCGCGGCTCGCTTGCGCCGGCCGCCGGCATCGAAATGCAGGTTTGGCTGTCGTCGTCCGTCGACGGGGCGACGCCCCACGACAGCGTGCAGAACTCGGGAACTTCGGTTTACACCGTTCCGGTGGGACGTGAATTGCACCTGTGCGTCAAATCGAACTGGTCGGTTTATCTGATCATTCTCAACCGCGAGAGCGATGGCGACGCACAGGTCATGTTCCCCAATTGCTACGCCCGCGACGGTTTTCTGCTGGGCGGCATGACCCACGTTTTGCCCGGCGCGGCGTTTCCCGTCCGGTGGCGGCCGGTGGCGGCCGGCGAGAACCGGTTCGAACTCATCGCGGCGAAAAAGCCGATTTGGCCAGATAAAAGAACCGCGACGGAAGCCGTGCTAGCGCTCGGCCGTGAAGAGCATCGGGCCCTGCAAGCGGAGATTCGCCAGAAACTCGCAGAGGCGCCGGAGGGCGAAAAGATCTTTCGGGAGGTGCGGTATAGGGTCGTTTCCTGATTGCGGCCGCGCGGAAAGCGCGGGCCAGAGCCGGAAGTCCAGGAGTAAGGCGATGAAAAAAGTTTTCTTGGGGGCGTTACTGATGCTTTTGACCATCGCGCTGCTTTCGCTGGCCGCTTGCCTTGGGGACGGCGGTTCCGGAATTCTCGCCGACGACGACACCTCGCCGGACGACGATGACGACAGCCACAAACCGGACGACGACGACAGCCATAAACCGGACGACGACAACGACCACAATGATGATGACGACAACAGCACCCCGCCGCCGACCGGCGCTTGCTGCGCGTTGGCCTCTTGCAGCGACACGGAGAAAGAAGGGTGCGGATCGTTCCCTTGGCATGAAGGCAAGAAATGCGAGGATGACCCCAGTCCACGCTGTACGAATTGCTCCGCCGGATGTTGCGGCGGCACGACGTGCGTATCTTCGCCGAACGACGATTCCTGCGGCACGGACGGGGCGCCGTGCGTGGCGTGCGGTGGGGGCACGCATTGTAAAACCGGAAAATGTGTTTGACGGAGGACAATTGGGAATGCGGATCGAAATGAGAAAATGCGGTTTCGTTGTTGTTGCGACTCTCATGTTTTCCGCGGTACTCGTGGCGACGGCCGCGGCCGCATCGAAGGTCGCGGTGCTGGATCTGTCGCGTGGGGCGGGGGGCGGCGACGAGGACGGCCGTGTGCTGACTGACGAGATTCGCGACGCCGCCGTCTCGACGTTGGGCGCGCGCGGGTTTTCCGTCATGTCGCGGCAGGAGATCGTCGGAAGAGCGCCCGATGGGGCCGACGTGAGCAAGTGCGGCGGGGTGCTGGCTTGCGAGGTCGAAATGGGACGGCGAATCGGCGCGCAATTTATCATCACCGGTGAAATTGCTGGGGCCGCCGGGCGGTTCGGAGCGAAGCTCCGGGCAATTGACGTTGGCCGCGGGGAGCAGCTCGCCGCCGAGCCCGCGGAAGGGGCGACACGCCGGGATTTGGAAGAGGCATTTCGGGACGCCGAGGCGGTGCTTTTCGACAAGATCCTCGCCCGAGCCCCGGCCGCCGAGGCCGCGCCGGAAACCGGAACGGTTCCAGTGACGCCGGCCGCAAGCGGCGCATTTTCTGTTTCCGCTCAGGACGGCAACGGCAATGCCATCGAGGCCGAAGTCTGGGTGGACGGGGTTGAAGTGGGGCGCTCGCCCGGCAAATTCAAGGTTGCCCTTGGCCGTCGCCGGGTTGAGATTCGCGCGGGAGATAAATTGTGGTCTGATTGGGTTGAGATCAGCGAGGGCGAAACGACGCGGGTGATGGCCGTGTTGGCCGGCGCGACGAGCGCTGCGCAGCCACCCGCGGACCAAGACTCGGTTTCTGCAAGGGTGGCCGCCCTTGCGGCGCCGCCAGCCGACGGGTCGGGTACGGTCCCGACGGCAAAAGGCCCTCAACCTGCATCGTCGCGTCAATCGATGCGCGCGGCAGCCTGGGCCTGCACGGGCATTGCCATCGCCGGCATCGGGACCGGCATCGGGTTTTCTGCCGTACTGGCGTATAATTACCAGTTGTTTAAGAACACGCCGTCCAAGAAGGTTGCGAATGCCGCGGCTCGTGATGTGCCTACGGACGAAGCCGTTCTCGGGGCGGCCTTCAGTATCGGCGGGGCCTCGTTGATCGCGGCAATTCCACTGTTCGTCTACAGCGACAGAGACATTAAGGCGGCGTTTATCTATGGGCCAGCGGCTGGTCGACAGCATCTTGCTTTGGCCATCGCTTGGTAGGGAGGGCGGCGTGTCAGGCAATAGGTCGAACGAAACGCGAAAGGCAGTTGTCATCACGACCATCGGGCTCTTGGCTGTGTTGGCTTTTGGCGCCTCGTGCCTCGATCTTTCCCACTCGCAAAGCAAGGCGTATCAAAAGACAGACGATGATGACGACAACGACGACGACGTCTCGACGGACGACGACGATGACGACGTGTCGCCCACCGTCGACGACGACACCTCGCCGACCGACGACGACGACGACGACAACGACGACAGCGACGACAACGACGACACTTCGCCGCCGGTTGACGACGACACCTCGCCGCCGGTTGACGACGACACCGTCGACGACGACGACGACAACGACGACAACGACGACAACGACGACGACAACGACGACAACGACGACAACGACGACAACGACGATTCGGCCTTCACTTGCGGAAGCGACACGCAACTTGCGGCGAACGCTCCCGACCCGTCGTCTGACGCCGGCTCGATCATTTGCGAATCGTTCGCGACGGACGGCTCGGGCCTGACCGCGTATGTGGCCCAGAGCTTCGTCGTTCCGACCGGCGCGTCCTGGACCATCGACACCGTGTACATTCCGGGCGACGGCTGGACGTGGAGCGCGACGACCCCTCCGGGCGTGTTCTCGACGTTGGCCAACGTGACATCGCTCGGTTGCTACATTTACGCGGATGCATCCGGCCAGCCGAGCGGAACGCCGGGCGGCGCCGGGACGCCGACCTGGACTCAGTCGAGTGCTCCGGATTCGGCGGCCATCACGCTTTATGATACGTATGACCCGCTCAGCGGCGCTACCTGGCTGTCGAGCTTCGCGATGGCGGTCACGAGCCCGCCGACCCTCACCGCCGGCACGTACTGGCTCGAGTGCAACGCAGCGTCGGCGACGTACGCTCCTGGCCCGTGGGGTCCGTTCTTGTCGACCGCGAAGGTGGGCACGGCAGACATCATCAACCCGCCGGGCGGCTTTGGCATCGGCACGACCTGGATCCCGATCAGCGAACTCGGCCTCTCCAGCGGGGACACCACGACTGCCTACACCCTGTGCGGCACGGAATCGAGCGTCTACAACGACGACGATGACAACAATGACAACGATGCATGCAACGCAATTAGTTGTCCGACCGGTTGCTGCAACGGCTCGGCCTGCACCTCTTACGCCGACCAGACCGCCGACGTCTGCGGCGCGGGCGGCGCGGCCTGCGCTTCGTGCGGTCCGGGCGCGGTCTGCGCCGTCACCAACCCCGACACCGGCGGCCAATGCGAATGCAACGCCACGACCTGCTCCACCGGTTGTTGCGCCGGGGCCGTGTGCATGCCCGGCACGGCCGCCGCGTTTTGCGGCGCGAACGGGGAGGACTGCCTCCCGTGCGTAGCGACAGATTACTGCCAAAACGGCCTGTGCGTTCCCCTGTGTGGGGCCACCGCAGTGCTGGGTCATAACGATGTCAATACGGGCCCGACCGCAAGCGCGATTCTTTCTGTCGTTTTTTCATCCGACCCCAGGGGCTACACGAGTTACACGGCCGATGATTTCGTGGTACCGAGCGGCCAATCTTGGCAAGTCCAGGGATTAGCTATTTGGGGCGACGGATGGGCCGACAGCAGCGGATCGTTCTCGACGCTCGCGGCAGCGACCACCATTGATTGCTGGATCTACGCGGATGCGAGCGGCGTGCCAGCAGGCGTCCCGAACGGCGGCGGGACGCCCCTGTGGTATGAAACCTCGGCGCCCGCCGGCGCAAACGTTAAGCTTGTCTCCACCTACGATTTGGATGCCGGCAACACCTGGGACTCCAGTTTCGTGTTTACGCCCGTGTCGCCGCCGACGCTGGCGGCGGGAACCTATTGGCTTGTCTGTGCGGCGACGGCCGCGTCCGATTCCTGGGGTTTCTGGGGCCCGTATTGCTCGACCGCAGCGGCGCCGAACGACGCCCAACTAATCAACCCTGCGGGCGGTTTTGAACTAGGCTCGACGTGGCGCGACGTGAAATCTGCTGGCGTTGATGATCCAAGCACCGCGTTCGTGCTTTGCGGCGCAACCGGCGACGAGACGTGCAATGCCAACAATTGCGCGGCGGGTTGCTGCGCCGGGGGCGCCTGCTATGGGGGAACCACGGGCGTCAACTGCGGCAGCGGCGGCGCGGCGTGCGTGAATTGCGGCGCAAGCAAAATGTGCGACTCGCAGCAATGCCACGCGCTTTCATGGTCGCCGATGACGAGCGGCACGTCGGCGAATTTGCACGGCGTTTGGGGAAGCGCTGACTCGGAAGTGTTTGCTGTCGGCGACTCGGGCACGATCCTGCAATACAAAGCCTCCTCGTGGACTTCGATGACGAGCGGGACGAACGCGGGTCTGACCGGCGTATGGGGATTCACCGCCTCGGATGTGTTCACGGTCGACGGCAGCGGAGGGTTTCATCACTACGACGGCTCCTCGTGGTCGACGATGGCAACAGAAACCGGATACGAATCCAACGGTGTCTGGGGAAGCTCTGACTCGAACGTGTTCGCAGTCGGAAATACGTCTGCAGGCGCCGATATTTGGAACTATAACGGCTCGACGTGGTGGATGATGACGTCTCTCCAGCCGGCGAATTTAAACGGCGTTTGGGGAAGCGCTCCCTCAGACGTGTTCGTCGCTGGCTCGACCGCATTATATCACTACGACGGAACATCCTGGTCGGAGATGTCGAGTGGCACAGGAGTGGAGTCCAACAACCTATGGGGGACCTCTTCGTCGAACGTATTCTCTGCGGTCGGCACTATGGCAAATCCCAGCGGATCCGGCGAGATTTTGCACTACAACGGTTCCTCGTGGACGACGATGTCGAGCGGCACGACTCAGTGGATGCAGTTTATTTGGGGAAGTTCCGGATCGGACGTGTTCGCCGTTGGTAACTCCGGCACGATCATCCATTACAACGGCTCATCCTGGTCGGCGATGATCAGCGGCACGTCGGAATTCTTGTATTGCGTCTGGGGAACGTCGCCGTCCGATGTTTTCGCCGTGGGCGACGGCGGGACGATCCTGTACTACGGCCCCTAGCGGCTCGCGACACGACGCGAAGGCCTAAACCGTGCGGTGGGGTGTGATTCATGTGGGGAAGAAATTCGAGCCAAGGGCGAACGGCAGTCGTCATCACGGCCCTCGGGCTCCTAGCTGTGTTGTTGCTTGGAGCCTCCTGCGTCGATCTTTCTCATTCGCAAAGCAAGGCGTATCAAAAGACAAACGACGATGATGACGACGATGACAACAACGACGACAACGACGATTCGACGCAGTGCGATTGCGCTCTTCCTTGCCAAAATTCGGCGACGTGCATCAATACGCTTGGCGAAGGTTGGGTTTGCGATAACTACTGCTGCGCGCAGGTCCCGGCCGACGACGATGACGATAACGACGACAACGACAACGACGATGACAATGACAATGACAATGACAACGATGATAGCTGGGGGGCTTGCTGCGATGCGTTTGGCTTCTGTTGCCAGGACACGGAAACTGATTGCAACAACGGCGGCTGTGACTTTGGTATTTTGACCGCGGGATCGACGACCTGGCATGCCGGCGCGACTTGCGCGAGCAACCCGTGCGAGTGGGGAACCGCCGTCGCCTGTTGCAGCGTCGGCGGCTGTATTGACGCTTCCTTGGTGGAGTGCGCTGCACTGCAAGCGTATCTCAAGATCTTTGCGCCGGTCAACGGTGTCTGCGAATCGAACCCGTGCGGTTGGGCCGTGAACGGCGCTTGTTGCGTAAAAGGCGACGAATGTTGGGACGGATACTCGGCGATTGCTTGCGCGATCAACCAAGGCACATGGATCGCAGGCCAAGACTGTCAACAAGCGGAAGGCCAGTGTGGAGGAGGCGAGGCGGTCTGCGATGCGCCAGAATGATATCGGAACGTTGGTTGCGGTTGCGCCTCTCAAGGCAATGGACCACACGCCATCGCGAACGAAGTCTGCCAGCCAGAGCCGAGGGCCGGAACCGCCTAGCGTAAACGCTCGAATTAAGGCGCAGATAATCGGAATGGGGCAAACCAGCGTCGAATTATGTGTTCCGCTTCCGTTGCCGCGGCGCGTAGCAGCGCGGCTAACCATGGCGGACATACCTTGCCGGCGCATCAGCCGCTTCCCCAAATGGATCGTCAACCGCATGCCGGTGCTGTACCGCTTGCCCGACTTCCCGGACGTGGATCACTGACGCCTGCGCAACGTCGGTTCTTAGGGGGTGGGCTTCGGCCCGCCCCCTTTTTCTAATTGGATATTGTTCATGCGCCTAGGTTTTGGATTTTTGTGAACGGTCGTGAACAAATATAGAGAATGCTTTAACAAAACACGGCGCCTGTTTATGCCGAACGGATTCAACGCCGTGTGAACGATCGCGGCTGGGCATGCGTCTGCCGGCTCTTATTCGCGTGCATTCGCGTGCATTCGCGGTTTAGACCAGTTCATTCATTTCCTTCGCGGTTCCGGTCTCGTTACCGCGATTTCAACCGTTCGTTGAGCTGCCGCCGGCAGGTATAGCAGAACTCCAGCCCTTTGAAGTCGACGTCTTCGACGTAGGTCGAGGAACGCATCACGCAAGCCGGATCGAGGCAGTGGACCAGGCCGAAGGCGTGGCCGAGTTCATGCACGGCTTCCTTGCGCAGGCGTTCGGCGAACACGACGGGTTCCGGAGGCAGACCGTAAAACTCGTGGCGCAGGCGATGCGCCGAGAAGATCGCGCCCAAACCGTTGAGCTGCGCCTGGCCGAAGACAAAAGTGAAGATGGGCAGGAAGAGATCGACGTCGGCGACGCCGAGGATTTTCGCGGCGTCCGGCGGCGGGTTCTTGATCAGTTCGAGCAGCAGCTTGGAAACGTGATATTGACTGCGGACGCCGTCGTAGGCGAACCCGATGTCGGCGAGGCGCGGCCCGATCTGCACGTCGAGCAGGAAGGTGCGGGCGACGGCCGGCGCGACCGCCTCCAGGACCGAAGCGCCGACGCCGCCGGCCGGCATGAGATAAATGCAGGGCATCCGGCCTTATTCTTCCAGATCGCGCAAACCGTATTTCTTGATCTTGTTGTACAGCGTGACGCGGTCGATCTCGAGCACGTCGGCGGCGCGGGAAATGTTCCAATCCAGGCTTTCGAGCACTTTTTGAATGTGAATTTTCTCCAGGTCCTTCAGCGACAGCAGCGCGCGCTCCGGCGCCGGCTCTTCCTCGGCGGCCGAGGGGAACGACAGATCGCCCTCGTCGATCATCGGCCCCTTGGCGACGACCATCGC